>CP102060.1:2490939-2802307 GCA_024579835.1 Clostridiaceae bacterium HFYG-1003
AAGCAATTACATGGTCCTAGTGTCTATTCGCACTACTGCTAACAACCGGCCAACGGCTGACAAAAGAAAATAAACGTAACGGAGTATGATTATGGAAAAGATTGGTATTATTACGGACAGCGCCTGCGACTTAAGGCCTCATCAGTACGACCCGGCCCTCGTCCGGATCCTTCCTCTGAAGATCGCCTTCTCAGACGGAGAATACAAGGACGGAGTCACCATCTCCGCCGAAGAAACTTACCGGCGCATGGACACCGAAGTTCCAAAAACCAGCCTTCCCGAAGGCTCCGATATGGATACCGCTCTGAACTATTTTATTGACAACGGCTTTACCCACATCATCGGCATTTTCATCTCCTCCGGACTCTCCGGAACCTTCAATGCCTTCCAGCAGTTCCAGGAAGATTTCAAGGATCGTCTGGTGATTGAAAGCATTGACACCAAGACCCTCTCCATGGGTGAAGGCATCATGATCCGCATGGCGGAACAGATGATCCGGGACGGAGCCTCCTTTGACGAGATCGTGCGGCAGGTTCGGGCAAAACGCGAAAAAATTGAAGTCTATTTTGTTCTGGATACGCTGGAGTATCTGATCAAGGGCGGCCGCATCGGAAAAGTATCCGGAACCATCGGTCAGCTGCTCAACATCCGGCCGGTCATTCATGTCAATGAAGAGGGCATCTACCATACGGTGGATAAGGCCCGCGGCAAGAAGCAGGCACTTCAGAAGATGCTGGGAATTCTGGAGAGCCAGCACCTGAAGGAAAACGGGGCCAATGTCTATGTCATGCATGGCGGCGTCCCGGCAGAGGGCGAAGAAGTCTTAGCCCAGGTCCGGAAGCTTGCAGGGATCAAAGAATCCTATTCCGATCAGCTCACCCCTTCCCTCAGTGTTCATACCGGAAAAGGACTCATCGGGTTGATCATCGAGGAACTCTGATGGACAAGTCAATCAAGGAAATGGAGAAGGAACTCCATGAGGAATACAAACGAAAGCTCAATCTCCTGAAAAAAGTCAAAGCCGAAAAGGAAGCCGTAGGACAGGTCTTTACCAAGGGCATTCTGCCCATCTACGTGTTCTACATCCTGACCCTTGGCCCCGCCAACGGAAACGATATTGCCAACCAGATCGCAGCCCATACCAAGGGCCACTGGGCTCCCTCCACGGGAGGCATCTATCCCCTGCTCAAGAAGATGGAAAAGCAGGGTTACGTGGAAGGTGTCGTATCCGAAGAGGGCCGGCTGCAGAAAATCTATACGCTGACCCCCCAGGGCTGGGAAGAATACGACCGAAAAAAAGAACTGCTCTTCGATAAAATCCATGACGCCCTGGAAGTCTTCCGCTCCGTCGCAAAGGAAATCTATGGCGTGAATGACGCCCATGCCCTGGGTCTGGAACCGGAGAACCGGTAATTCCAGTTTCCGTCAGGTCCTGATTCATTGAATTGCTCCGTGCAGGATCTAGACAAGATCCACTTGTTATTCAACGAAGATCCACTTATTATTCACAGAAGATCCAAGTAAATACCATGAAGCAGACGATCCCCGGATCGTCTGCTTGTTATTTCAAAGTTTCTTTTCTTGCCCGGATCGCGATTCCTGACCCCCATCGCACTTTCTGGGACTCCTGACTTCTTTCTTTTGGCCGGGACGCCCGACTTCTTTCTTCTGCCCGAAACGTCCAACTACTTTCTTTTGCCTGGAACGTCCAACTACTTTCTTCTGCCCGAAACATCTAAGTGCAACCACCGGGTGCTGTATCGGTCACTGATTCTCCGAGGGCGAGGCACGTTTCATCAGGGTTACTTCAGCTCGCAGGTAGAGGATTTCTCTTCAAATAACGTCCTTTCCTGCGAGTCGGATCATACAATTCCGATATGACTTAATAAGTTGTATGTTTATGCAAGCGGAAATCTTGCGTCGAAATAACGATTTTTCTCTTTGGCAGCTCTCATAATGAACATATTTTATTAAATCCAGTGATTTTTATGATTCGAGAGTGGTTCTTCGCCTTTTTTTAATCATTCAATAAATGTGTTCTTTTTGTAAACGTATCATCAGTCACTTGCTAAAATTATCGGTACTTCAGCAGTTCATTATTCGTTTGATATCAAGACTTCTTTTGAAATACACATCTAATTTCTGATTGACAGTTCAGTTAGTACAGTGTTAATATCCATTCATCACATCAAGTGAATGCATATCATACAGTGCCTTGACGAAAAACGACTGCACAACAGATCCATCCCCAGAGATCCGGAGAAGCTGAAAACCGGAGGTGGCTCGTGCTGTTCGATCCTTTCCGAGCCGTTCGGCTGAACCTTCAGTAAGCTGAACCGTCCGCCCCCGTTACCGGGCAGGGTTTGCCTGAACCCGTAAAGGCAGTTGCGGTGACGCAGCTGCAGCCTTAGAGTGGTACCGTGTTAAAAGCACCTCTATGCCGTGTATTCCGGATAGAGGTTTTTTTATACCCAAGTCAAAAAAAATGAATCGGAGGAACAACCAATGAAAAAAAGTCTGAAAACTCTTGTTGCCGTAGTCCTTTCCACCATGACCCTGGCCGCCTGCTCAAGCGGAACCGCCGCAAGCTCCACGGTAAAGCTCGGACTCAACTACGAACTGTCCGGTGATGTCTCAACCTATGGCGCCGGCCTGGTTCAGGGCATTGAAATGGCCGTGGCTGAAATCAACGCTGCCGGCGGCGTGCTGGGCAAGCAAATCGAACTGGTCAAAGCGGACAACAAGTCCCAGACCGATGAAGCAGCCAATGTCTCGGCCCGCCTTGCCACCCGCGACAAAGTCGTCGCCATCCTGGGCCCTGCCACTTCCGGCAACGTCAAAGCTGCCCTGCCGGCTGCTCAGGAAAATAAAGTTCCTCTGATCTCAGCTTCCGCAACCGCTGATGACGTAACCCTGGATTCCAACGGCAAGGTTCGCGAATATGTCTTCAAGACCTGCTTCAGCGATTCCTTCCAGGGCGTCACCATGGCCAACTTCGCGTTCAATGAACTGAAATTCACCAAAGCCGCCATCCTGCGCGACAATACCTCGGATTACTCCAAGGGTCTGACCAAAAGCTTCACCGAGACCTTCACCAAGCTGGGCGGATCCATTGTCGGCGAGCAGGCTTACCAGGCCAAGGATTCCGACTTCAAAACCCTTTTGACCTCCATCAAGGCGGCAAATCCGGAAGTCCTCTTCGTACCGGGCTACTATGAGGAAGTCGGACTGATCATCAAGCAGGCCAGAGAACTGGGACTGAACGTACCGGTCCTGGGCGCGGATGGATTCGATTCCCCCAAGCTCCTCGAAATCGCCGGAGCTCAGGCGCTGGAGAACGTCTACTACTCCAACCACTACACCTCCAGCGATACCACCCCGGAAGTTGTCAAGTTCAAGGAAGCCTTCAACAAAAAGAACGGCAAGGACCCCGATGCCTTCAACGCGCTGGGTTATGACATGGCCTACATGGTCGCAGACGCCATCAAGCGGGCCGGCGCAGCCGATCCCGTCAAGCTTAAGGATGCTCTGGCTGCCACCAAGGATTTCAAGGGCATCACCGGCAATCTGACCATGGATGCTTTCCACAACCCGATCAAAGCCGTTACCATCCTGAAAGTAGAGAACGGCGTTCCCACCTATTTCCTGAAACAGCAGCCTTAAACCGGCCGCAGCCCTGACAGAATAAACACATGACCGATGCGGCTTATAACAGAAACACAGTCCCGCATGACGAAGACGGAGGTAAACCAAAATGGAACAATTGATACAGCAGCTGGTCAACGGGATTTCCCTGGGCAGCATCTATGCCCTGATCGCGCTGGGCTACACCATGGTCTATGGGATCATCAACCTGATCAACTTCGCTCACGGGGAAGTTCTGATGGTGGGTGCCTACATCGGGTTTGCCCTGACCGGAATCTTTTCCCTGCCCTTTCTGCCGGCTCTTTTGATCTCCATGCTCGTATGCGGCACCCTGGGCGTTCTGATTGAACGCGTGGCCTATAAGCCGCTGCGCGGCGGCTCCCGGATATCAGCCCTGATCACCGCCATCGCGGTCTCCCTGTTCCTGCAGTACGGCATGATGTACTTTGTCGGTCCCGAAAGCCGGACCTACCAGGATGTCCTCCCCGCTGCCCAGCTCAATGTTCTGGGCAGCGGAGCGGTCATCGACATCAAGAGTCTCTATATCATTGGAATCACGCTGCTGCTCATGCTGCTGTTAACCTACGTCACGAACCGGACCAAGGTCGGCAAGTCCATGCGGGCTCTGGCTCAGGACAAGGATGCCGCGGAACTGATGGGCATCAATGTCAGCCAGACGATCTCCATCACGTTCTTCATCGGTTCGGCTCTGGCGGGAGCAGCCGGCGTTCTCATCGGCGTTTATTACAGCACCCTGAATCCGCTCATGGGCGCGACACCCGGACTCAAAGCCTTTGTATCCGCCGTCATCGGCGGCATCGGCGTGATCCCCGGGGCCGTCTTCGGCGGATTCTTCCTGGGCCTGGTCGAGACCACGGTCAGCGCTTCCGGCTTCTCCCTGTTCAAGGATGCCGTCGCCTTCCTGATCCTGATTCTGGTGCTGCTCATTAAACCCAACGGCCTGCTGGGCTTCCAGCACAGTGAAAAGGTATAGGTGATTCCATGAAACAGCTTATCAATCGAACAAACCTGATCCGGACCGGCGGAGTGCTGGCGATCTATCTCGCCGTGTTTCTCCTGATGCAGGTCGGAATCATCGACTCTTATCTTTTCCTGAATCTGGTGACGATCGGGATCAATATCATCCTGGCTGTCAGCCTGAACCTGATTACGGGTTATACCGGACAGTTCTCCCTGGGTCACGCGTCGTTCATGGCCATCGGCGCATATACCTCCGGCATCCTTACCGCCCGCCTGGACCTTCCGTTCATTGTCGGAGTTCTGGGTGCGGCGGTCATGGCGGCGTTGGCCGGTGTTCTCATCGGCGCCCCGACGCTTCGGCTGAAAGGCGATTATCTGGCCATTGCCACCCTTGGCTTTGGCGAAATCGTCCGGATCATCGGCCTGAACTGGGAATATGCCGGAGGCGCCATGGGGCTCAACGACATTCCTCGCTACACCACTTGGACCTGGCTGTTTGCCTTAACGGTGCTGACGGTTGTCGTCATCTCCAATTTCATTCATTCCCGCCACGGCCGTGCCGTCATTTCCATCCGCGAGGATGAGATCGCCTCGTCTTCCATGGGGGTCAATACCAGCTTCTACAAAGTTCTGGTCTTTTCCCTGGGAGCCCTGTTTGCCGGCGTCGCCGGCGCGCTGTACGCCAACTATTTCTATTTCATCAAACCCTCCTCCTTCGGCTTCATGCGTTCCATCGATATCCTGGTGTTTGTGGTCATGGGAGGACTGGGCAGCATCCGCGGCTCCATCGTCAGCGCCATAGCCCTCACCCTGATCTCCCTGTCGCTGCAGGGAATCCCCGAACTGCGCATGGTGCTCTACGCGGTCATCCTGTTCATCATGATGGTGTACAAGCCGCAGCGGCTCCTGGGACGGTTCCGCACACTGATTAAGAAGGAGGCCTGATTCCATGGATATACTGCACGTTAAGAACCTTACGAAATTTTTCGGCGGCGTCAAGGCCGTTCAGGGAATCGACCTGACCATCGCCCAGCACCAGATCACCGGCATCATCGGACCCAACGGGGCCGGCAAGACCACTTTCTTCAACCTGCTGACCGGCATTTACGCTCCCTCATCCGGCGAAATCACTTATCACCTGGCGGAAACCGTCGGTTCCCGCCAGCTCAAGCCGCAAAAAATGGCCGCCTACGGCGTGGCCCGGACCTTCCAGAACATCCGGCTGTTCAAGGACATGACCGTCAGCGACAATGTGCTGCTCGGCTGCCACTGCGGCATCCACTACGGCCTGATCCCCTCCCTGCTGCGGCTGCCGCCGTATTTTCAAGGTGAGGACGAGGCCCGCGAGAAAGTGACTGAACTCCTGACCATCTTCAACCTGTATGATCTGCGTGATGAAAAAGCCCGCAATCTGTCCTACGGCGACCAGCGCAAAGTTGAAATCGCCCGGGCTCTGGCCTCGAATCCGAAGGTTCTGCTCCTGGATGAACCTGCGGCAGGCATGAACCCCCGCGAGACGCATGAGCTGACCCGGCTGATCCAGTGGATCAAGGACCGCTTCCAGCTGACCATCATCCTGATTGAGCACGACATGTCCCTGGTCATGAATCTGTGCGACCGCCTCTACGTGTTCGACTACGGCCACCTCATTGCGCAGGGCACGCCGGAGCAGGTCCAGCAGGATGAAAAAGTCATTCAGGCTTATCTGGGAGGTGATTACATTGCTAAAGCTAACTGATCTGTCCGTTCATTACGGGGCGATCCAGGCCCTCAAGGGCATTACCCTGACCGTCGGGGAAGGCGAAATCGTCTCCCTGATCGGAGCCAACGGATCCGGCAAGACCACCACGCTGCGGACCATCTCCGGCCTGGAAAAGAAAAGCGGCGGAACCCTGGAGTTCCTGGACAAAGATCTCTCCCGGATGGCAGCCAGTGACATCGTGCGGGCCGGCATCTCCCATGTCCCGGAGGGACGGCGGGTATTCCCCCGCATGAGTGTCTTTGAGAACATGGAACTAGGTGCCATCACCCGCACGGACAAAACCGCGGTGGAACAGGATTTTGAGCACTGCTTCGAACTCTTCCCCCGGCTGAGGGAACGCCGCCAGCAGATGGCAGGCACCCTGTCCGGCGGCGAGCAGCAGATGCTGGCGATTGCCCGCGGCCTGCTCTCCCGGCCCAAGCTGCTGCTGCTGGATGAACCCTCCATGGGGCTGGCTCCCCTGATTGTGGAAGAAATCTTCCAGATCCTCCACGACATCAACCAGTCTGGCACCACGATCCTCCTGGTGGAGCAGAATGCCAGCCTGGCGCTGAGCTTCTCCCATCGCAGCTACATCCTGAAAAACGGCCGGATTGACCTGGAAGGCCCGTCCCAGGAACTGCGCCACAACGATGAAGTGAAAAAAGCCTATCTGGGGGGCTAGCCGGTTATCCGGCAAGCTCAGCCAACTTACATGAAAAAGCGATCCGACCATTTGGTCGGATCGCTTTTTCGCGTTTTACGTTTTTTTATAATGGATCTCTTCGCTTAGGCTGAAACCACCTCATCCTGAATATGAGCAATGGTATCGGCAATGTTCTTGGAGTGATCCCCGACGCGTTCCATGTTGGACAGCAGATCCAGGAACAGGATACTGGCCAGCGGAGTGCACTGTCCGGCGTTGAGCCGGCGGATGTGGGTGTCGCGGTATTCTTTCTGGAGATCATCGATGCGTTTTTCCATCTGGACAATGGACAGCGCTTTCTTCGGATCATTGGTGCGGTAGCTTTCAATGGCGGTATCAAGCGCCAGGATGGTGTAGTTGTAGATATTGGCCAGTTCGACCTTGGCCGTTTCGGAGATCGCGACATTTTTCCGATGCTTCTCTTCGGCCAGTTCAAGGATATTTTCCGCATGGTCGCCAATGCGCTCAATGTCATTGATCACATGATAGGTATCGCCGATCCGGGCAAATTCATTGATGTCCAGATCGCTGCCCGAGAGCTTGACCATAAACTCCGTGATGATTTCGGTCAGCGTATTGATGCGCTGCTCATTCTGATAGATCTCATCCATTTTGGCCAGATCATTGCTGACAAAGGCATCGATGGCCATCTGGAAGTTCTTCTTGGCCAGTTCGGCCATTTTCACCGTTTCCTTGATGACCTGGCCTTCCGCAATACTTGGCGTCTGCAGCAGGCGGCGGTCCAGGATCTCGGACGGTTTTTCCTCCTCCGGTCCAACGATGGCGGCGGACAGACGGATCAGGACATTGGCAAAGGGCAGCAGCAGAAGGGTATTAAGCGTATTGAAAATCAGATGAATGAAGGAGATCTCCAGTGTCACACTGCCTGGCGAGATGATCTTCACCGCCTGAATCAGAAGCGGTCCCAGCGGCAGGAACACGACCGTTCCAATCACGTTGAAGAGCAGATGGATGACAGCGGCCCGCTTGGCCGTCTTATTGGCCGTGATGGAGGACAGCAGCGCTGTAATGCAGGTTCCGATGTTCGCGCCCAGAATGATCGGGAATGCGACCTCAATGGATATGCTCCCGGTTTTGGTCAGGGCAATCAGTATTCCGGTGGAGGCTGAGCTGGACTGAACCAGCAGCGTAATGCCAAGACCGATCAGAATTCCCAGGTACCAGCGATGTCCAATTTCTACGATGAGAGTCCGGAACGCCTGAGAATCTTTCAGGGGCGCCATGGCTCCGCTCATGGTTTCCATGCCCAGCAGCAGGATTCCGAAACCGAGAAGGATCATGGCCAGGTCCCGTCGTTTCTTGGCCCGGGAGAACAGCACCAGGACCGTTCCGACAAACAGCAGAATGGGTACCATCGCATCAACATCAAAGGTAACCAGGAAGGCCGTGACTGTCGTACCGATGTTCGCGCCCATGATGATGCCGGTGGCCTGAACCAGATTCAGGATGCCGGAGTTGACGAAGCCAACCACCATGACGGTAGTAGCCGAGCTGGATTGTATAATCGCCGTAACAGCAGCACCGACGGCGACCGCGCTGATCGGATTGCTGGTAACTTTCTCCAGGATGAATTTCAATTTATTGCCGGCGGCGCTTTCCAGACCGTCGCCCATCATTTTCATGCCATACAGGAACAGCCCCAAACCACCGAGCAGCCAGATAATCATATTAATGTCCAATGTAGTATTCCTCCACGAAATTTTTCCCTTTTCTATCATACAGAAAAATTACTGAATGTTAACATTGATTCACCAAACTTAACCTTGATTTAACAATGCCCGATTTCATCATATCACAATGGCAAATGACCTGCATTTAAATCTTCGGATTCAAAAAAAGCCAGTCTAATTATTGAATATGTTTTCACAAATAGTCGGATTCGCTGTTGATTTTGCATAAATCCGCCATATTGCCACATTGTAAATATTTACACGGAAAAATTCGTTAAATAACATTCAGGCCCGGAACGGTTCATCGACTCATTGGTGCCGACCGCCCGTTCAGGACCTGAATCATGGGATGTCTGAACTTTCTCTATCTCTTCATGAAACATGAAGCGAAGGTTTTGCAGAGGCGGCGGCTCCTCCCGGACGTACCGGCACAGGGTCATGCCGAACTACGGATTCCCGAGACTCTGGCACTTCTTCGCTGAGCGCCTGCTGTTAGAACAGCGGAATTGATTTCTTCTTATTGGCCTTGTTGCGAGCCATGATCTCTTCCTCATCGGAGAGGAAGGCTTCCATTAGCACATCATATTCCGGATTGCCGTGAGCATACTGCTCGGCCTGACCCTCCTCCAGGTATCTGGTGAAGGCGGGATCCAGCGGCAGTTCGCACAGCAGCTCCAGGCCCATATCCTCCGCGACCTGGGAGGAGGGGTTCTGACTGAAGATATAGTGCTTCTTTGAGCATTCGTCGCACTTGAAGTAAGCCATGTTCTGGATGACTCCCTTGATCGGAATCTCCCGGGTTTTGATCATGTTGACAATCTTGTTGACGATCATGGTCACCATGTTCTGCGGCGTGGAGACGACCACAAAGTAATCTACCGGGAACTGAGTCATGATGGAAATGGCGACATCTCCGGTGCCGGGGGGCATGTCAATGAGCAGGTAGTCCAGCTCGCCCCATTCGGTCTCCTGAAACAGCTGCACCAGCGCGTTGGACAGGATGGGTCCGCGCCACATCACCGGCTGTTCCTCCTCGATCAGGAAGTTCATGGACTGGAGCCGGATGCCCAGGCGCGACACCATGGGCGCCATCATCATTACCTCCGGGTCCTCGGTCGGGATGTAACCCGAGCGTCCCTGCTCGACACCAAAGAATCGCGGAATGGAAGGTCCCGTAATGTCGGCATCCAGGACACCGACGGATTTGCCCAGCTTCGTCAGGGCAACGGCCAAAAGTCCGGTGACGCTGGATTTTCCAACGCCTCCTTTCCCCGAGATCACGCCTACGACGTGCTTAATTTTTCCGAATTTCGGCTTAAGCAGTTCACAGGGCTTGTCCTTGAGGCAGTTCGGCTTCATGGCACAGGTATTGCAAGTAGTCGGCATATCGATGTTCTCCTTGATGATTGAAATTGAGGGGGCTGTGCCCCCTGGGTCAAAATTGAAATAATGGGGGCTGTGCCCTCAGGGGCAGATGATGGAACTGACGGGGGCTGCGCCCCATTGGTTCTATGATTGAGCTGGCTTACGGCTTACACCAACGCCGGGTTCCGGCGCGAGGGCAGCTCTTGGGTACAGCTTAGAATCCTTCCGGCAACTCATCCGACACCTGGGTCGTCCAGGCCTCGTTGGCGTAGCTGGCGAGGATATAGTAGCGGATGGTCTTCTTGTTGATGTTGTCCCGGACTTCCACCAGGGCTTTGTAGAGGTTGGTCTTATAGCCCCTGGTCCGGATGTTCATCACTACGTCCGTTTCCCGGTCGGAATAGACCGGGTGGATGCCCAGACCGTTAAGTTCCAGGTTGAAATCCAGGATTTCGTAGGACATCTGGAATTTGAGCATTTCCTTGTCTTCATTGATCATGATGCCCAGCGACCGGTCCGGAAAGTCTTCTCGGACCTTGCGCGCCGCTTCCAGGATCGAGCCGTAATAGCCCTGGAAGAAGTCCTGCGGCTTGCGCAGGGCAAACAGGTTCTTGATCAGGCTGGCATCAATGCGGTTGAGTACCAGGTAGACCTTGTCGTCGTTATAGAAGTTCCCGCCGTCTTCCTGGGTTCCGACGCCGGAGGTGTAGTAGAACTTGCGCACTTCATTGTCATAGGTCGTAAATTCAAAAATGTAGTCCGGTTCCATGGTGTTGGTCTCTTCCATCGGCATGGCGGCAGCCAGGGACTCATGGAGCTCCCGGATCGTATCCGCGTCGGTGACCACAAAGCGAAAGCCGATGTCGCGGGTGCTCTGGACCACGATCTTGGCCAGATTTTCGGGTGTCACCCACTTGAAGTCCTCATTCTGATAGGTCAGCTTCAGCAGCGAGGTGCAGCCTGACAGGGTCAGGACAAAGACCAGTGCCAGCAAAAGGCTTCTATTGATTTTCTTCATGACCCAACCGCTCCTTTATCTCATCGCTGAGCCGGGCGAATTCTTCAATCGTCAGGGTCTCGCCCCGCCGTCCCGGATCGATGCCGGCTGCGGCAAAAGAGTCGGCCATGATGACCGGATCAATGCCCATAGGTTTCAGGGTGTTGTGCAGGGTCTTGCGCCGCATGGCAAAGCTCTGGCGCACCAGCTGGAAGAACAGCTGCTCATCCTTGGGGGCAACCCGCCTCTGGCTGCGGCGATCCAGCCGGATGACCAGCGAATCCACCTTAGGCTGAGGAATGAAGGAGACCGGCGTGACCAGGCGGATCAGTTCCGTATCGGCATAATAGGATATCAGCACCGACAGCGAGCCATAGTCCTTGGTCCCCGGCCCGGCGTTCAGACGCATGGCCACTTCCTTCTGAATCATAATGGTAATGCTCTGCCAGGGGAAATCCTCTTCCAGCAGGCGCAGCAGGATGGGAGTCGTCACGTAGTACGGCAGATTGGCCACGACTTTCACCGGAGCTCCCTGCGTCAGCGCCTTCAGATCCGTCTTGAGGACATCGCCTTCAATCAGCCGGAAGTTGTCATAGTTTTTCAGTTCTTCCTTCAGAATCGGGATCAGAGCCGAATCAATTTCGACGGCAGTTACCTGACCGGCTGCCTCGAGCAGTGCCCGGGTCAGCGTGCCGACACCCGGTCCGATCTCGATGACATGATCTGCCTTCGTTATGTTGGATCCCTCGATGATATCTCGTACCACGGTGGGATCCACCAAAAAATTCTGGCCCAGCGATTTGGTAAATCGAAAGCCATATTTTTTGACCAGTTCTTTTGTATTTAATCGTTCCATAGATACTCCTGTTTATTGATCTCCGGACAAGGTGCCGGCGACCCGTTCGAATTCTTCCCGGCTGATGCCGTAATTGTTCAGTCTGGACAAAAGCGTTGAGGCACTGCCATAGCCGACGCCCAGCTTTTTGCCCAGCGCTTCGCGCCGCTTCTTTGAATCGGCCCGCCCCATCAGGCCATGGGCCATCAGATCCCGGGTCGTGAACTCCTCGCGCGCTTCGCAGGTCGAGGCATGGGCAGTAGCCAGCGCCCGCCGGATGCTCTCCGGATTGGCGTTTTCCACACCGATATCGCCTTTTCTGGTGCCTTCTTCGCGCATGATATAGGCATGCCGGACTCCGGGACAAAGGGCTTCGATGCGCCGCCGGATCGTTTCTCCCGCATGATCGGGATCCGTCAGTACAATGACGCCCCGCTCCCTGCCGGCTTTCTGAATCCGCCGGATCGTTTCGCCCGTGATGCCAAACCCGTGGACCGCGATCACCTCTGCCTCAACGGCCTGTTTTACGGCAGTCACATCGTCCCGGCCTTCCACCACAATGATTTCTTTGATCATATCCTGCTTCCTTTCCCAAAGTCTCCTATTTATTATAGCGGATTTTTCCCTGCCCACACAAAAAATCGCAGTCGTCTCTCCTCCGGTCTAGGATAAACGCATCAATTAGCCTTCATTTTAACCGACAAATGACTTCCCCTTGTTATTTGTCGGTTTTTAGCACATAATTGTATTACATACTATGTAATACAAAAGGTGGTGAAGGCATGGCTGATTATCCCGATTGGGTGCTTAAACATAAGAAACCAGGTACCTACATCAACGTCGTCAAAGGTAAGTACTATCTGTATGCCGCCCATTCGGAGCGGATCAAAGGTACAGACAAAGTTCGGCGGGTCAGTGATGGTTATCTGGGTCGGATCACTGAGGAAGATGGCTTGATCCCGCCCAAGGACAAAGTGAATGAGCCACCGGTTGTTTTGGAGTTTGGCATGTCCACAACGGTTCTTACCATCTGCGAGAACATCCACAAAGGCCTGCGCCGTACTTTCACCAAAGCTGGTGACCTGGTCATGGCAGCATCCATCCTCTCGTTTTTGTATGGAACTTACGACTCTCTTCTGTTCAAACAATCCTATCTATCCAGGCGCTTCCCAGACCTTGATTTTGACGCGGTTCTGACAAAGCCCCAAGAGTTTGGGATCCAGCGGAGTCAATTGATGATCCGGGACACAATGGCTAGACACTTTGGTGAGGATCTTCCAACCGTGATGCTCCTTTTTCCTCTGGTCTACATGGTCAGCATCAATGACCGGGTTTACCGTTCCGCGGAACCCGAGGTCACCAGACAACTACGATTGAAATATAACTTGAAGTGGGAGGACCAGCTATGAGCAAGATTTGCAGACCCATCCTGGAATACCGGGAAGTCATCAAAGCCACCGGCATAACCATTGACGAGTACACCCCTCCCCAAAAGATCATGAAGCGTTTTATTCGCCTGTTCCGGGAGATCGAAGATGTCAGGATCCAGGCGATGACCGACTACCCGCTCGAGGAGATCCTGGTGATCGCCTTTCTGGCGGTGCTTGGCAATGCCTCGAGTTGGAATGAGATCGAGCGGTTTGGCAATGCCAAGCACAAGTGGCTGAAAAAATTCCTGAAGCTGAACAATGGGATTCCTTCTCATGACACGTTTCGCCGGGTCTTCTCACTGATTGCCTCGGAGCAGCTGGAAAAGGCTACTGTACTGTTTCTAATGGAGAATATGGCTGTCCTCAGGAAGTCTTTGGGCATCAAATCATCGGTACGTCAACTGTGCATTGATGGGAAAGAAGAACGCGGTACGGGACGCAAAGCCGGTACTGATCAGGAGATCCGTAATCTGCAGACTCTGCATATCTACGATGCCTCCAATGGCGTCTGCATAGTCTCTCATCAGATCGACAGCAAAACCAATGAGATCCCCGCTGCCCAGGAAGCACTCAAAATGCTCCAACTCAAAAATGCCATCGTCACCTTTGATGCTCTGCACACGCAGACCAAAACCATCGGAATCATCATGGAGCGAGGCGGAAACTATGTTGGTGCCCTGAAGGGTAATCAGGGAAAATTGGCACTGGCTGCCGCTGAATCCTTCACGGAGAAGAATAAAGTCAGAATTCGAAAAGCTGGAAAGAATTATTACGAGACCACTGAAAAATCTCACAGTCAGATTGAAACCAGGCAGTTCTATATGACCAAGGCCATTGATCTGGATAAGGAGTGGCAGGGGCTTCGTAATTTCATCTGTTACGAGAAAAGGATATTCAGCACAATAACCGGCAAAGAGAGCACTGAAATCCGATACTATATCACCAGTCTCAATGATGTTGAACTCGGCGGAGACGCGATCCGGGGGCATTGGAGTGTGGAAAACCAGCTGCACTGGCATCTGGACTATACCTTCCACGAAGACGACAACACGACAGTGGATCGACAGGCGTTCACCAATTTGAGCATCCTCAATAAGATGGCCTTGTCCCTGTTCAAACTGGTCCAGCCACTGATGAAAAAGAACAGCAGTATCCGGCTGATCCGGAAGGATTTCTCCTGGGGATTCGAAGATAATCTGGCTAAGCTGCTCAATTCCTTTGACGAGAATGTCTTGAAAAACGCTTTAGAAAATGCAAATTTGAATAGAAAATAGGGATCTTGGAGAAAGCGACAAAAACCTTGGGGAAAGTGCGCTCCAAAATCACCTTTCAAGCTGAAACTGTCCCCTGGCCTGTAATGGCCAGGGGACAGTTTCCTTTAAGGTTATGTTGTTTGAATTGATGCGTTTGTCCTACCTCCGGTCAGACAATTTCAATTCTGACAGGCAGCCTCTCCCTCCTGACCGGGTCAGACGAAAAATAACCGGGCAGCGGCGGTGAGCCGTGCCCGGATAGCTGATCTTTCCTATTTGACGTAGCCTTTGATTTTCTTCAAGCCCATGTTGTTTACTCTGGCCAGGTAGGTGCTGTTTGATTCTCCGCTTCTTCTGGGGATGAACACATCCAGGCGGGTGGAGCTGTAGAAGTTGCTGCCGCCGCGATCCTTGACGGTAAAGGTGCCCCAGCCGGAGAGATAGATTTTCTTTCCCAGCGAGTAGTAGTTGGAAGCTACCATGCCGTAGCGCAGGCTTTCACCGGTCGCTGTAATGGTATATCCGCCATTCTCGGAAGGCAGATTGGTGTAGAAGGACAGCGTGAAGGTCTTCCAGTTCTTGTCGGAATCAGAATCGGTATCGGTAGTGCTGACCTTTTTCGCCACCGGTTTTTTAACTTCCGGCGCTTTCCTGACTTTGACGACCGGCTTCTTTTCCACTGCGACGGTTTTTTTGACCACCACCGGTTCCTTGGTTCCCACCAGGATGGTCTCGGCAACGGGCAGGCTTTCCACATAATCTGAGAGAATTTCTTCGCCTGTCAGCTGGCCATCCACATATACCATGCGGCGGGTAGAAATCCGTTGTCCCATCTGGCCGGAACGCTCAACCTTTTCTTCGCCTTTGGGAAGATCCGCGGTCTGTACTCTGGTCTGGCCGTAGGCCACCGGAATGACTTTGGTCTGTTCCATGATTCGAACTCGCGACAGGATGAGTTTCATGCCCTCGGTGACCGGGGCAGTGAGTTCAGAACTGAGGCGGTCATGCTCGCCTCGGCTGAGGTTCATTTCCTTCAGCAGGGCTGCCACGTTGTCTGCCTGTGTGACTCTCTCATACAGAAGACCGTCGGCCATGACGCTGACGTTTCTCGCTTTTTCTATCATAATATGGTCGGTCTGGTGCAGCTGATCCGTCAGGGCGACATTCAGTTCGTCCTGCGGTCCTACTTTTACGCCGATTTCTTCCAGCAGTTCTCCGACCCGATCCTTTGAAGTGAAATAAGTACGGGATGTTCCATTGACATCGACCTGAACCCGATTCACCTGATTGTAGGGAACCTGAGTTGAGGTGATCATCAAGCCGGCGGACAGCGCCAGGCTGGTGGTGATCTTTAGGATATGTATCAAGGGGATTTACCTCCATAGTGAACAGTTTTTTCTGTTTCTGTCTCTATTTTTGCGTGCCGTTTTTCGACGGCTACAAGAATTCATTATAGGGAACACGCCTTGATCCGTCAAAAAAACAGGAAAAACCATTGGTGTACCTGGGTTTCTCCTGTTTTCCGACTCTATTTATGAATAAATTGTTAACTAAAAATTGAGGCTTCTTTACAACTTTCTTTATTTAATCAGGTTGTCATTCCGAAAAACCGCAGGGCGTTGTCATGCAGGATTCGGGCCGTTTCATCCACAGCCAGCCCTTTGATTGCGGCAATGGCCTCGATGACATAGGGGATATAGTCGCTGCGGTTACGCTTGCCGCGGTATGGGACCGGGGTCAGGTACGGCGCGTCCGTTTCGGTCAGCAGGTACTCCAGGGGCGTTTCGCGGATGACTTCCGGCAGCTTTTTGGCATTCTTGAAGGTGGCCACCCCGCCGATTCCCAGGAAGATGCCTTGGCGGACAGCAAGCTCTGCGATCTCGGGCGAACCGGAAAAGCTGTGCAGCACAAACTTCAGGTCCCGGTGCTGTTCCAGAAGATCCATGATGTCCCCATAGGCATCGCGAACATGCAGTATGACTGGCTTTGCGGCTTCCCGAGCCAGTTCGAACTGACGAACCAGGATCTCCTTTTGCCACTCCCGGGAAGGATTGTCTTCCCAGTAATAGTCCAGTCCGATTTCCCCGACTGCCACCACCCGATCATGCCGAAGCAGCTCCCGGAGTCTTTGCTCCACTTCATCCGTGTAGTCGCGCCCGTCTGAGGGATGAATGCCCAGGGCCGCATAGACAAACGGATACTCCTGCGCCAGATGTAAAGTCCGCTCCACCGATGCCCAGGAAGAGGCGCAGTTAACCACATGGGTCACGCCCTGGCGGTGAATTTCCGAGAGTACCACCGGACGATCTTCCTCATAGGCTTCATCATCATAATGGGCGTGTGTATCAAAAATTTTCATAAGTTGTCTCCTTTACAGTGATGAACGAATTGTAAACAATTCGACCACTTTGTTCATTTATTGTTCATAATATCAGATCCGTTGCTGATATATGGCCATTTCTGTCAGTTTTAAAGTTTTCTTCACACCTGTTAATTTTGTTTTTCCAGTTATGCCAATGCAAATTCCATCCCAATCGCCATGCGGTCTCCGCTCATTCCGCCCCGAAAAGGTTCTTACATTATTCTTACAACAAAATGAATCGGTTCTGCTATGATAGGAATAACCAGACAGGAGGACTTACAAATTGATCACCGACTACTTGGACGTAATCATCTCTCTGCCGCTGTTCCAGACCTTTACCAGGGATGCCCTGCGCAGCTGGCTGAATCTATACAATTATAGCATAGCAGAATTCCCCCCCGGCTCGACCATCTTCAATGAGGGGGAAGAGTGCCGCTCCATCTTCGTCATCCTATCGGGAACAGTCCTGATCCAGAAGATTGATTCCTCGGGGCGCTACTTCAATGTCGGGGAAGCGGCCGTCGGAGAAATCATGGGCTCCAATGTCATGTTTTCGGATCATACATTTTACCCGCTTTCCACCACCGCCATTACCAATGTGAAGCTTCTGTCCCTGCCCAGGGAGCTTGTCATCAAGCTTTGTCAGGTCAATGTCCATTTTCTGGAGTCCCTGCTCCGGATTTCTTCCGGCAAAGCCTTTCTGCTGACCAAGCGGCTGAATGAAGTCACGGTTCAGACCCTGAAGCAGAACATTGCCCGGTTCCTGCTGAAAGAAGCAGACGCCCAGGACACTGCGCTGATCACCCTGCCCTTCACCAAGAAGGAGTGGGCCGACCTGCTGGGTGTCCAGCGGCCGTCCCTGCAGCGCGAGCTCAAGCGCCTGGAAGAACTGGAATGCATCATTGTCCGCCGCGATCAGATCCAGCTCCTGGATGAGGACCTCCTGCAGCGGCTGGCTGATGAATAGCCCGCTCCGATCATCATCGCTGGAATCAGTCCTGAACATCTCATCCCAGACCCGGATAATACGAAGTCAGACTTGAATAAAACTTGAATAAAACTTGAATAAAACTTAAATCAGACCAGAATCAGACATCACAACCACCTGGCAGCCATTCCGCATTCAGCGCCCGGTCAGCAGGACCGGTCAATCCCTGGAAATGAACCAGATCCGAACTTGAGAAACGCTCTGATCGAAATCAACCGTACGAGGGGGGGTATCATGGCAGACATTTTGGTTATGGGAGGCGCCTCCTATGACACGATTATCCAGCTTCCAAAAAATCCCGTCACCAAAGGGACATATTACGCAAAGGACGCCTATGACCGCTGCGGCTCCACCGGCATTGCCAAGGCAGTCGCCCTGCAGAAACTGGGGGCCAGTGTAACCTTGCACACCCTGCTGGGCGAAGACCTGGAAGGACAGGCCATCACAAAGCACCTGCGGCAATGCGGCATCCATCTGGTGACAGACCCGGACCCGTCCGGGACTGAGCTTCACTTCAATCTGCTGGATGAAGAGGGGGAGCGGATCACGATCCTGCTGCCCCGGGGCAGGGACCACCGCCGGATCAACGAAGTCCGTCTGCGCCGGCTGATTGCCGACGCCCAGCTGGTTGTCCTGAATATTCTGGAATATAACCAGCCCCTGATTCCTCTGCTGGAGGGCAAGGAGGTCTGGACCGACCTGCAGGATTATGTGGAGCAGGATCCCTACTATACGCCGTTCATTGAGGCATCGCAGGTCATTTTTCTATCCTCCGACCGACTGACCGATTACCGCGCCACCATGCGCCGGCTCGGTCAGGGGGGAAAGCTCATCGTGGCCACCCACGGCAAGGAAGGCTCCACCGCATTCTGGAATCACCGCTTCTATGAGCAGAGCGCCCATGATTTTCATCTGGTGGATTCCGAAGGCGCCGGTGACAACTACTTTGCCGGATTCCTGGTGGAGTATCTCAAGAAGCAAAATCTGGAACGTTCCCTCATGATGGCCTCCGTCGCCGGCGGCCTCTCCATCGAAACGAAGGAGCTGGTTCCGTCCGACCTGACCTACGATATGCTGGTCAGCACCATGATCCGGAAGGGCATCCGCTGACGACGTCAGCTGACGGCATCCGCGTTCTGACATCAAAATTGCATCCGAACCCCTGAAAAACGGAAGAAGGCCGCGCGGCCTTCTTCCGTTTTTCATTGTTATTGTGCCGCAGACCTGAGCCGCAGACCGGGATCGATTTTCCCGAGTCTGGCTTTGCTGGGCTTTCGCTTATCGGACCCGGCCATACCGGGAACCCTTGTAGATGGCAGTTGCTGACTCAGCCAGTGTGACAATCAGAATGACCGCCGTGATTCCGGCAATCAGGCGCTGGAAAGAAAACGGCACGTAGCGCTCGAAATTCAGCAGCAGCTCCGGATGATAGAGGCTCATCCGGGTGATGGTGAAGACAATGATCAGAGCAGACACGATATTCAGCGCCGAGGTGACCAGTGCCAGCGGCAGAGTCCACCGTCCTTTTACCAGCTTCATCAGTTCGATCAGGATGTTCAGGGCAAAGACCGCCAGCAGCATGTTCTTGAAGGGAGCCAGTCCCTGATCGCTCAATAGCGGTGTGAACCCGGTGGCCGGTTTCAAGCTTTGGTAGACGCCCAGTTTTTCTGCCGAAACATAGAGCAATGGAACAAAGACGGCCGTCAGGATTAAGGCAACAATGGGTTCGGACTTGGGAATCAACGCTTTTTTCTCTGGCAGATCCGGCAGTTTTGCCGGGTCAAAGACCGACTTATTCTCCGCCTCGTTCAGAGAAACCTCGTTGTATTCCAGCAGGGCGAAAATACCGGTCACCCAGGCAGCGCCCTGCAGCACTGCTGAGAACACCGCGCTCAGGTAGTCCGCGACCATGAGCCCCATGGTCTGCGGGGCAAAGATCAGGCGAATCATGGTGGCAATGGAAATTCCCAGGAAAATAGCACCGGACACAATTTTCAGCACCATCAGGTATTTGTCAAAGTACGCCGGCCCGATGAGGAAGCGCTGGCGGCCACGGTAGTGGTCGGCCTGACCGGCTGGATCACCAAGCTCGCGCAGAACCAGATCAATCCGGGCTTCTTCGGACAGAGCCGGATCCAGCTCGGTCATTTTCTTTTGAATCAGTTCCCGCAAGTCCCGTTCGGTTTCTCCTCGCAGTTTGTCCGGAAGGCGCTTCAGGACTTCATGGATGTACCGGTCAATCATGTGGATTCCCCCTCAACACATTACAGTGTAAATTCCAGGCGATGAACTGTGAAGCCTCACCCCCGGGGTCAGACGCTTCGCCTGCTCTCAATTCATTCATACTCCCGGGCACGAAACTTGTCAATGGACAGTTTCTGTCGCTTCCCGGATTGATCGAAGAAGCGGACTTCCTCACCGGGATCTGAAAGATGGCACTGCCGAGGCACTGTCAAAGCACTGCCGAAGAACTGCCAAAGCACTATTCCATCATATTGTGCCCGGATCCAGAATCTGGGAAAAGGCCAAAAAGCGCCCGTCCCCGGTCTGATTCGGCGAATCGGACCGGGGACGGGTGATCTGAGGGGCATGGAACGCCTGTTTCTGCGCTCCCTGGCAGTCAGTGTGTCGTATTGCCGTCAGGCTGTCGCATTGTTGACAGACTGTCATATAACTCCCGGATTATATCCCACCCTTTGGGTTCACCTTGTGGTAGGCCCGACGGTGATCTCCGTCGGGGAGTGTGACTCGTCCGACATAGGTAAAGCCTTCCCGTTCCAGGAGCCGGCGCATGATGGCATTGGCTTCGTGGGTATCGATGCGCAGGCTGTCGGTCTGGGTCATGGCCCAGGCGATGACTTCCCGCAGTACACCTTTGGCGCCGTAGGCTCCGATGCGGTGAATCACCCGATAGGGCTCCTCGTTGAGCCAGGTCCCCTCCAGAGTGGCATAGGCTTCCTCGGGTCCTTCGGTGAAGGCAAATCCGCCGACCAGCTGATCCCCCTCCAGCACTTTATAGAGCTGTCCCCGGGCGATATCTTCCAGCAGCAGCTCCGGGGCAGGATGCCCCTCCCTCCACTGCGTCGGATTTCCGCTCTCGCGCATGAGACGCCGGGCATGATCATAGATCACTGCCAGTTGGGGCAGATCCCGGATTTCCGCTTTTAAGATCTTCATACGGCACCTCCTCGTGCTCTGTCTGCCGCTGCAGGGGGTCTCATCCCCCTGCCCGGTCGGCATCAGCGAACGGTACTGCCGGATGGAAGGTCGCCCACCGGGCTGACCAGGTAAAGTGCGGTGTCCTCCTCATCAGCGGCCGACAGGATCATGCCCTGGGAATCCTGTCCCATGAGCTTGGCTGGCTTTAAGTTGGCTACGACGATGACCGTCTTGCCCACGAGCTCTTCGGGTTCATAGAACTGAGCGATGCCCGAGAGGATCTGTCGCTCCTCGCTCCCCAGCTGAACCTTGAGCTTGAGCAGCTTCTTTGATTTCTTGACCTTTTCGCAGGCCAGGACTTTGGCCAGGCGCAAGTCGATCTTCTCAAAGTCTTCATAGCTGATCTCCGGCTTAAGCGGCGCCATGGCCGGCAGGACTTCGGTCTGGGGCAGGCTCTGCAGTCTCAGGGCTTCCAATTCCTCCAGCTTCTTCTCCACATCGATGCGGGGGAAAATTACTTGTCCTTTTGCCACGCTGTCCCCGGCCTGGATTCCGCCGAAGGAGTCCAGGGACCCAAATCCGGTGACTGAACTGTTGATCTGGCTCAGCACCTTGCCTGAGGTTTCCGGCAGGAAGGGCTCCAGCGCCACGGCAATGAAGCGCAGGGATTCCAGCAGGTTGTATAGAACCGTGCCCAGCCGTCCCTTCTGCGATTCCTCGCGGGCCAGAACCCAGGGCATGGTCTCATCAATGTACTTGTTGGCGCGGCCGATCAGTGCCCAGATCTGAGACAGGGCTTCCGGAATCCGCAGATCGTCCATGGCTTCCTCCAGCTTCGCCGGCAAAGCCAGGGCTGTTTCAATCAGGTTCGCGTCAAACTCTCCCGGCGTGTCGGGAACGGGCACTACGGATCCGAAATACTTCTCCACCATGGATACGGTCCGGGACAGCAGGTTGCCCAGGTCATTGGCCAGATCCGAGTTGATCTTGCGGATGAAGGATTCATTGGTGAAATTTCCGTCCGAGCCGAACGGGATCTCGCTGAGCAGGTAATACCGGATCGGATCTACTCCGAAGTGCTCCGCCAGAACCACCGGGTCCACAATATTGCCCTTAGACTTGCTCATCTTGTCATTGTTGAACATGAGCCAGCCGTGGCCGTAGACTTTTTCAGGCAGCGGCACATCCAGGGCCATGAGCATGATGGGCCAGTAGATCGTATGGAAGCGGATAATATCCTTGCCGACCAGGTGCAGATCGGCCGGCCAGAACTTCTCCACGTCGTGATATTCGTCATTGAGATAGCCCAGGGCGGTCAGGTAGTTCGACAGCGCGTCGATCCAGACGTAGATAACGTGCTTTTCATCAAAGGGAACCTTGATGCCCCAGTCAAAGCTGGTGCGCGATACGGCCAGATCCTGCAGTCCGGGCTTGAGGAAGTTATTGAGCATTTCATTCTTGCGCGATTCCGGCTGGATGAAATCCGGATGATCCTCAATGTACTGGATCAGGCGGTCAGCGTACTTGCTCATCCGGAAGAAGTAGGACTCTTCCTTGGCCCGCTCCAGCGCGCGGCCGCAGTCCGGACAGGTATGGTTTTCCCCGACCTGGGTCTCGGTCCAGAACGCTTCATCCGGCGTGCAGTACCAGCCTTCGTACTCGGACTTGTAGATGTCGCCCTGATCGTAGAGCTTCTGGAAGATGGCCTGAACCGACTTGACGTGATAGTCATCGGTGGTCCGGATGAACCGGTCATAGGAAATGTTCATGGTTTCCCAGAGGGCCTTGATGCCGTCGACAATCTGGTCGACATACTTGATCGGTGTGACGCCCTTTTCTTCCGCGATGCGCTGGATCTTCTGCCCGTGTTCGTCCGTTCCGGTCAGGAACAGAACCTCATGGCCGGTCAGGCGCTTGTACCGGGCCAGGGCGTCCGCGGCCACCGTGGTGTAAGTGTTGCCGATGTGCAGGTTGGCTGACGGGTAGTAAATGGGGGTTGTAATGTAGTAGGGTTTCTTGCTCATCTTGATGGTCTCCTTGTCAGACCGGAATGATCCGGCTTATTGCGGTTTGCTGGATGGAAAAAACGAAAAATCTCCGGGACAAAAAGTCCCGGAGACGCGAATACGTGATACCACTCCGTTTCACGGCCCTCTCGCGAGCAGCCGCCTCTGGGGGTCGATCGATCAACCCCTCGGACCGTTAACGCAGTCCCTGCGTGCTCCCTACTGACTGGTTTCAGGAGTCAGCACTCCGGGGCCATGTTCATCCTGCGTCCGCCGGCAGCTTTCACCATGATCTGCCTCGCTGTTATACTGACCTTCAGAATTACTCTTCCCTTCTTCGTGCATAGTTTATCATAGCAAAAGAATGGAATGGATTCAAGGGCTGCGGGTCGGACCGGAACGTTCCGTACCAGCCGAGTCTGTTTCCTTAGCGGGCCAGAATGCGTTCGATCTCCTCGACGTCGCGGGGAATGTCGAAGGACAGATTCTCCATGCCGGTTTCCGTGACCAGGACATCATCCTCGATCCGGATGCCAATGCCCTCTTCCGGAATGTAGAGACCGGGTTCAACGGTAAGCACCATGCCGGGGGCCAGATCCTGATCGCGGGATCCCACGTCATGGGTATCCAGGCCGAGATAGTGGCTGACGCCGTGGAAGTAATACTTGGAGACGCCGGAAGCATCCTCGATCAGACCGATGCGGACCAGCTCTTCGGCATAGGTCTCCCGCACGATCTCATTCAGGCGCTTAAAGGGCACACCGGGCTTGATGGCGGCAAACACGCGCTCCATGGCCAGCCGGACAATCTGATAGAGTTCTTTCTGACGGTCGGAGAACTTGCCGTTGATGGGGAACGTCCGGGAAATATCGGCACTGTAGGAGTTCCACTGGGCTCCCAGGTCCAGCAGCAGCAGATCGCCGTTCTGGATGGGCTGATCATTGTTGACGTAATGGAGCACGGCGGCGTTTTTTCCGCCGGCACAGATGGTCTTGAAGGCGAAATCCTTCACTCCATTCTTCTTCAGGATGTAGTCAAACTCCGCTTCCATCTCATATTCGTAGGCACCGGGGCGACGGTTCTTCCAGAGGTTCAGGATGCCATCGCGGGTGATTTCGATGCCGCGGCGGATCTGAGCAACTTCCTCAGGGCTCTTGAACACACGCAGTGCCGCGATCTGGGGATAGATGTTGCCGATGCTGACATGGGGATAGGACTCCTTCAGCTTACGGGCATATTGTCCGCCGGCGGAGTAATCCGCCTCAAAGGAATCCTTCTCCAGATCAAAGAACAGGGTCCGGATCGAACCGGACTGGATTTTCTGATGCAGGAAGCCGTTGAACTCATCGATAAATCGAATCTCCCGGATGCCGGAAACCTCCGATGCTTTCTCCGGGGCGATGGTTTCCCCGTTCCACTTGGCCTTCAGCTCGTCATAGCGCTGAATGAACAGCGTTTCTTTCGTTTCGGCTTCGGTTTTCTCCAGGAACAGGATGACCTGTTCCTCGGCGATGCCGGTAAGGTACAGGAAATTGCGATTGGGGGCATAGGGGAACTTCTCATCCGCGGTTTTCTTCAGCGCCTGGCCGCTGAACAGCGCCACTGCCGAACCGGTTTCAATCCGTTCCGCTAATTTTCTGCGATTTTCTACATACAAGTCTTTGGTCATACAGCACTCTCCTCTATATTTCTATCATTATTCTATCACCGTTCCCCGGCCAGTGGTCAATTAATAACAAGCTCTGAACATTTTATAAAAGGTTTTCAGAAAAAGCCCAAAGCCCATCCCGCTCCTGTACACTGAAAATAATCGGAGGATCTTCATGAATAGATAGGATCCCATCACAATAGACAACATATTGGAGGATAATTTATGGAACTGTTTGAAATGTTATTAAAAGGATTCGGCCAGGGACAGCAGTCCCAGCAGCAGCCCCAGCAGGAATACTACGATCAGCAGGAAGCACTGAGACAGCAGCAGCAGTATCAGAACCTGCAGCGTGATATGCAGAACCAGTATCAGGGCGGTTATCAGGCCCCCAGCCAGGACCAGTTCTTCAGCGGCGACCTGGGAGAAATTGCCGGCAAGCTCGGAGTTTCCCCGGACAAAGTCCAGCAGATCATTAAAATGGCACTCCCCCTGATCATGGGTCAGCTCGGCCAGAATGTTGAGAGCGATGACGGCGCCCGCTCGCTGTCCGACGCCCTCCAGAATCATGCCAACCGGCAGTACCGTTCGACTCAGGATATCGATGAACAGGACGGCAAAGGCATTCTTGGCCACATCTTTGGCGACAACGCCACCGACCGCGTGTCCGAACGCATCGGACAGGAAGCCGGTGTTGACAAGAACAACACCATGAAGATCCTGACCATGCTTGCCCCTCTGGCTCTGGCCTTCCTGGCGCGCAAGAAGCAGAACGAACATCTGGA
Organism: Clostridiaceae bacterium HFYG-1003; assembly: GCA_024579835.1. Taxonomy (NCBI): domain Bacteria; kingdom Bacillati; phylum Bacillota; class Clostridia; order Eubacteriales; family Clostridiaceae; species Clostridiaceae bacterium HFYG-1003. Next base: position 2,516,532 of record CP102060.1, read on the forward strand.
TGAGCGCGGCGTCAAGGATCTGACCAGACGCTACTCGGATGAAATCAACGACCGTACCGGAGGAAGCCTCTATGACGCACTGCGACAGCTGCCCGAGGAAGAACCCCAGCAGCAGGCTCCGGGCGGACTGCTCGGCAGCATTCTCGGCGGTCTGTTCGGCAACTAGCCCATAAAGGGACATCCGTGCTCCCAGAAGCTTACCCGCTCTGAATATACAATACAAGATCCCTTCTTTACCAGGCGGATTCCGCCTGGTTTTTTTATGGTGCCTGCCAAAATGGCTGAACAGCCTCCCCATATGACGCCAGACTGACCCGTCCGCTGTTCCAGTCGCTACTTGCGCTCAGGCCGGAACTCAAAATGCGGCATCCTCCGTCTGGGTGTCAAAACACCCGGATCCTCCTGGCAGGAAGATCCGGGTGTTTTATTTAACTGCTGCCTTTGGGGCGTTCGGACAGTTCCGGTGATTCTCGAATTCGACAGCCTACTCCATGGCGGAGATATCTGCCTCCAGGACATACTCCTCCAGGAGAAGCTTGTCGATCAGGTCCTTAATGTCGATGGACATGTCGGAGATGTCGACCGTCATGGTAACCATGGCCGCATCATTGATCGGAACGCCCTGGTTGATCGTGAGGATGTTGGCCTGATTGCCCGCCATCAGGTCGAGGACTTTGGACAGAGCTCCCGGCTTGTGATCCAGCAGGATCGAGATGGAGGCCTTTCGACCCCGGCTCATCTCGGAGAGCAGGAAGACATTATCCTTGTATTTGTAAAAAACGCTGCGCGAGATGCCTGCCTTTTTCACCCCTTCGGTGATGTCCTTCACCTTGCGGGTCGCCAGCAGAGTCTTGACTTCGATGATCTTACCGAAGATCTCCGGCAGTACGGTTCCGTTGACGATGAAAAACTGATCTTTCATCCCATCAGTCCTTGATGTTCAGTTTGATTCTCAATTTCTCCAGCATGTCGGTGGTCATCTTCGCCAGATCGTAGTCGGCCTTGAAGCCCCATTCTTCCCGGGCACTGGTGACATCGATGGAATCCGGCCAGGAATCGGCAATGGCCTGGCGGACCGGATCCACATTGTAGTGCATGGTGAAGTCCGGAATGTGCTTTTTGATCTCGGCTGCCACATGTTCCGGCGCAAAGCTCATGGCGGAGATGTTGAACGCGTTGCGGTGGATGAGTCTGGCCGGATCCGCTTCCATGAGCTGGATGATGGCATTGAGGGCGTCAGGCATGTACATCATGTCCATGTAGGTGCCTTCCTGAATGAAGCTGGTATAAGAATGATTTTTCAGGGCTTCATAATAGATGTCAACCGCGTAGTCGGTGGTTCCGCCGCCGGGCAGCGCGACATTGGAAATGAGGCCGGGGAAGCGGACACCGCGGGTGTCGACGCCATACTTTTTAAAGTAGTAGTCACACAGCAGCTCGCCGGATACCTTGGTAACTCCGTACATTGTCGCCGGACGCTGCAGGGTGTCCTGCGGCGTGTTCACCTTGGGGGTGCTGGGTCCGAAGGCGCCGATGGAGGACGGGGTGAAGAAATGGAGGTTCTTCTCCCGGGCCAGTTCCAGCGCGTTGACCAGACCGCCCATGTTGATGGTCCACGCCAGCTGGGGCTTGGCTTCAGCAACTGCCGACAGCAGAGCCGCCAGGTGGATCAGGGTGTCCGGATTGTGCTTCTGCACGATCTCGGCCATCATTTTGGGGTCCGTCACATCGAGAATCTCGAAGGGTCCGCCGGTGCAGGCGATATTGCTTTCATCCCGCCGGATATCCGTGGCGATGACTTCGTCGGTTCCGTATACTTCTCTTAATTTTCCTACCAGTTCAGATCCGATCTGTCCGAGGGATCCGGTCACTAAAATTTTCTTCATATAGTCTGCTCGTTTTTCAGGATTCTACTTCAGAATCCCTAATTCCTTTCCAACTTTTTCGTAGATTGCCAGGGCTTCATCCAACATTTCCTTCGTGTGAGCGGCGGTGGGCATATTGCGCACCCGTCCGGTTCCCAGCGGTACCGTGGGGAATACGATGGATTTGCAGTATACGCCTTCTTCAAAGAGCTTTCTGGAGAATTCCTGAGTCAGCTTCTCATCGCCGATGATGCAGGGCGTAATCGGTGTTTCGGATTTCCCGATGTTGTAGCCAAGCTTTTTGAGTCCGGCCTTCAGATAGCGGCCATTTTCCCAAAGTCTGTCATGATACTCTTCCGATTCCATCAGCATGGTAATGGCTTCCTTGGCTGCGGCAGCGGCTCCGGGAGTCAGCGAGGTGGAGAACAGGAACGGTCTGGCCCGGACTTTCAGCCAGTCAATGAGATCGCGGGTTCCCGCCACATATCCGCCGACCACTCCAATGGCCTTGCTCAGAGTTCCGATTTGGAAATCGATCTCCTTTGACAGGCCGAAATGGTGCACAGTGCCGGCGCCTTTGCCCATGACACCTGATCCGTGAGCATCGTCCACGTAGGTAATGAGGTCAAATTCCTTGGCGATCTCGACGATTTCCGGCAGCTTGGCCACATCTCCGTCCATGGAGAAGACACCGTCGGTAATGAACATGATCTTCTTGTAGAGGCCTGACTCTTTGGCAGCTTTGGCCTGAGCTCTCAGATCTTCCATATCCGAGTGCTTGACGCGGATGATCTTGGCTCTGGACAGGCGGCAGCCGTCAATGATGGACGCATGGTTGAGCTCATCGGACAGGATGGCATCATCTTTGTCCATTACAGCGGAAATAGCGCCCATGTTGCAGTTGAATCCGGACTGGAAGGCGATGGCAGCTTCCGTATGCTTGAATTCCGCCAGCTTTTCTTCCAGTTCCCGGTGAATGGCCATGGTACCGTTGATGGTCCGAACCGCTCCTGCACCCACACCGTATTTGGCGGTGGCATCGTTGGCAGCCTGGATCAGCCGCTCGTGAGTGGCAAAACCAAGATAGTTATTCGAAGAAAGATTGACCAGGCGCTTGCCTTCGATGGTAATCTCCGGTCCGTTTGCGCCATCAAGGATATTGATGACATTGTAGAGTCCCTTGGATTTCAGGTCATCCAGGTTCTCTTTTAAGAACAGATCCAATGCTTTGCTCAAAATTGATCCCTCCTGTGTACTTCATAGAATTACAAAAATGTGTTTCTGTACATAAATCAGTTTCATTATACACCATGTAAGCGTTTAACTCCACAGTCATTTACGGTTTACCAAAAAAATAAAGAAAGACTCTTTTTCCTATTCAGAGTCTTCGTCAGAACCTTTTTTTTTCACTTTTTCGGCATTCATATAGCCTTCCTGATACTCTTTTCGCCGTTTCATGAAGTAGATGAGAAAAGTCACTGTACTCAGCAGCAGAAAAATGAGCAGTGACAGCCGGTTTTTTGAATCCCCCAGACCACTTCCGGAAGGGGCGAACAGGACCAGAACGGACAGGATGACGCCGAACATGGACATCATGGGCAAAACCAGCCCGCCAATGGGATAGCGGGCGAGCGCCAGCTGGAGCAGACTCACCCCGGCGACAATCAGTACGATGTAGATCACGCTGAATTCCTCCTTTCACAATGTGACATATCCTCTCCTTTGACTATACGTTGGTTCTTTCCAGCTGTAAATGGGCAGTCGTTCAGCTGATTCGCCCCTGCCGGACGACTGCCCTGTTAATGCAGCGATCTAGATTTTTTGATCGAACCATGGATTGTAGGACAATTATTGATTATAATTGTATCATGCATATCTAACATAAGTTCGTCAATCGTGGAACGATCCTATGGCTCACTTCTGCATTATTTGCTGCCTGTGTTTTGATGAAGCTTCTGATGATGAAGCTTCTGATGATGAGGCTTCTGATGATGAGGCTTCTGATCATGAACTGCCAGGAAATAAAAATCTGTTCAAACAATTCGCATTCAAGAGTGACATGCCACCAGATGATATCAGTATTAACAGGAGGAAGATCAAATGACATTCAGTGAAATGAACTACCAGCGTCCTGATTTTGACCAGACCTATTCCGACATGAAGGAATACCTGGTCAAAATGGAGCAGGCCGCAGCCGAAGCGGATTTCTTCAAAGCCTTTGAAGACCTGGACACATTGTCCAATCACTTTGACACCATGGCCACTCTGTGTTTTGTCCGTTATTCCATTAATACCGGAGACGACTTCTACAAGTCGGAGCAGGACACCATGGACGAGCAGCTGCCGCGCTTCCAGGAAATCCCCAGCGAAGCAGCCCGGATCTGCCTGGAGTCTAAGTTCCGGCCGGCTTTTGAAGAAAAATACGGAAAGCATCTTCTGGAGAAGTTTGAGGTTAAGCGCAAGATTTTCACGCCGGAAATCGTCGACGATCTGGTGGAAGAGAACAAGCTGGTTTCCGAATACCAGAAGCTCACCGCTTCCGCAAAGATACACTTCGAAGGCGAGGAGCGCAATCTGTCGGGACTGACGCCCTTCATGGAATCCATGGACCGCGGCATGAGAAAACGGGCCAATGACGCTTCCTGGAACTGGTTTGCCGAAAATTCGGGAAAACTCGACCAGATCTATGACGCGCTGGTAAAGGTCCGGACCCGGATCGGCCAGAAACTCGGCTATGACAACTTCATTCCCGTAGCCTACGCCCGGATGGGACGCACCGACTGGACTCAGTCCGATGCCCGGATTTACCGCGATCAGATCGCTGAATCCGTCGTGCCCCTGACCCAGAAGCTTTACCGCCAGCAGGCCCAGCGCATTGGCATCGACCAGATGAAGAATTACGACCTCAATCTGAAGTTCCTTACCGGCAACCCGACCCCCAAAGGCGATGAACCCTTTTTGCTCGAAGCTGCAGCCCACATGTATGAGGAGCTCTCGCCCCACACCCATGAGTTCTTCACCCTGATGCGAAGCCGGGAACTGATGGATCTGACCACCAAGGCCGGCAAGGCCAACGGCGGCTATATGACCTTCTTCCCGGAATTCAAGGTTCCCTTCATTTTCTCCAATTTCAACGGTACCTCCGGGGATGTTGATGTCCTGACCCACGAAGCCGGTCACGCCTTCCAGGGCTGGCTCGTCCGGGATGCCAGACCGCGCACGCTGAATGACATCACCTCCGAGGTGGCAGAAATCCACTCCATGAGCATGGAATTCTTCACCCATCCCTGGATGGAGAAATTCTTCGGGGAAGACACGGAGAAGTACTTCTATGCCCATGTGGCTCATACGCTGAACTTCCTTCCCTACGGCGCGTCCATCGATGAACTGCAGGAATGGGTCTACGAAAATCCCGATGCCACTGCCCAGGAGCGCAAGGCCAAATACCGCGAGATCGAGAAGAAGTACCTCCCCCACCTGGACTATGACGGTCATGAGTTCCTCGAACAGGGCGGACGCTGGCAGAAACAGCTCCATGTCTACCTCTATCCCTTCTACTACCTGGATTACACCTTGGCTCAGGTCTGTGCTCATCAGTACTTCAACTGGAGCCGCAAGGACCCCAAAGCCGCCTGGGCATCCTATCTGGAGCTGTGCAGCCAGTCCGGCCGCAAGCCCTTCACCAAACTCGTGCCTGATGCCGGTCTGAAGAACCCCTTCGCGGCCGGAACCATTGCCAGCATCACCCCGATGCTGGAAGAATACCTGGATCATCTGGATTATTCCAGGATCCAGTAACGGGATCGGGGAATACAACCCAGCGGTTCCGGTACTCCCGTAATCCACACATCGTCGGCAAACCAATCGCTTCAGACAGTCGATTTTTCGTGCCATCAGCAACAAGGTCCGAACAGCAGATTCTGCCGTTCGGACCTTATAATGGCTGACGGTATTTAATAGTGTCCCATTTCCCGGTTGCGCCGGACCAGGGATTCCAGTTCCTCTGTCTCGATGCCGGCATGAAGGATATCATGGCAATTGGCGCAGACCGGAATCAGGTCTTTCTCGACATCGGGATGGAAGCCTTCTTCCCGGGAAAACCGACGCAGATGAATCTGGGTCCGCCCCTTCCCGGCATCGCCGTAGATCGGGATATAGTCAAATCCGCACAGAGCACAGCGGGTCCCATGATACTTCATGGTCTCGATCCGCCACATGAAATTCTCCTCAATCGCCCGGAACTGATCCCGCGGGGTCAGAACCCGCTCGTCCAGCTCCAGGGTATTTTCAATAATCTCCCGGACAAAAATCAGGCAGATAGCGTAGTTAATGTCATCCAGCTTTTCAAAGCGCAACAGCGGCACGCTGGGGCTGTCGGTCCCTTCAAAAAAGTAGCCGGCCACCAGATCAGAAAACACACTCTTGAATTTTCTGCCCCAACGCAGTTTTCCCCTGCCCTTATCATAGGAATCCAGATAGATGGCGCAGGGGTAGGCAACACCAAGATAATGCAGGTAGATCTCCCGGCGTTCATGCTTTTCCATGTTGATCAGCGGGAAGTAATCCTTCACTTCATTGGTGATCCGTATTTCATTGTATTTCAGTGCGGACAGATCGGTGGACTTGACGGCCACCCGTTCATTGAGAACTTCCCAGGAGGTGTTCTCGTTGCGTATGAATTCAGACATATTCGAAGCCCACCTTTTACTATGAATTCATTATAGCAAAAACCCGTTGACTTTTGCCCTTATCCATCGCTTGAAATATTCATTCTATTTTTCTTGCAAATAACATACGTCAGTGTTAGGATAAGCAAAGAAACGACAACAGCCCCTTGGGAGGTACCACTTTGAACGTAAGAGAACTCATGAAATACATCGAAAGCGAATTCATCATCATAAACAATACCCCCTGCAACATCTGCGGCGGACAGTACATCACGGAATCCTCCGGCTTTAATATTGAGGACGGCATGCCTTCCAATGTGACCACCTGCATTTGCTCCACCTGCGGCAGCAAGCGGGAATTCTATTTCCGGGCGCCCATCGGCGGCCTCAATCCACTGTCTGACCGGAACGAGCTGAACTGATCACAAACCAGCCGCCAAGAGTCGGACCCGGCGGAATAATCCTCCGGAAGCATTCAGAGAAATTACTATAAAGAAAATCAAAATGCAATAAATTGATCAAAACGGAGCAGTCCCCTATGGAGCTGCTCCGTTTTATGTTTTTTTGCAGGAATTTATGCCTGATGAACCATTCGGATTTATCCCCATCACAGATGATCACTTGGAATAAAGCCATCTGAGAGACTGCTTCAGGCTTCATTCTCTTATCAGTCTTTTTTTAGGACAAAATAACTAAACTTCCAGGCAAGATATTTTATGTACCCTGACTTTTCGCAGTGATAGGATGATGTTGATGAGAAAACGGTTTTATGGGAAAAATATCCAGATATGCTGGACGGTGTTAAACTGGTGGCATGAACAATGTGGCCAATCATTCTGGCCGAAAGGATCTCCGATGAATCTGGTATTGATCAATGTCAGCAGTAATCTCAGCGAACAAATTATCAAACAGTTCCCCCAATGCAACGTTAAGTTCATAACGTCCCCGGAGCAGATCCCCGATCTGATGTCCTGGTGGCTGAGCGAGCCCGCAGTAACGGTTCTCTACGAGAATAACGGTGATTATCGGGCGATCCTGGAAAGAATCCGGGAATGTCAGCTTCCCGCGCAGTATCTGGCGGCGCTGACCAGAAAATCCATTTCCGAGATTCAGAATCTCATTAATGAGGGTCAGGTGAACCAGCTCTTCCAAATGGCCGACCAGAAGGATGACCTTTTGAGAACTCTGGATGAATTAATTCGGAAGGAAACCCATGAGAAAAGGGAGATGCCTCCTCCAGAAGATCCCACCGAGACCTCCATAGAGGAAACAATGGTGACATCCTTTTTCATCTACGATCTCATTTATGGAGATCTTGACAAAGCGAACCGAATGAAGACCCTTCGGAAAAAATTTGGTTTGATGGCTTATCCAAATTGTGCCATGACCATCATGGTGGATAATTTCTGGGAGCTCTGTCAGGATCTGGATAATAAATCCCGCTACGGGATCAAAATGGTGTACCTGGACTTACTCAAGGATTTCATCGAAACTGCCGCGGTGGACTGCATTGCCTGCTCCCTGATTGGAACAGATAAACTCATCGCCCTGGTCAACGTACCTGGTAGGGATCCGGAACAAGCCAGGGGAATGGTTGTTCAGCTTGCCCAGGACCTCAAGAAATTCATCAACCGCAAGGCTGGCAATACGGTGAGTATCGGAGTCGGCAGTGTCTATCCGGACTGGCAGCTCATCTGGAAATCTTATGAGGAAGCCTTCCGAGCGCTGGAGTATTCTTTTTACGTTGGCAGTGACAGCGTAATTCAGTTCGAGGAGACCCGAAACTTTACAACTCTGGAACACGATGAGGAGACGCTCCCCAGCTTCAAATACAATTTTTTCAAGAACATCAACAACTGGTCCGAGTCGGAAATCATAGCCTATTATGAGACAACTCTGGAGCATCTGGTCAGCAAAAGCTTCAGCAGCGAGACCATCAAGTCCATCGTGATCAAATATAATTTTGAAATCCTCGATTATCTGGAGCAGATGGAGCTGGCCGAACGAGACCTCAATGATTATGTGATCAAGGTCTCCTCCCAAATCCTCCGAGCATCCACGATGGAGAATATCAAGGCGACCAGCAATGAGTTCATCTCCATAGTCGCGGCGGCCATCGTCAGCCGGCGAAGTGGTAACGCGGTTTCTTCAGCGATCGATTCAGCCCGGGCTTTCATTGTTAAATACTATTATCGGGATCTCAGTCTTGAGGTCATGTCCCAAGTAAGCAATCTCAGCACAGCTTACTTCAGTCGGAAATTCAAAGAGCAGACGGGCCAGAATTTTTCCGAATTCCTGGAGAGGGCTCGCCTTGAAAGAGCAACGGAACTGCTGCTCACCAGCGACCTGAGTCTCAATGAAATCGCTGATCAGGTAGGTTTCAATGATTATTCGTACTTCAGCAGTCGATTCAAGAAAAATTATGGCATCGGGCCATTAATTTATAAACAACAAAAAAAAGGAGACGATCGAAAAGGTGTCTGAGCAGAATCTGAACGTCTTTCCGATCAGGGGAAATCATGCAAAAAAACGGACGGAGGAAATTAATGTGAATACCAGCAAACCCATCAGCGCCGGTTCAGGCAAACCAAGTTATGTCAGCACCGCCAACATCCTGAAGTTCTTAATCATTTCAGGTATCGGCATCTTCATGTTCTTTGCCCAGATAACGATCAACGGCAAGACGTCAATCCCGGTGGAGATCATCGTATCCTTCATCCAGAAAAACTTCATGTTCGTAGCCCGAATCTACGCACTCGTCTTCATTCTGCTGGGCGCAGCGCTGCCATTCATCCGAAAAACCTGGAAGAGCAGTCGCACCGAGATTGTCTTCTCCCTCCTCAAAATTGTCGGTGCCGTCGCCAGTATTCTGATTTACTTTAATGTCGGACCAAAGGAGATTCTTGATCCCAATGTCGGTCAGTATTTGTTTGAATCCCTGGGTGTCGGTCTGGGTGTCCTGATCCCGATCTGTGCGATCTTTATCAGCTTTCTGATTAGTTACGGATTCGTCGATGCCATCGGCATGATCGTTCGCCCGGTTACCCGCGCGATTTGGACCACTCCGGGCATCTCAGCTGTGGATGCCATCTCCTCCTTTGTCGGGAGCTCGGCCATGGGTATTATGATCACCAATGGCCTATTCAAGGAACGTAAGTACACCATTCGTGAAGCGAGCATAATTGTCACCGGGTTCTCTGCCGTGGCCATAACCTTTATGGTCGTCGTCGCTGAGACACTGGGTCTGATGGAGATGTGGAACATTTTCTTCCTGGTCGCACTGATCGTAACCTTCGCGATAACCGCCATTACCGCCCGATTAAAACCTCTGAAGAGTCTGCCAGACACCTATATCCACAATGGAGAAGGCAGCGTGGAGGAAATTCAGGAGGGAAACCTGCTTCTCAACGCTTTTTATCAGGGACTTAAGGTGTCAAGCGAAGCCAAGCCAATCCTGAATAATATCCTCGATTACCTCAAGGATGCCATGGACCTGGTCCTGGTCTATCTGCCAAATCTGATGTCCATTGGACTCATCGGACTGTTGCTTGCTGAATACACCCCTGTCTTCGATGTTCTCGGCTACCTGTTCTACCCTCTGACGTGGGTACTTCAGATTCCGGAACCCCTGCTGGCAGCAAAGGCAACTATTCTGGGTCTTGCGGAAATGTACCTGCCGGTCCTGGTAGTCACTGAAGCTCCCATGATTACCCGGTTCGTAGTGGGCATTGGAAGTATCACCGGAATTCTTATGTTCTCCTGCACCATCCCGGTCATAACGGCAACAGAAGTCCCGATTCCCCTGAAGGATCTGGTCATCATCTGGTTTGAGCGTGCTGCGCTTTCACTGATCATCACCACTCCCATCGCCTATTTACTCTTCAGGTAAGGCGGCGGAAACCTCTCTAAATGATCCATCAGGTCAGTTCCCATTGAATCACACAAAAATACTACGGAGGAAATTATGTTTTACGAACCAGAGAAAAATGATCACGGACTCGAACACGCCCCCTTTAAATCCAGCACGGTACCGCGGGTAATCGGCTGGATCTCGACCAGGAACGATGACGGCACTGATAATATCGCCCCTTACAGTCAGTTTACAAATCTGACCTATGACCCCCCAATGGTAGTTTTTTCTTCCAATCAGCATCCGGTGACGGGGGAACGCAAGACTACGATCAAAAATATCGAGCGGACCGGCGAGTTTGTATACAACATGGTTCCCCGTGAGCTGGCCCAGGCGATGAATGATTCATCTATCGCAATGCTGCCCAAGGGATTCAAGGATAAGTTCGAATACTGCGGGTTAGAAAAAGAAGAGGCACGACTGGTCGATGTGGCCATGGTGAAAGGATCCCCCATCAAGTATGAGTGCCGTATCGTACATTCCCTTCGACTACCGGCCAATGGCGGGATCACCACGGTGGATGTCATCATCGCCGAGGTCATTGGGATTCATGTACAGGATGATGTGATTCTGGACAACGGCAAGATAGACATCGTCAAGATCGGACCCGTCGCCCGATTGGGCTACTACGATTTCACCATTGTAGACAATTCATTTGAGATGATTCCACCTCAGGTTGATGAGGAATATCAGGACCTTGTCAACCGCGGCCTGGAAGGTAAGAAAAAGTAACCTGCAACTGCCTTGAACTTACTAATCAAAAACATCGCCCGGATCCATAGTGGGGGATCCGGGCGATGAAAATTTTTAGGTATATGAGCAGCACGACTCAACTCGATGTGTTAATAACTGTTAAAATTTCATGGGTACTCAGCTGAAAGGCAACTTAGGGTACATCTGATCTTTGCCAAAACATCCGTTTGATTTCGTACCATTCTGGTTCGGATGCATTATTGCAGTGGATTGTCTGATGTAAGAATACGGGGATATCCATGCTCAGTCGATCATTGTAGTGACTTTGGGCAGCCCAGACTAATCATCCTGGTCCCTTGATTCAGAGGAATGGGATCCATGAAAAGGAATTAGTTCCTACAGAAGGGAAGTCAAAGATAGATTTAAAGCAGCCGCGTATAAATTTCAGCAGCTGCTTTTTCATTTCCTAGAGTTTCCTAATCGAATCGCACGACTGAAGCTGGGATGACCATGCCTATTTGAGGATGCCGAACTCGTAACCCTGCTCCCGGTAATAGTCAATGAGCCCCTGGAGCGCTTTGGGCGTATTGGGCAGATGGTCCGCGTCGTGCATCAGCAGGACGATTACGTGGCCATAGGCATTCTTCGTGGTCTTAACGGCGTATTTTACCAGGCCGGATGGGGATTTATCCCGGTTGTTGTAGTCGGCGTCACCGGTCATGGCATTCCAGTCAAGGTATTGCAACCCCATATTCCCCAGAGCCTGCTTGGCCTGGGTCATGGCCTTTCTGGCGCTGGTGGATCCGGTCCAGGAGAAGGAGCCGCCGGGGAACCGGTATACGGATGGCTTCCAGGAGGCTCCCAGGACCGCCTGAATATTCGATGTGGCGGTTCGGACATCGCTCAGAATGGCTTCCACGTTGGCCTTGCGGCCGGGGTAGAGCTTTTTGTAGTTGTGGCTGGCCGTATGTATTGCGATGGCATGGCCTTCGTCGGCCGTCCGCCGGACGATGCCGGCGCGGCTGGAAAGATCACCGTGAGTGTAGTAGAAGAACGTCGCCTTCACGTTATTCTTTTTCAGGACATCCAGGACCAGGGGCGTCACCTTGGTGGAGGGACCGTCATCAAAGGTCAGGAACACCAGCTTCTGTTTCGGGTAGTAGGCGGCCTGTGAAGCATTGCGGGTCCAGTCCCGGACGGTTGCCGTATCGTATGCCTCTCCCGATTTGATGTCTGACGGGTTGATGGGATTGGTCGTGGTGGAACCCGCGGTTGTGGTTCCGGCAGTAGTGGTGGAAGGTTTCGTCCCCGGAGTCTGTCCCGATCCGGCCGCTGTCGTAGTAACTGGAGTGGTGGTTGGTTTCGTCGCTGGCTGAGTCACCCCAGGTTTTGTGATATTTGGTGCATTCGACGGGTTCACCGGAACGGAGGCCGGGGAGCCGGATGTGCTGCCGGGCGTTGGAACGGTTCCGGCTGTCAGGGTGCAGCCGGTTGCGGCCAGCGCAAAGAACAGGCTGAACGCCAGTATTTTCATTTTTTGCGATTTCATGTCATACCTCCGCTTCAAGCAATTGGGGGGGGACCCTGGGTCCATTCGTCAGACGATGGCGTCCCGCATTAGGTTTACTATAGTCCCATAACAAAAGCAATGGGTTACAATGGCATTACAGATTGGTCAAACTTTGGTTTCAAGGAGCTTGGGGCCTTGATCCTGATCAAACGACTCGATTTCGGATTCCTTTTGGGATTCCTTGTTTTCTTGGCTTCTGCCCTTTCCGGAAGCAGCGTGCTTTTCATCCAGCAGCTTAAACTGATACAGCAGAAATGCCAGACTGATCACTGTTGCCAGCAGATCGGACAGGGGCATGGCGTACCAGATGCCGTCCAGTCCGAAGAACCGGGGCAGGATCAGCAGGGCCGGAATCAGGAAGAACACCTGGCGGGACAGCGACAGGAAGAAGGACAGGCGGGCTTTACCGATGGAGGAGAAAAAGTTGGAGGAAATGACCTGCATGCCAACCAGCAGCATCATCAGTTCAACCTTGACCAGGCCGTCCTGGGTCATCTGCCGAAGAACCGCATCTTCCCGCGCCATGGTGCTGACCAGCACCTGGGGAACGGTCAGGACAATGATCCAGCCCGACAGGGTCACCAGGCTGGCCGCGATCAGTCCGACCTTCACCGCCTGCTTGACCCGGGCGTAGTTGCCGGCGCCGTAGTTGTAGCCAATGATGGGCTGAAGACCCTGGTTCATGCCGAAGGTCGGCATGTAGAAGAGAATGGCGATGGAGTTAATGATGGCATAGGCTCCCTGAGCCACATCTCCGCCGTACACCTTCAGGCTGTTGTTGAAGACCGCTCCGACCACAGAGCCGGCAATCTGGATAAAGAAGGGCGAGACGCCGATGGACAGAATCATCAGGATGATCCCCACATTCGGCTTCAGATTCGACAGGCGCAGCTTCAGCAGGCTCTTGCCGCTGACATAGTAGGACAGTCCCAGCAGGAACGCCAGCGCCTGGGCAATAATGGTGGCAATCGCCGCTCCCTTCACGCCCATTCCCAGGCCGGGCAGGTTAAGCAGCGGAATTCGCTCGTAAATGAAGATGGGATCGAGAATGATGTTGGTCACCGCCCCCACCAGCATCAGCATCATGGACCATTTCGGGCTGCCTTCAGCCCGAATGACGTGATTCATGGCAAACCCGAAGGTGTTCCAGAAATTTCCGATCAGGATCCAGACGATATACTCCCGGGCAAAGCCGATGTTTCCTTCCGTGGCTCCAAAAAGCCGAAGCAGGTCATCTACATTGGCCAGGAAGAAAATGTTGAGCAGGAAGGACGTGACAAAGAGCAGCATGACGACGTTGCCCAGAATCTGTTCCGCCTTCTTATGATTGCCTTCTCCCAGGCGCAGGGAGATGTTGGCAGCTCCGCCGATGCCGTAGAGCATGGTGAAGCCCATCAGGACAAAGGTAATGGGAAGCGTTACGCCGATGCCGCCGATGGCAACGGAACCGCTTCCGGGAATGTTGCTGATGTAATACCGGTCCACAATATTGTACAGTGCCTGTACCAGCATGCCGATGATGGCCGGCATTGAAAATTTTAAAAACAGCGGCAGAATGGGCTCATCTCTGAGCAGGCGCTCGCGTTCAGTCATAGGTTACCTCCCAATGGAACGACCAGCATTTCTGCTGGTCTTCCGCTCTCTATTGAATACAAAGTCATATTGTCTGTTACTTGACGCTGTCCCGCTCGATGATCTGGAAGGGCAGCACGAAATGGTCCTGTTCGCTGGGCTCGTTTCTCAGGATCTTGACCAGGATGCGCATGGATACCGATCCCATGTCATACAGTGGCTGAGCCACGGTGGTGATTTTGGGATAAAAGATCGACGCTTCATAGATGTCGTTGAAGCCCATGACGCTGACCTGCTCGGGAACGCTGATACCCTTGTCGCGCAGGCCGTTGATGACGCCCATGGCGATTTCATCGGAGCCGCAGAATACGGCATCGACTTCGGTCTTTTCCAGGATGCTGTTGATCCCCTTGTAGCCGGTCTGAGCCTTGAGGTCGCCATAGTAGGTCAGGTCTTCCTCCAGCGGCAGATTGGCTTCGTTCAGGGCGTCGGCATAACCGTAATAGCGTCTGGCCCAGGCATTCTTGCGGTCTTTCTTAATGCCGATGTAGGCAATTTTCTTGTGGCCTCTGTCGATCAGAAGCTGAACGGCTTCCTTGGCTGCCTGCCGGTTGTCGATGGTGACAGACGGCAGGATTTTTTCATCCTCGGTGGTTTCCACCAGAACCGTCTTCATGTTGAGGTCCTGGATGTACTGCAGGATTTCCGGGTCAAGGGATGAGCTCATATAGAGCAGGCCGTCGACCATTTTTTCTTTCATTACCTTGATGTATTTCTTTTCCTTGTCGATATCAAAATCCGAGTTGCACAGGATGATGCTGTAGTCATACATATTGGCGACATCTTCCGCGCCCCGCACGATTTCGGGGTAAACCTGAGAGGAAATATCCGGGACCAGAATCCCGATAGAGCGTGACCGCTGCGTCTTGAGACTCTGCGCCACGATGTTCGGGCTGTAACCCAGTTTCTTGATGGCGTCATTCACTTTTTTCTTCGTCTCTTCATTGACGACGTCGACTTTGTTGATGACTCTGGAAACAGTCGCAATGGAAACACCGGCTTCCCGCGCAACATCTTTGATTGAAGCAGCCATTTTTTACACCTCTTTTAACGAATTTTTACGGTCGCCCCCCATCTTGGAATGGGTGGACCACCGGCACTTGCTGACTCATGGATCGAATGGTTGGATTCTGTGACGATGGCAAGAGATCAAAGGATGCGGTGCCGCCTGTCTCAAATTTGCCAAACTGTCAAACATTATCTATTTTATTATAGGTTGACATTCATTTCTTCACAATAGAAAAGCATATTATTTATCAGTTGTTTGGAGAATGTTCACCAGTTTCGCTTCATTGGAATCCGACATTGCCCGTCCCGGCTGGGTTCAGAGTGCGTTAGTGTAAAGTTACTGTAGGTCGAAAATGAAAGAGAATAAGCCCAAGTGCTAGAATGTTAGTAACAACAACAAACAAACTACACGAAAGGACTTATTCTCATGCCTATCTTAACAGATTTCAACTCAATGTTCACCTCTCTCAGACAAGGTTTTGATTCAAGAATGGCAAGCGGTACCCTCACCATGGATCAGGTGGTCCAGGAGACTCACGAGCTGACGGATCGGATTGCCCGTGAGCAGATCCAGGATTATGTTCAGGTACTCGATGAGCGCCTGAGGAACTCACAGTTACGCAAAAAGGATTACTCCATCGAACGGCGTAATCAAACAAAAACCATCGCTACTACAGCCGGACCTGTGGTCTTTGGCCGGACGTACTTTCGGAATAAAAAGACCAATCACCATGTGTGTCTGGTGGATCGTCTTCTGGGCCTTGAGCCCCATCAGAGAATCAGCCGGGAACTAGCCTCGTGTCTTCTCTCCAGTGCTAAAGATATTTCTTACCAGGGGACGGTGGAGCGCTATGCAAGCAGCGGAATTACCAGCCGCACTACGGTAATGAATCTGGTCCATCGACTGGGGAACATTGAGTCTTCTGAGGGACCCCTGCCTCAGAAAAAAGTGGTATCTCGGATCTATATTGAGGCCGATGAGGATCATGTAGCTATGCAGGACGGTTCCAATCAGCAGATGCGGCTGATCTACGTCCATGAGGGGCAGCAGAGTGTCGGGAAGAGACGCAAGGCCTTAATGGGTGTACGTCGATTTGCAGGCTTCTACAAGGGCAACTCGGATGAACTGTGGTACGAAGTGTTCGATTACCTGAACTCGGCTTATGAAGTGGATAAGATCGAGGAAATCTCCTTATCAGGGGATGGGGCGTCCTGGATCAAGATGGGTGCCCAGATTCTGCCTCGATGCAAGCTCTATCTGGATAAGTTCCACCTGGAAAAGGCCCTGCGCCAGGCGGCAACGCCGATTGATTCCTACAAAGGGACAAAGGATGAATATTACTGGTACCTCAAAGACGCCATCAGCATGGACTCCCTTGAGGACATCAACACATTCTTCGAATCAGCGGCGGGATTGCCGCTTAAAAAGACCCAGGAAAAGAAGTTAGGCGAGATGAAAACCTATCTTTTGTCCAACTGGGAATCGATCCAGAACGCGGCCAAGTCGGGCTATCAGGGCTGCAGTGCGGAAGGGCATGTCAGTCATGTGCTTTCCTCACGGTTATCATCACGCCCGATGGGGTGGAGCACAGTAGGTGCTGAGAATATAGCGCGCATGCGAGTTTTCGTCCTCAATGGCGGGGATCTCATGGGCTACTTCGCTGCCAAAGAGAAAGAAAAGAAGAAGGAAGCCCGACTTTTGAGGCTGGAAAAACGGATCGTGAAGAATAGCCGGGTCTACCCGGTAAAACAAGGTTCAATCAGCTATGCAACGCCTCATTTTGGGTGGTATAAATCGTAAAACCCGGGCTACTTGGAATCCGCACGGCAGGCCTATTCAATTTTTGAACCGAAAGTAAGTTGACACTATCTCAGAGTGCCATTTGACAGCTGTTTACCTGCCGATGTGCTATAATTTAGGTGTGTTTGAATGCTTTTATTATTGCTTCTATTCCAATGTCAGACACAGAAAAATTGTTCTACGGAGTGGTATCATGAAAAACTTCATCAAGGAATTCAAAGAATTCGCACTCAAGGGAAACGTCTTTGACATGGCCGTTGGCATCATTCTCGGCGGTGCCATCTCGGCACTGGTGAAAGCAGTCGTGGACTTCCTGATTTCCCCCATCATCGGCATGGTATTCGGCAAGCCGGATTTCTCTGCCATCACGCTGGGTCCCATCCAGATCGGCTCCTTCATCAACGCGCTGATTGCCTTCCTGATCCTGGCATTCGTTCTCTTCCTGATGATCCGGGCAATCAACCGGTTCTTCAGAAAGCCGGCACCTGAAGCAGCACCTCCGGCTCCTTCCAATGAAGAAGTCCTGCTGACTGAAATCAGAGACCTGCTCCGGGAAAGAAAATAAATCACCAACCCGAAAAACCAATGCCGCGGAACGTCTGCGGCATTGGTTTTTTGCTGTTCGCTTCTTTTGATTCAGACAAACCAGGTCAGGAGCTGGCGGATCAGCACCGGATACAGCGCCACCACAAACAGATAGCGGAAGAGCTGCAGGATGGCCACCTTGCTCTGATCGCCGCCCAGATCACGGGCAATCAGGGCCATGTCAGACACTCCGCCGGGGACACTGGCCAGCAGCGAGGTCATCAGGTCCAGGTCTGACAGCCGGTTCAGGAGAAGGCCCACGGTCAGGTTGATGACAATAATTCCAACGATGAGAACCAGGGCCGGTACCATGACCCCTTTCAGCAGGGCCAGGTCCGAGGCGTCCATGGAGGCACCGATGAGGATACCCGCCAGCATCTGGGTGAACCGGCGCAGCGCAGCGGGCAGGTAGCCCCGTCCGGTGAGGACGTTAAGCAGCGCAACGCAGACCATGGACAGCGTCAGGGCCCCCGCCGGGATGCCCAGGTATTTGCCCAGACTGCCGGACAGACCGGCAATCAGCAGGGTGATCGCCAGATTTTTCCGTTTTTGCCGGGACAGATACCACTGATTCCGGATGACGGCGCGCTCACTGACGGAAATGACCAGCGGCTCCTCCACCGGAGCAGCCGCGGTCTGTCCCGGCGTCTGAATCCGTTCGCTCACTTTCTTCATCAGCAGCGGAAAGAAGGCCAGGACAGTGACCAGCCGAAGCAGCTGCAAGACGGCTACACTGGAAGAATTCGCGCCCACATCCGCACTGATCAGAGAGATATCCATGAGGCCGCCCGGCGCGCAGGCCATCAAAGCCGTGGCCAGGTCCAGACTGGTCAGGCGGTACAGCAAAAATCCCATGGCGATGTCCAGGCTGATCATCAGACTGATCATTAACAGGGCAGGCAGAAGGATCCGGCGCAGCGCCAGGACATCCTTGTACTGGATGGAGGAGCCGATGTAGGCTCCGGCCACCAGCTGGGTCAGAACCCGGACATCTGCCGGCATCTCAGCCCGACCCGTCAGGATGGAAAATACCGCGACGAACAGCATGGCGCCGACCATGGCGCCGGCAGGCACTTTCCATTTCAGGAAAAGCAGGCCCCCGACCAGTCCCAGGAGGAAGGTCAGGAGCAGATCCGTCACGCCTCGATGATCGGATTGGTTAAGCGGCCGATCCCTTCCACTTCAAGCTGCACCACATCTCCGGCCGTCAGATAGCGGGGCGGCTGAAATCCGGCTCCCACGCCGGCCGGCGTGCCGGTAAAGATCAGATCCCCGGGCACCAGCGTAATGCCCTGCGAGATTTCATAAATAATATCCTCGATGGACTTGATCATCAGCTCAGTCGTTGAGGACTGCCTGATTTCCCCGTTCACTCTGCCCTCCAGCTCAAAGTCCCGGTGTTCTTCCGACTCATTGAGCAGAATGCACGGTCCCATAGCCGTGTAGCCATCCAGGCCCTTGCCTAAAAACCACTGCTTGTGATTGCGCTGCAGCCGCCGGGAAGAAAAATCATTGCCGATGCTGTAGCCAAAGACATGGGACAGAGCCGTTTCCCGCGGGATCGCCCGGCCGCCCCTGCCAATCACGACGACCAGTTCCGTCTCATAATCCATTTCCGGATCCACCTTCGAGTGGATCGCCACGGGCTCTCCGTCCCCGCGGATCCAGTCACAGCGCTTGCCGAAATAAGTGGTATGGATGTCCTCCTTGTTCTCATGGACGCCCATGGACTGGGATTCGTTGACATGGGCCTGATAATTGAGCCCGACGCAGATGACGTCCTTCACCGGATGCACGATGGGTGCCCGGGTTTCAATCTCAGACGGGTCAACCGGTTCGCCCAGACGCGTCTGAAGAAACGGAACCCGCTCCGCCGGCGTCTGATCCGCCATGGCCTCAATCAGCCGGTTCATGTCCTCAAACCCCTCGATCAGACGAAGGTCGGCGTCGATTTCTGCCCCAATGGCGTCCTTCCCCCGGCAGCGAAAACTTCTTAACTTCATGATTCCTCCTTCGGTCCGGTTTGCCCGGCCCATTCGCCCCCGACCGGTCCGCAAACGCACTGACAGGCCAAGGAATAAGTTCCTTTTCATTTTACCGCAAAAACCCGTCCTCGGGCGATATTCCGCTCCATGATTTGACCCGGCATAAAGCAAACTGACAGATAAGGCAGACAGATAAGGCAGACAGATAAGGCAGACAGATAAGGCCGCCGGTCAGAAACCGGCGGCCTTATCAATTGATTGGTGTACGAATGTTTCCCTACTGTTTGGGAACGAATGCGGGCACGGTGCCTTTGACGGCAACCTCGCCGGCAATCCAGCCATGAACCGCCGCGTCCGGAATGGCATTGGAGCCCAGACGGTTGGTGCCATGGACGCCGCCGGTTACTTCTCCGGCTGCGTAGAGACCCGGAATGACTTTATTCCAGATATCCAGCACTTCGGTTTTCTCCGTGATGGCCAGGCCGCCCATGGTATGGTGAACGGAAGGCCACTGGGGGATGGCATAGTATGGACCGGATTCGATCTTGAGCATGACGCCCTTGTCGATGACCTTGCCAAAGTCAGGATCCTTGCCCTGATCTACATAGCCGTTGTGAACCTTCAGCGTTTCTTTCAGGGTTTCGGCTGTCATGGCAATGGTCTGATCCTTGTACTGGTGAGCGTTGATCTGTGCGACCAGATCTTCCAGGGTGTCCGCCTTGAAAATCCGTTCTGCCTTGATTCCGGCTTCGAGCTGTGCCGGAGCGATAAACCCTCCCTTGTCGACGATCTCCTGTCCGAAGATGGAGAAGGTCGGGAAGCCTCCGCTGTTCTGTGCCGCTCTGGAGCATACATCGCGGCGTTCCCCTTCGTTGACGTAGCGCTTTCCGTTCACATCCACATAGACAATACCTGAAGACGGACCGGAGAATGGGATGACGGCGGTGGCGTCAAGCACTCCATTGTTTGGATTGGCAAACGGATAGAGCTGGATGTAAGACATCTGGATGGTATTGGCGCCGATTTCCTGCGCCATGGTAAGACCCTCGCCGGTGGCTCCGACATGATTGGTCGTCGGCAGGTCCACCGTCAGCGCCGGAACATGCTTCTGACGCATCTCGACATTTCCGGAGAATCCTCCGGTCGTCAGGATCACGCCTTTCTCCGCCTTGATATTCCGGGTCTTGCCATCCTTGTCCTTGACCCGGATGCCGATGACTCGCTGATCTCCGGTGGTTTCACGGTAGATCTGGGTCATGGCGGTTTCAAGGTAAACCTTGCAGTCGGTCTTGGCCAGAAGTTCCTTCTGGACTTTCACGATGTCTGCGCCCACGCCGTTTTCCGTTGTGTAGGTACGATAGCCGTAATGGCCGCCCGGGCGGGTAATGGAATCCCGGACCTTCAGGCCGTTGTCGAGCATCAGGTTGAGGAACTCCGGTGAACCATACACCAGGTTTTTAACGAGCTTGAGATCGCCCATAAAGTCCCCGCCCTTGATGGTGTCTTCAATATGCTTTTCTGCCGTATCCGGCGTCAGATTCAGCTTCTTGTACAGATCATCCGCGATTTTGGAGGTGTAGGAAGCATACACGCCGCCGTTGATCTGTGAGTTTCCGCCCAGCATCGGCATCTTTTCAACTAAAGTGACTTTCGCGCCGTCCGTGGCTGCGGTATAGGCTGCCGACAGTCCGGCAAAGCCGCCGCCGATAACGATGACATCAAAGGTTTCATCCCAGGTGGCGGGCAGTTCCTTCGATCCCAGCGCGGGACGGGCATCGGCCTGAGTCTCTCCGTTAGATGGAGCGACTTCAAACTCGGCAATTTTTCCGCCGGCCTGCTCAATGGCACTGCGAACAGCGGTAAGAATTCCCGTGCTGGTATAGGTAGCGCCGGAAACCATGTCAACTTTCACGCTCTGTGCCTCCACGATGGCCTTGGGCAGATCGCGCAGCGCGGCTTCAGCCACCGTCGGGGTTTCGGTATTTTCCACAATTTCTACGGATTCGATCGCTTTCTCAGTCAGTACGACTTTGACCTTCATGGGATTCAATCCCTTGCTCTCGACGATGTATTCGCCGGGCTTCATCGGACTGATGACCCGCACCGCCTGCGTCGCAGCCTGAGTCGCAGCCTGAGTCGCGGCCTGGGTCGCAGCCTGGGTAGTTCCCGAAGTCGCGTTGCCGGACTGAGCTGTGGTCGTGCCGGTTGGCGCAGTGGAACAGGCAGTGAGGCTGAAGATGATCGCAGCCATTAGGGAGGCCAGTGATTTTTTTCTGAATAACAATGATCTCACTCCTTCTTCTTAGGTTTGTAGAACTGGTACCGTTTACCCTTTAATCATACTCTGACTACCGTTATTGTCGACAACTTATCAATAAATTTCTGTATTGAAATATAATTATCATTCCTGTTTTTTCTTTTGGGAGATCTGATCTTTTTTCATGCCCTCCTCCCTCTGACTTCGGCCCGATGGTCGAGATCCGATCAAACGCCCTGATCATGCGTCTTGCGGGTTGGTCTGAAATGCGTGGATGGCGGCAGCTGTCTGCCGGGCCGCCGGGTGATCAGATCGATGAATACAGTTGATTATTCTGTATAGTTATTCCAGGCAAACTGATGCCCCCATTCACTGTTCGCTCCGGAGGCAGGCCTCCCTCGGAGTCAGGCGGGACAAACCCGACTTGTCGGGGCAGTGGCTGGCCCCTCGGAAAAAAAGCCCCGGAGAACCGGTGCCTGAGGCACCGGATCCTCCGGGGCTGATGAACTGGAGCGGCTTCAACAAGCGGCTCCAAGGTGTGGCTTCAAGGATTGACTTCAAAGATGGCTTTAAAGAGATACATCAGAGAGCGGCTCCCCATTGAAGTATCAAAGGACTGCTTCCGTTCTTTATCTGATCCTGGCATCCTTTGGGTATCCCAATGCTCTGATGGGAGATCAGGGCTTCTTACTCAGCCTTTGTCAGGCTCAGGGTGATGGATTCGCCGTTGATGCTGACATCCCCCGTCTGGTCACCCAGGTCGTTCTGAGTGATGGATTCAGCCAGCGTCTCACGGGACAGGACATCCCCGAACTTCGCCAGTACACCGGTGATGGGTTCACGGCTGGCTACAGTCAGGTGGATGCGGTCGGACACTTCCAGGCCGGAATCCTTTCTCAGGTTCTGGATCTTGGAGATCAGTTCACGCAGGTAGCCTTCTTCTTTCAGCTCCGGGGTGATGGTGGTATCAAGCACCACTCCGCGTTCTCCTTCTCCGGCAAAGGCAAAGCCTTCCAGTCCCTGCATGGTGACCAGGAGGTTGTCCTGGTTCAGGGCGATGTCTTCTTCCCCGATGGTGATGAAGACTTCCTTGCCGCCCAGGATGCGCTGAGCCAGATCCATCTGGTTCTGACCGGCGATGGCCTGGCGGATGGCCGGAATCAGCTTGCCGTAGGTCTTGCCCAGAACCGGGAGGTTCGGCTTGATCTCGAAGTTGACGTACTGGGACAGGTTGGCACCCAGCTTGACTTCCTTGATGTTGAGCTCATCCTTGATGATGTCGCCGTAATATTCAGGCAGTTCGCGCTCGGAGATCAGGATGGACTGCAGCGGCTGACGGTTCTTGATCACCGCCTGGTTCCGGGCATAGCGGCCCAGCTTCACGAGGCTGTAGGCAAGATCCATCTTCTGTTCCAGTTCCTCGTCCACCATCTGGTCGTTGTATTCGGGCCAGTAGGTCAGGTGGATGGATTCCGGTGCCGTCGGATCGAGACCGCGCACCAGGTTCTGGTAGAGTTCTTCCGTGATGAACGGAACGAAGGGAGCGGCTACGGTGCTCAGCGTCGTGAGGACATGGTAGAGCGTGTTGTAAGCGCTCATCTTGTCTTCGGTCAGCTCTTCCGCCCAGAAGCGGGACCGGTTGCGGCGCACATACCAGTTGGACAGCTCATCGGTGAATTCTTCGATGGCAAGTCCCGCGCTGGTGATGTCGTAGTGGTCGAGGAAGTCGCCGACGGCTTTCACCAGGGTGTTGAGCCGGGACAGAATCCAGCGGTCCATGATGTGGGTCGTGGGAACATCCTGGTGCTGAGTCGGATCGTACTGGTCGAGTTCAGCGTACAGCAGGTAGAAGGAATACACATTCCAGAGCGTTCCCAGGAACTTGCGCTGGGTCTCGCCCACCTGCTCCCGGCTGAACCGGGTGGGCAGCCAGGGGGCGGAGGAAGTGTAGAAGTGCCAGCGGGTAGCGTCGGCGCCTTCTTCCAGGATGACCGGCATCGGTTCGACGATGTTGCCTTTGTGCTTGGACATCTTGATGCCGTTCTTGTCCAGGACGTGGCCCAGGACAATGCAGTTCTCATAGGAGTTCTTGTCCCAAAGAACCGTGGAAATCGCCATCAGGGTGTAGAACCAGCCGCGGGTCTGATCCACCGCTTCGGAAATGAACTGAGCCGGGAAGGTCTGTTCGAAGTATTCCTTGTTCTCGAAGGGATAATGATGCTGGGCAAAGGGCATGGCTCCCGAATCGAACCAGGCATCAATGACTTCCGGCGTCCGATGCATTTCCTTGCCGCAGTGCGGACAGCGCAGCTGGACATTGTCAATGTAGGGCCGGTGCAGTTCGATGTTCTCAGGTACATCGATTCCCTTCTCCTTCAGCTCCTCAATGGAACCGATGCAGTCCTGATGACCGCAGTCACACTGCCAGATCGGCAGCGGCGTACCCCAGTAGCGTTCCCGGGACAGGTTCCAGTCGATGACGCCTTCCACGAATTTGCCCATCCGTCCGGTGCGGATGTTGTCCGGGTACCAGTTGGTGTCGTTCGTGTTCTTGACCAGCTTGTCCCGCATGGAGGACATCCGGATGAACCAGGAGTCTCTCGGGTAGTAGAGCAGCGGGGTGTCGCAGCGCCAGCAATGCGGGTAGGAGTGCATGTATTTCTCGGAAGCGAACAGCTGTCCGTGCTCATCCAAGTACTGAATGATCTTGGGATCGGCTTTCTTGACGTCCATGCCGGCAAAGGGCGTGACTTCGTCCACGAAGCGTCCTTTCAGGTCCACCAGGTGGATCATCGGCAGGCCGTACTTCTGCCCGGTCAGGTAGTCGTCTTCACCATAGGCCGGAGCGGTATGGACAATACCGGTAC
Organism: Clostridiaceae bacterium HFYG-1003; assembly: GCA_024579835.1. Classification (NCBI taxonomy): domain Bacteria; kingdom Bacillati; phylum Bacillota; class Clostridia; order Eubacteriales; family Clostridiaceae; species Clostridiaceae bacterium HFYG-1003. The sequence continues at coordinate 2,541,372 of CP102060.1, forward strand.
CGTCGGACAGGGTGACGTAGTCTGCATGAACCACGAAGAACGCCTTTTCTTCGGGAACATGGAACGGAAGCAGCTGCTCATATTCCATGCCCTCGATTTCGGATCCCTTGAAGGTTCTCAGATGTTCGTGCTCGACCTTGCCCAGCACCTGATGAACCAGGGCGTCAGCCAGGATCAGGATGTCCTCGCCGACTTTCACCTCGGCGTAGTCGAAGCTGCGGTTGATGGTCAGTCCCACGTTCGAGGGGAGTGTCCAGGGGGTCGTCGTCCAGGCCAGGAAATAGGTGTTGTCCTTGCCCTTGACCTTGAATTTGGCGATGACGGTGCGGTCGGTGACATCCTTATAGCCCTGTCCAACTTCGTGAGAGGACAGGCCGGTGCCACAGCGCGGGCAGTAGGGCATGACCTTGAAGCCCTTGTAGAGCAGGTCCTTCTCATACATTTTCTTCAGCGCCCACCACTCGGACTCAATGTAGTTGTTTTGGTAGGTGACATAAGGATTGTCCATGTCCACCCAAAACGCGATGGCATCGGACATTTCACGCCACATGGCGGTATAGGTAAAGACGGAATTCTTGCATTCCTTGATGAAGTTTTCCACCCCGAAGTTTTCGATCTGGTCCTTGCCCGAAATGCCCAGTTTCTTTTCCACTTCCAGTTCCACCGGGAGGCCATGGGTATCCCAGCCGGCCTTGCGCGGAACCTTGTAGCCCTTCATGTTCTTGTACCGCGGAATGATATCCTTGATGACGCGGGTCAGGACATGGCCGACGTGAGGCTTTCCGTTGGCCGTAGGCGGTCCGTCGTAGAAGGTGAAGTACTCCTTCCCTTCATTCATGCTGAGATTCTTTTCAATGATCTCATGCTCTTTCCAGTAATCCCTGATCTCTTTCTCCATTTGGGTAAAGGACCGGCTGGGGTCAATTTTCCTGTACATTAATATGATCACCATCTTTCCATTATTGTTGCTTGCCTGTATTGCTGCTTGCCTGACCTATCAAAAAAGGCCTTCGTCCCAAAAAAGGACGAAGACCGTTCGTAACCACCTGTTTGATCGGATACTGACATACCCTTCGCTGTAACGTCGCGGGCCACGGGGCGCCTTACTGGTATTCAGGCTCCTGCTCCCAGGTGATCTTCATCTGATTCGCCGCAGGAATTCACACCAGCCATTCCCTCTCTGTCGCGTTGTCTCAGACTACTCGTCCTGTTCACTGCATTTTATTCATATGTAACCATAATAGCGAAAGTTTACGTATTCGTCAATGCAAATACGGGCGGCTCCCGCGAAATCCGGTGACGGCATCACGTAGTAATCGGCTCGTTCCCCTAGTCTTCCGGTCCGCCGATGTACAGGCAGAACGGATGGCCTTCCGGATCGATCATGACGACGAGATTGTCGATAAACTGCTCCTGCGCCCGGACCGCGCCCAGGCTTTCCGCCTTTTTCACCGCCTGGTTCAGATCAGACACCTTCAGATCAAGATGTGCCCCCTGATCCGGCATGCCTTCCTGAGGCGGCCAGACCGGTCTCTGGTAGGTGGGCACCCGCTGCGCACCGATGACCGGTCCCTGGTCGGGATTGGCCAGGAACACATAGTCCTCATACACTCCGACGATGTCCCAGCCCAGAAGCTTTGAGTAAAAATCCATCAGCGCCTGGGGATCCTTGGCATCCAGCACAATGCTGGTCCATTTGATGCTCAGTTTGTCCATTTCATGCCTCCTTCAACTACTTGATTGAGTGGAAAATTGACTTCTTCACCATTTTTGTCAGTGCAGGAAAATTCTGATTTGGCTGTCGGTGCATTATCGTTCCCCCAGGTTTTGCCTTCAGACCCAGTCTTGGAACGGGGGGTTATTCCCACAGACCGTCTTCGTAATCCTCGATCAGCTGCTCGATCTTCGGGATGCAGCGGGTCCCACTGCAGGCTCCGGTGCCGGCGCCGGTGGCCTGATGGATTTCAGCAAAGGTTCTTGCGCCGTTGCGGATCAGCTGCTTGACCCGGGAACGGGGGATTTGCTTGCAGATGCAGATTTTGGTGAGCTTGTCCAGAATTTCGGGCGTCAGGCCATTGTCTTCCATAGTATTTTCCTCATTTCACGGGGTAGATTCAGGGAGAGGCGCTTTCGGGCGAAAGACCTCATTTGAATCCATTATAAACTGGAATCACCCAAAGGAACAACTGATTCACGACACCGGAAATTTCCTAGAACACCTGGAAGATGAAGAACTTGAGGTAATAGGATTCATCCGAACTCATAAGGATCGGATGGTCGGCGCTCTGGGTGCGGAATTCGACCTGGCGCAGGATGCGGCCGGCGGCGGCCGCGGCTTCGGCAATGGTGCGGCGCAGCATGTCTTCCTTCATGAAGTGGGAACAGGAACAGCTGATGAAGTATCCGCCCGGCTCCACCATGCGGATGCCGCGCAGGTTGATTTCGCGGTAGCCGCGCACCGCGCCGGATACCGAGCCGCGGGACTTGGTAAAGGCCGGCGGATCGAGGATGACTACCTGATAGGTCTGTCCGGCACGCGACCAGGCGGGCAGGACGTCAAAGGCATTGTGGGCTTCAAAGCGCACGGTATCTTCCAGCCCGTTGAGCCGCGCGTTGTCGCTGGCCATGGCGACGGCATCCTCCGAGATGTCAATGCCCAGAACGCTTTTCGCTCCGGCTATGCCGGCATTCAGGGCAAAGGAACCAGTGTGGGTGAAGCAGTCCAGGACGGTTCGGCCCTTCACCAGACGGTGGATCGCCTGCCGGTTTTCCTTCTGGTCAAGGAAAAAGCCGGTCTTCTGTCCGTTCATCAGGTCGACCCGGTAGCGGACCCCGTTCTCCGTCATGGTGATGACCGGATCAAAGGGTTCGGTCAGGAAGCCCTTCCAGGGGGTCATTCCCTCCAGCTCCCGCACCTTGACGTCACTGCGCTCGATGATGCCTTTGGCTCCAAAGTCCTCGCGCAGGATGCGCACGACATCGTCCTTGAAGCGGTCAATGCCCAGCGCCAGGCTCTGCAGTACAAAATAATTGCCGTAGCGGTCCACGGTCAGACCGGGCAGGAAGTCCGACTCGCCGTAAATCAGACGGTAGGCTTCTTCCTGCGGCATAATGTCGCGGCGGTAGGTTTCGGCTTCCCGAAGGCGGCGGCGAATCAGGGCAGTGTCCACCGCTTCCTCCGGATCACGGGTCATAATCCGGACAGAGATCTTGCTGACGTCATTGATGAAGCCGCGGCCGACAAAGTGACCCCGGGCATTCACGACGCTGACGATGTCGCCGTTCTCATAGGTTCCGCTGTAGTTTTCAATTTCATCGGTATAGATCCAGGGGTGGCCTTTTTCCGCCGCATGGGTCTTGCCGGGCGTCAGGTGGATCACGCAATCAGGCATATGGATTCTCCTTTTCATGGGCAGGTGTTTTTTCCCAGGTGACCAGTCCCTCCCGGTACCGGGGTACAACGTCCAGCCGATTGGGGCGCAGGGCGTAGTTCAGGTCATCCTGAAGACCCAGTTCGCGCAGACGGCCGTAATGGACCGACTCGGTCAGGGCCGGGTGGATTTCCGGGCAGGATTCATAGAGCAGGCGGGCAGCCAGGGCCAGATCCGTCAGCGAAACGGCGCCCCGGGCTTCGTGGAGCATGGCTCCGGCGGTGATGAAGTCATCCAGTGAAAACAGACCCATGGTGCCGGCATTGAGCAGCAGGATGTCTCGCCCGGACTCCAGCGCCCTGGTCATGACTGCCCGGGCATTGAGCAGGCAGCCGATCAGAACCTCGGAGGCGCCGGCGGTGCGCAGCAGGGTGCGGGTTCCGTTGGAGGTCGTCATGACCAGGTCGCGGCCAAAGACCGTTTCCGTGGTATATTCCAGCGGGGAGTTGGACAGGTCAAACCCTGGAATTTTCAGGGCATGGCGTTCTCCGCCCAGCAGAAGGCCGGGCTGATCGTCCCGCAGCCGGAGCGCTTCCTCGGGCTCCATGACGCAGCGGATGGAACGGGCACCATTGGCCAGAGCCGTCACCATGACGGTGGTGGCGCGCAGGGTATCGATGACAATCACCGTTTTCCCCGGCAGCTGCTCGGGATGAATGGCTTCGTGGCTTGGCAGAATAGAACACTGGATCATCTGATTTCCTCCCTCAGGCTGCCCTGGATGATGTCCCGGCGGGTCAGCTCGCTGTCAATGGCATTCAATATTTCCCACTTCTTCAGGGACCACATCGGTCCGATCAGCAGTTCCCGGGGACTGTCTCCGGTCAGGCGGTGCACCACCATGTCCGGGGACAGCAGGCCGATGGCGTCACAGATCAGCGTGATGTATTCGGCCTCTTCCAGGAACCGGAGACCGCCGCTCTGGTACACGCTCTCCAGTGGGGTATGGCGCATCAGGTGGAGCAGATGGAACTTGACTCCCCGGCTGCCCTGATCGCGCACATAGCGAACGGTTTCCAGCATGTCTTCCCTGGTTTCGCCCGGGAGGCCGAAGATCACATGGGTGACAGCTTCGATGCCGGCCCGGGTGAGCCGCTCCATGGCGGACTCATAGACAGACCGGTCATAGCCGCGGTTAATCCGGCGGGCGGTCTCGTCATGACAGGTCTGGAGGCCCAGCTCAACCCAGAGATAGGTCCTCTGAGAAAGCTCCTGCAGCAGGGCGATGATCCCATCGGACAGGCAGTCCGGCCGGGTGGCGATGGCCAGTCCGACCACGCCGGGCTGGGCCAGTGCTTCCTCATAGCGTTCCCGGAGGCGGTCCGGGGTGTCATAGGTATTGGTAAAGGCCTGAAAATAGGCAATGTACTTGCCGCTGGTCCACTTGTCCGACAGGGTGCGGCGTACCGTCTCGAACTGTTCGGTCAGGGAGCTGAGCCGGTCGCCGGCAAAATCGCCGGAACCGCGTTCCGAACAGAAAATACAGCCGTCGAAGGACAGGGTGCCATCCCGGTTGGGACAGGAAAATCCCCCGTCCAGGCTGATCTTCATGACTTTTTCCCCGAATCGTTCCCGCAGGTCATGATTCAGGCTGCGGTAGCGCTTTCCCGACCACATTACAGAATCCCCAGCTGCCTGAGCGCATGCAGGACGCCGTCCTCTTCGACGGAAAGGGTCACCAGGTCGGCTATGCGCTTGAGGTCCTGCGCTCCGTTGCCCATGGCCACGCCGATATCGGCATACTCGATCATTTCGATGTCATTGTAGTTGTCGCCAAAGGCAATGAGCCGGGCACGGTGCTCCGGATCCAGATGCTGGCGGACCGCTTTCAGGCCATCCCGCTTGGTGGAATGGGACAGCGTGATATCAAAGGAATCCGGGGAGGGCTGAACCAGGACGGTAATCCCATGATCGGAGAAATCCTCCATGGCTTCGATGTCCGCCATACGACGGAAAGTCACCGTGATCTTGTTGACTTCCAGTCCGGCGGAATCACCCAGGGGAAGAAGGTAGGCCGGGTCGATGCCGAAGCGCCGGACATAGTCGTCGTCGGCGGGAAGGGGCTGGTTGGTGTAAAGTTCCAGGCCGCACTCCAGGTACAGCACCGTATCGAACTGACCCAGGCGCTGCAGGATAAAATCCAGAGTGTCCTGGGGAAAGAATACATTGCGGATCTCCCGGCCCCCTACGGTCACGTAGGCTCCGGCACAGAGGGAATAGCCGTCGGGTTCCATATCCCGGATCACCTGGGGCAGGCTGCCGTGGGAGCGGCCGGTGCAGATGAAATAGCGATCGCCGCGGTCCCGCAGGGTCCGGAGCGCCTGGCGAAATTCAGGGGTCAGCGTGTTGATGCCCTTGCTGTATTCCAGCAGGGTGCCGTCCACGTCAAAAAACAATAAATTCATGGGGGTCCTCACTTTTTTATAGGCTGCAAACTCAGTGTAACACAGAAAAACAGACGGAACGAGCCGTCTGTTGTCTTCCGGTCCCGCCCGCGGGCAGGGCGGCTGCGGGGCGGTCGGGCCTCTGGTCAGCGCAGCACATTGATGACTTTGTCGTCATTGAGCTTCTTGAAAATGGTAATGGCCAAAGGCAGAATGAACATGCCTACGATGCCGAACAGGCGAACGCCGACGTACAGGCACATCAGGATAATGATGGGATGAAGACCGATCTGGTCACCCACCACCTTGGGTTCAATGGACTGGCGCACGACAAAGATGATGGCGTAAAGAATAAACAGGCCGATGGCCAGCTGGAAGTTCCCCAGAATCAGGTTGTAGACAACCAACGGAATCATGACCGTTCCGGTTCCGATCACCGGCAGAGAATCCATCAGGGCAATCAGGAACGCCAGCACGATGGCATTGGACAGCCCGAGGATGGAAAAGCCGATGGACAATTCGATGAAGGTGACCCCGATGATGATCAGATATGCCCGGATGAACCGGAAGGCCGTATGGCCGATGTTGTAGATGATGTTTTCATAGATATGGAGCGTCCGGTCACTCATCTGACGGCGCAGGAACGCTTCAATGCGGTCCAGGTCCAGGGTGAACATGACGGAGGAAACAATGATGAAGACGGTCTTTAAGACCAGGGAGGTCAGTGTGCCGGCCACGCCGGTGAGACTGTTGATGACGGTGTTGGAAGCTTTCTCCACAAAGTTGAGGAGCGTCTGATTGATGCTCTGGTAACTGGCTTCGGCAAATTCCCGCAGGTTGGGGAAGCGGTCCGTAATGTTGAACATCAGGTTACTGATGGCCGGCTGAATTTCCTTCATGTAGAGGTCCGGCAAGCGGTTGAAGAAGGTCCGGATCAGGTCGGCGATCTTGGTTCCGCCCAGTAGCAGCAGCGCCACCAGGAGCAGATAGAACAGGATCAGGCTGATGATATGAACCACGCGCAGTCCGACGCCCTTGACCGGAATCAGCTTGGAAACGGACCGGACCATGATGGCGATGACCAGACCGATCAGAAACGGCCCGAACAGTGGCACGACATACTTGGCCAGGAAAAAGGAAATCAGGCCAATGATAAATAAATAGGCGAACTGGATGATGAAATTTCGTCGTTTCTCTACATTCATGTCTGATCTCCGTATACTCGGCAGTGCGGCAGGGGCTGAACCGGTCAGATCTGCCGGGAATCCGGTCCGACACTGATTGATTCATTCTCCCTTGTCACCATTGCGCTGGTTTGATAGGATAGGTTCAGGCTGTGTCCCGCGGGGACAGGCCAACCCTCAATGATCTAATTATACACTATGTGGCGACCAATAGAGCATCCCTTTCTCCCCTTTTCAGCCCCTGCGCGAATCGCAAGGAATCCGAAACGGGATCCGAAATGGGATTTACAACGGGATCCGAAAGGAAAATCATGAATCCATGCAATCAATGTCCCCGGGCCTGCGGAACCCACCGGTCCCAAAAGCCCGGCCTGTGTCTGGCAGGGGAAGAACCCCTGCTGGCCAAAATCATGCTGCACCAGTGGGAAGAACCCTTCCTCACCGGCGAAGGCGGTTCCGGCGCCCTGTTCTTTTCCGGCTGCAATCTGCGCTGTGTCTTCTGCCAGAACCAGACCATCAGCCATGAACTCAAAGGCCGAACCTGCTCGAAGGAAGAACTGATCGACATCATGTTCCGCCTCAAGGAGCGCGGGGCAGTCAATATCAATCTGGTTACTGCCGCCCACTTTACCCGTCAGCTCGTTCCGGTGCTGCGGGAAGCCCGAGCCCGAGGCCTGAATCTCCCCGTGGTCTGGAATTCCTCCGGTTACGAATCCGTGGAATCGCTTCGTCTGCTGGACGGGTTGATCGATGTTTACCTGCCTGATTTCAAATATATGGATCCCGCGCTGGCTCTGCGCTATTCCAGAGCCGAGGATTACCCTGCCGCGGCCAGGGCGGCCATCACGGAAATGGTCCGCCAGACCGGGCCGCTCCGCTTCCAGGATGATCTTCTGATGGGCGGCACCGTGGTTCGTCACCTCGTCCTGCCCGGACATGCCGATGATTCTCAGTCGGTGCTGGCCTGGCTGGCGACGACCTTTGGCCATGACATTTTCCTCTCCATTATGAATCAATATACACCCTGCGGCGATCTAAGTGCCGTGCCGGAGCTGAATCGCCGGCTCACAGCTGCTGAATATGACGAAGTCGTGGACTACGCGCTCGCATTGGGCATCGAAAATGCCCTGCTACAATCGGAGGAGAGCCAGACTCTGGATTATACCCCCGACTTTTCCGTTTCGGAGGAAGGCCTGAGCGATGCTTCTGACGCAAACTGAAGCCATTCTGGTGCTGCTGGCGGCTGCCGGTTCCATCCTCCACCTGCTGGTCCGGATGAAGCGGCGGCGCCGTCTGGCAGATCTGGCCTTGCTGGCGACACTGGTCCTGAGCTCTGCCCTGCTCCTGGTGGAGATCCTCGTCCTGCATCTGCCCTTGCTCGATGTCCTTCTGGCAATTGCCACCGGCAGCCTGATCGGACTCCATCTCCTGCAGAGCCTTTTCCCCGGACAGAACCCCCTTCCCTGATAACAACGCATACTGCTGCGAAGTTTTCTGATCGCAGCTCTTTCTTTTTGTAACGCATTCTTTTCGCAACGCAAACCATGGCACCGCTGACTCAGGCAGTCAATGGTGCCATGGTTTTTGTTAATTTGCAGCGTAAGGATGCCGGGGTATGGTTTACCAGTCTCTGGATTTGTAGTGCTCAGTTTTCATTTCTCCGAATTCGTCGGTGCTGTCCTCGCTGGGTTCTGACGGGGCCGGCTGTTCCGGCAGGGCTTCATCCTGGTGCTTGGCCAGTTCTTCCAGATGCCGCTTGGGGTCGTGACTGCCGGGCTTCTTGCCCTGATCAAAGGCTTCCAGAACCTGCGGGTACCCGAAGTTCTTGATAACTTCCCGGACCAGATCCCGGATTTCCAGGGCTGAGGTCACGCCATTTTCACCGTGACGCTCGATCAGCGTACGTTCCACATCCTGCGACATGAGTTCCGCTTCTTTAGGGTTCAATTTAAGTCCGGTGTCTTCCGATGCATTCATAATGCTCGTCTTTATTTTTTCCGGAATAAAGGGCTGTCGGTTCCCTTTTTTCTTAATTACTGTTAACATAGCCGCCTCCTGAAAATTCTGTCGTAAGCCAATTCGTTCTTATCTACATTTTACAACGCAACCGTTGATGGAATCTCATAAAAAACCGATTTCACATATTGTTAACATGCAAATTAGACTCATTATTATTATTAATCTATCATTTTCAAATCGGTTATTTCTATGTTGAAAATGTTGCTTATTTTTAAAAGCTGACCTTTTTCCCCGGAGTTATACACAATATCCCTAATTTATGCACAAAAACTGGGGATAACTTTTTAGTTATCCCCAGTTTCCTGCATATTCCATTTTCAATTTGATCATGCTAAATTGTTGAGCGCGAATTTTTTGGGATTCCATATATTTTCCGAACGAAATTTTTCGGTTATTAAACCACTAACATCCGAAAAAGCATACCCAATGCATGGACTTATCCCCAGGCTGTCTCAGGATCAGAGCAGCTTTGTTTCAACCCGAACGAAATGAAGGAGAGCCTTCACACTTTTCTGCGAAACGGTTTCTGAGATCTCCCGATCCTCGCGGCGAAGCAGAAGTACGTTTCCGTTGCCCAAAAGCTTCACTTTTCGAATTACATTCCGATTGCCCAGGACGATCAGGTAGAAGCCGTTCTGACTAAAATCGCGCAGGGGCGCTCCCAGCAGTTCGCTGCCATGCAAGATTCCATAGCCGGCCAGGTCATTGGAATCCTGGCGGATCAGGACGGCCTTATCCGCAGTCAGCCCATGGATCCGGCCGTTTTCCACCGGATACAGGCGCTGTCCGACCGCCTGCTCGAATGCCGGCCCATACACCGGGACGGACTTGAGATTGCTGCCAAACGCCTGATCCCACACTTCATTGCGCGGGGACGGTCGAGGGGCCGGTTCCGCCTTGCGGGGAGCTTCCTTGATCCGGCTCTGGCGCTGGATTTCCTTTTCTTCCTTGAACACAGCGCTTTCAAACGAATCCAGGCCGAGCTCCGAAACATTTCGTCCCAGGACCTTGGAAAATCGCTGGATCATCGCTTCATTGACAACCCGTCGCCCCAGTTCTACGTCGATGAGAAAGCTTTCGGATACCCCGATCTTTTTTGCCAGGGCTTTGGGTGAGAGTCCGGCTGCTTCTCTGACTTTCTTGATATTTTCTCCTACACGGCTCATGCTGATGGTCTGCTCCTTCGTCTGTCTTCAATGAGTTGTGACAGATCCTGCTTACTGCATAGAGGATCCGTCGTCGGATTCTGTTTGTTCCTGAGCGCGGCGGGCTTCTTCGGCCTGATTTTCCCTGATCAGGTTTTCCCGGTATTCTCTGGAATTCTTCAGATTCCAGTCACGATCCTGAATCAGGTGTTCGGTGAGCAGGAATTCAAAACTCCAGTCGTAGGAATTATCGGTCACTGCCGCAATGATTGGGCGTACCGGGAAGGTGGAACGAATCCCCGTCACGCCTGCTTTCAGTTCTTCATCCGAGTAGCCATTGAAGATGACGACTCGTTCCGGAGGAAGCTCGGCGCTGGCCGGTGTTCCTTTATTGTCAATCAGATCCCGGATCAGCCCGCCTCCGTTTTCCTGATGAATCAGAACCAGTTCGTGACCCATCAGCTGGAGCCGCGCCAGATCCATGGAATCGAGTCCATGAACCAGGAGAACTCTGCGCTGATTGCGTTCCATTACCGCTTCACCTCCGGCTCGTCCATCTCGTCGGCGCCTTCCACGGTAACCTTCTCCATGATCTGGTCTTCCAGCGGACGGTCCTGAGCATTTCTGCGAACACCGACAATTGCGTCGCAAGCCTCCATGCCTTCAATTACCCTGCCAAATGCGGCATACTGTCCATCCAGATGAGGCGCGCGTTCCACCATAATGAAGAACTGCGATCCCGCCGAATCCGGATGCATGGAGCGGGCCATGGAGAGAACCCCCTTGTCATGTCTCAGGGCATTGTCAAATCCGTTGCCGGAGAATTCTCCGCGGATGGAGTAGCCCGGTCCGCCCATTCCGGTTCCGGTCGGATCTCCGCCCTGGATCATGAAGCCGGGAATGACGCGATGGAAAATCAGTCCGTCATAGAAGCCTTTTTTGACCAGACTGACAAAATTTTTCACGGTATTGGGCGCGAATTCCGGATATAATTCCGCTTTCACCACACTGCCGTTTTTTAATTGTATTGTTACGATTGGATTCATTTGAGTTCCTCCTGAAAATTTGTTTTAAATTTTGTACCTATTCTATTATATGGCATATTATGACTCAGACCAAATGAATAAGTCTTGAACAACCTCTTCTGCTTTATCCGGGGTTCGTCTGGCTTAATTGGCAGGCCACAACTTAGTATAGTGCTAACCCTCGTTACATTGATCTTTTTACTGACTTACATCTTTACCTTGACCCGATGAATCGAATCACGAGAAGGTATTTATAATCATCTCTCAGACTGTCAATCTGTCGGAATGACACCTGACTGTTCAGCACCAACAGAAGTATCCCCTTTCGCCAACAGGAGTGTCCCCATTCTCTGCACAGTGATTCATCTTGACTGACAAACCCCCAATGTCTGATGGGAACCGCTGCACCCTTAATCATAGGGAGCGATCACAAAGGGACCGCCAATTGGCGGTCCCTGATGAATTATTGGATTGGTGGGGATTCCGGTTCGGCCAAAGCCTGCCGGATCAGTCGGGTGGCGTGTTCCAGATCGCGCAGCACCTGATCCCGGTTCAACCGGTAGTACATGCGGACGCCGGATTGACGAACCGTTACCCAGTGTTGGGAAATGATGTAGTTCATATGATGTGAAACGGTCGGTTTGGTCAGATCAAGCCTTTCAGCAATTTCCTGGCCAAAATGATCGCCTTCCGCAAGGAATTGGAGAATCATGAACTTGGAGTTCTCAGTCAGGTTGCCCAGCTGGACCAGGGCCTTTTTCAGGTCCTCATCCGAATCTTCTTCCTGCAGGGCAAGCTCACTGTTCGGTCCGAGCATGAGAATGACTTCACCGTCCTTATCCAGACTGATGTATAACGTGACCATGGCCGAAGATGTCACCTGGATGGTATCAAAGGAACTGAAGTCATAATATTTCTCGAATTTGCGCAGGAACGCTTCCGGATCCTGTTCGATTTCCGCTTTTACTTTCTGGTTCCAGCCCTCCAGAGCTCTTGCCCGTTCGACCATAATCTTACGGTAGAGCGGAATGCAGGCACTGAATGCCATTGCCAGTTTATCCAGATAAGCCTGTTTATTGCGCACCAGCAGGTACAGCTCCCATTTCACTTCACTGGGAATCTGGCTTTCTTCCAGCATGGTGAGCATTTCCTCATCCGAGTAAATCGGATCGGCCACCTCCTCCTGCTCATCCGACTGGTCACGCAGCAGAATCGTCAGCACACGGCTGATCTGCAGCCGGGTTTCTTCCGGTGTCATTCTGACCATGGCTTCGAGGAAGGACTCGATGGTGGGGTATGAGAACAGGGTATCCGGGGGCAGAATATAAGTTGGCTCAAACAAATAATTGGTATAGGGAGCGAGCAGTTTAAGCAGCTCGGAATTCTCCTGATACTGCTCCATCATCCATTTTTCGAAATCACTGATTCGCGGCAAACCGGACAATTCTCTTCGTTCCATGACACGCTCCGCATTCCGGAACATCCATAAACTGAAGAAAAAATCCATGACTTCACCGGGTTCAGTGGCAAAATTCATATTCAAAGACGTTCTCCCTCCCCTCATGTAATCAATCATATAGTTGCGTTTGGGGAGTGTCAAGAGACCGCGTCCGCTTCGTTGGATTTCGATCAAACTTTTCAAAACAGATCCTTTCTAAAAAAACAATGGGAGGGGGCATGATGCCGCACCATCCCATTGTGTTCATTGGTTTATTTCAGAACGTTCGCCAGCTGATTGTAGGCGGCATCCGTAATCCGGAGTGTTCCGCCCAGGACCGTGATCTCCTTGGGAGCCATGGCCTTGAGAGCAGTCAGCGTAGTTTCTGTGATCTGATCGCCTTTCACCAGAACGAGGGGCTGGCCGATTTTGGCTGCCAGTCCGGCTCCGGTCAGGGCGTCAGCGTAGGTTTCGCCGCTGGCGATGAGCAGTCCGCTGGCCTGATTTCCGTAGAACCGGGCAATCAGGGCCTGGTTGGTAGCATAGCGGTTCGCTCCCTGGATCCGTTCGGTTTCCAGGTTCAGCGCCTTGACTTCATTTTCCACGTTGTCGGACAGTGCCAGATTTCCTCCGATGAGAACAACCTTTTTAGCTTTGAGATCCGACAGAGCGGCTTTGGTTTCAGGGCTAAGGGTTTTGCCATCGGTTAAGAGCAGGGTTGCCCCCATCTGACCAGCCAACGGAGCAAAGCTCATGGCGTCGGCATAGCTGGTACCGCTTGCCAGATAAACAGTCTCCGCTTCAGATGCTGCGGTTCCTGCCACCTTGGCGGCGGTAGCATAGCGGTTGGCTCCGCTGATGCGGTTGACGGTATAGCCTTTGACCTTGAGTTCAGCTTCCACCGCGGAACTGATGGCCAGTTCTCCGCCGATGAGTGTGATCTCCTTGGCTTCGAGACGTTCCAGTTCCTTGGTCAGGCTTTCGGACAGACCGGCTTTATCAGTCAGCAGAACCGGTGCCTGCCACTGGCCGGCCAGGATTCCACCAACCATGGCATCCGCGAATGAGTTGCCGTTGGCCAGGACGACCCGTTCGCTGCGCTCAAAGCCGAACTGGCTGATGGCGCTGGCGGTTGCGTAGCGATCCGTTCCGCTGATGCGGCGAATTCCGCGGGCACGAACCTGAATCCGTCCTTCCGCTTCCTTCACGGCGCGCTGGCTGCCGCGGGTCAGGGCATACGTTACTTTGATGTCATTCTGAACCAGCTCAGCCGGTACAGTCCAGGTGGCTTCGTAGACACCGGCTGCGACTTCTGTCATGGCCGGATCGTAAGAGGTACCTGCCGGCAGTGACAGCTGGAAGCTGACATTGGCGCCGACAAGATTGGACTCGACATGCAGTTTGACCTGCTCTCCGCCGTAAACGGTAAGGCTGGCGGCCGGAGCAGCATCCGTTACAAGAACTTCAGCGTATGCCGGCTGGCAGTCGATCCGGAGCGGATTGCTCGTTGCGTTTCCTGCCAGGTCAGTGGCCTTGATCTCAACGATGTTGATGCCTTCCTTCAGGATCAGGGAATGAGCGAAGGAGCCATCCTTGTCGGTTGCTACGGTTTTGCCGTTGATGGTCAGAGTTTCGAGATTTTCATCCTTAACCTGGCCGTTAACATCCAGAACTCTTGATGTCACAACTTCAGTTGTCGGTTCTGTGAGTGTGATGGCAGGAGCAACCTGGTCGCGGACAACCTTGACCGGTGCGGAGTACTGAGTATAAGCGCCATTAACCTCGGACCGGACTTTGATTTCATTCATTCCGGACTCAAGCTTGATCAAAGTCTTGAAGGACTTTGTCGCAGTGCTTACAGTGGCATAGGAGGAACCATTGCGGTTCAGTTCGATCTTGGAGGGACCGGATACTTCACCCTGGAGTTCAACTTTTTCCTGATCGGTGTAGTATACGGATTCCTTCTGTCTGGCAGGAGTAACACCTGTGATCACCGGAGTATCCATGGAGTAATCCATTTCGGCCCGGATCATAAATCCGCCCTGGAATTCAGCATCGGGCAGGGACATGATCATGGAGCTGTCAAAGATGTAGGAGCGGGTGTTGCCCAGTTCCGTGTCATTGTCAACGGAGATGGCCGGGCAGTAGTCTCCGCTATCCGGCTGAATGAAGGCAGCCATGAACGGCTTGTCGGTCTTCAGGTTCAGGCTGGAGACATCGAAGGTATTCCATTCGCCGCGGCGTACGGTCACCGTCATTGGTTCACAAAGTCTGGTCTGCTGCGGGATCATGTAGTCATTGACTTCCATCAGAACCAGCTGAATTTCGTTTCCGCCGGGGATCGGATAGTCATTGCCCCAGAAGAAAGCTCTGACTGATTTTACATGAGCCAGTTCTTCCGGCTGGAAGACCACGCCGTAGCCATAGTTAGCCTTTGAAAGGCTGACCGCGTTTTCGGCTGTGCCGTCATCGTAGGAAAGTTCCTTGCGGTAAGGCACAAAGGGCTGAATCTTGAGGCTCAGCGGTGTGGGATCACCCAGAGCCGCTTCGGCCGGTACGGTCATGATTTCATAGTCCGGGTGATAGATGTGGAGTGTATAGCTGCCGGCGAAAATATCCTTCAAGGTGAACTTTCCGGTTTCATCGGTAACTACAGGGCTGATCTTGCCGTCTTCCAGGAGACGAATCTGAGCACCGACTACCGGTTTTCCGGTGTTGATGTCTGTCAGGGTTCCTGTGACAACGGAACGCGGGATTTTCTTCAGAACGAAGTTTTCCTCAACAGTTCCTTCTTTGGTCAGAGTAAAAGTTCTGGTTTCCGGATAATATCCGTAAGCGCTGGCTTTGAGCGTCGCTTTTTCCGTTGCCGGGAAGCGCATGCTCCAGGTTCCGTCCGCAGCGTTGACCGGAACAGAAATTCCTTTCTCTACCACTTCTACGCGGGCTTCCCGCATCGGGATGGCGGTTACCGGGTTGGCTTTCACTTCCGGCGCGAGTGTCGCAGTGCTGACCTGCGGCTTGTACTGGGTCAGAAGACCCGGTTCGGTCATCTTTTCAGGAGCGACCATGGCTTTGGGCTGCTTGTCCAGCGCGCTGACTGTGAAATCAGCGTCCTTGATCCGGTATACGCCGATGTCATCGACATACCAGCCAATGAAGGTTTCTGAACCGAAACTCCACTTGTCAGAGACAAAGCGGAATGCAACCTGAATGGTCTTGCCCTTGTAGGCTGACAGATCAAACATGCCTTTCTGCCATTCTCTGATGTGACCGGCCCATTTGGCATTGGGGATCAGATCCCAGGTCTGTCCGCCGTCAGCGGTGACTTCAACCAGACCGTAATCGGAGGCAGTATTGAAGCTCCAGTATTTTTCTCCGTCATACCAGTGACGGAAGTTCAGAACGACAGTGCCGTCCCCTTCAGGAACAACAATTTCCGGGGTAAGCAGGCGGCTGCTGGAATCATCCAGGTAGTCCCCGGCGATGATGGTAGCCCAGAGTTTCTCTCCGCTCCAGGCGCGGCCCGGACCGTACTTGACTACTTTGCCGTATTCCCAGCTGTTAACTGCTTCGCGGCCGTTGTCCAGGGGAACAATCTGAGTGGTGAATCCGCCGTCATTGGCTTCAAAATCGCTGCCGATGAGGGTATCAAAGGAAAGTTTTTTGCCGCTGACCGCCTCGGAATAATCACCGGCGTTGGCCGCTCCGTCAACGGAACGAATCTTGTAGGTGTATTCCACGCCGTCTTCCACGGTGGTATCCATATAAGTTTTGGTAGTGGTCTCGCCAACTTTGGTGAAGTCACCGCCGTTGGAGCTGCGGTATACATCGTAGCGAACGGTGTCGCCATCGTAGGAGCCCTTAAAATTAAGGGTGAGTCCTTCAATTTCGCGAACCAGCTTAACTTCTGTGGGGGGCACCGGAGCGGTGACATCCTTGCCTTCGAGTTCCACCTGGTTGATGTACCAGCCGGGACCTTCGACATATCCGCCAGCCGTCAGGATGAAGGCCAGGTACACCGGAACATCGGTTCCAACATATTTGGACAGACTAACTGAGTCAGCCTGCCAGCCGTCACTCTTGCCGGTGAAGTACTCCGGTGTCAGGTCAAACCATTCTTCTCCGTTGCAGTCGGTCACCATGACCCGGGCAACGGAAGAGTTCTTGGCCATTTCAAAATAGTGACGGAATTTGAAGGTTGCTTCCTCCACGGTGTCATCGCGCAGGTCGATGGGCGGAGTAATCAGATAGCTGACGGTATCTTCATGATGAGATGAAGCTCCCACGTTGGTTCCGACATACTTGTCGCCAATCAGCGGAGCTGGCTCGGCGTATCCTTTGGGAGATCCCTGTTTCCAGTCCCCGAGAAGGAACCAGCCGTAAAGATCGCCCTGGAATTCTTCCTTCCAGTTGTCGCGCTTCATTCCAAAGGAAAGCATTGCTTTCTGAGGTTCCGTTTCAAGAATGTTTCCGGCAAAATCCGTGGTCCGGACCTTGTAGGTCATCTCGCCTTCTTTGAGGCCGGTTCCCTCAGCTCCGGTAACAGCCGAGAAGAAAGGCGCTTTGGGAATGATTCCGGTGTAGGTGCCGTTTTTCTCATCACCTTCGGTGCGTTTCATTTCCATGACCTTGAAGGTCTCGTCTGCCTGCCATTTGTAGAGCAGTTCGGTCTTGACGATGGAGACATCGTCAGAAGCGGTGGCAGTAACTACGTAATCGGCATCCATAAAGGCAAAGGACAGGCCGGGATTCATGGTCAGGCCAGGCGCACCATTATCGGTTCCTTCGGTCAGAACGGTTCCCTTAAGCTGTCCGAGTCCGCCGGAGACAAAATCTACGGCTTTCTTGGCATTAACCAGACCATAGCCCATTGCCATATTCGGGGAAACCGGATATTTGGAGTTGGTCAGAGGGGTAGCAGTTTTTTCCAGCGTCTGCAGAATGTCATCCACTGACAGGTTCTGATTGGCAGACAGCATCAGGGCAGCGACACCGGCGATGTGAGGAGTTGCCATGGAAGTTCCATCCATTTCCTCATAGCCGCCGCCGGCCATGGAAGACCGGACCGCCACACCAGGCGCGGAAATTTCCGGCTTGATCAGAGACGGGTCGTAGGGTGAGGGGCCCAGTTTGGAGAAGGAGCCCAGTTTCATGTCAATGTCGGTAGCTGCTACCGCGATGCTTTCGGGGTAGTTACTCGGGTTTTCAATGGTTCCCGGGGTCGGAGCCGGATCAAACAGCCCCTGATTTCCGGCGGCAAACAGTGGAACAATGCCAGAGGCGCGCCATGCGCGGACAATGTCACGGAACCAGTCATCGACGCCGTCGCCGACACCCCAGCTGTTGTTGACAATGTTCGGAGCTTTGGTAGCGTCGCCGCCCGGTGCCAGCATCCATTCAGCTGCACGAAGCATAGCGCGGAAAGATCCGCCGCCGTCGCTGTTGAAGGCCTTGGCCGTAATCCATTTTGCTCCGGGAGCTACACCGACCTGATTGGAACCGTCGGGCTCATGTCCCAGGATGGTTCCGGCACAGTGTGTACCATGATTGTTGTCATCGAAGGGAAGCTTGCTGGTGCCGACTCCGTCAAACCAGCTGTAGGCCAGTTCGCTTTCCAGCGGCTGGTCCGGATTGGCTGGATTGTAGGCCCGCCAGGACTGCTTCAGCGCAGGATGGGTCCAGTCTGTTCCTGTATCGATGACACCGACAACAATTCCCTGTCCGGTGATTCCATCATTCCAGACCTGGTCAGCGTTGATCTGCTTAATGTTCCACTGCAGCGGAGTGGCATCGCCCGCCTGGGGAGCAGCTGAGGGGATCATTTCGCTGATATGAGTCTCTTTGTCCGCATAGATCTTGCGGACAGCCGGATTCATTGCCAGCTGTTCCACCGTCTGATAATCTGCCCGGAGCCAGATCATGTTGGCGATGTGGAAGGATTCATACTCAAAGCCTGTCTTCTCCAGCTGCTGAAGAATCGGCTGCTGAGTCATCAGCGCTTCGGATTTCAAAGCCTGAACAGTGGCTACGCCACGAGCCTGCTTCTGGGTAAGCCCCTGGGCCAGGAGCTGCCTGGATACAGGCAGCTGCTCGAGCACAAGAGAGGATTCCATCTGGATCAGATAATCGTGGAGACCGCTTTCGCCCTGGGTTTTGACAACTTCAGGCGCGAGCTTGACCGAAAGATCCCGAGTTTCATTCAGATCCCGCAGCATGCTGACTGGCTCTGCCAGAACAGCCTGATTGGGAAGCAGGATCAAAAAGGCCAGAAGGATCGCTATAAATCGTTTCATACATTCCTCCTAATTTTTGAGCAGGGACTGGATGGTTGTTTCCAGTTCTGTACTGATGACGAGATGACCGCCCAGGATCAATACCTGACGGACCGTTGAAGCCTCAAGATAGGTCTTGGCTGCTGCCGGCAGTGCCTTGTCCGTGCTGAGCAGGACAGGCAGTCCCAGCGGAGCGCTGGTCAGAGCGTCTGCCAGGCTTGTGCCGTTTGCCAAAACGACTTGTTCGGGAGTTCCGGCAAAGTGCTTGAGGATCTCCACGTTGGTTTCATAACGGGTGGTTCCGGCCAGACGGGTTACTTTTCCCGCTTTAATCTGAGCCGGCAGGGCAGCATCCAGAACTTTCTCACCACCGAGCAGAGTCACTTCGGCAGCTCCGTCGAGGACTGCGGCAACCTTGGGATCCAGGGTCTTGGCAGGGCTCAGCAGAATGGGCAGTCCATAGGATCCGGCTGCCATGGCATCGGCCAGGCTTTCACCGGAGGCAACGAGGAAGCGGCCATCCTGCTTCATGGAAGCAGCGACCAGAGCGGAAGTTTCGTAACGGGTAGCTCCGGCAATTCGGGTAACCGTCAGTCCCAGGGCCTTCAGGCTGGCTTCGACTTCCGGCTTAACAGCCAGTTCTCCGCCGACAATGACGACTTCCTTCGCTTTCAGGAAGGAAAGCGCCGAGGCGGTTTCAGGGGTCAGTGATTCCGGCTTGGTCAGAAGGAGCGGTGCCTTGTTCTGGCGGGCCAGAGGTCCGGCTACCACGGAATCGGCGAATTTCTCACCGCTGACCAGGTAGACTTTTTCGCTTGTGCCAAACATGCGGGCAACTTCCGCTGCCGTCGCGTACCGGTTGGCACCGGCGATGCGCTGTGTAACTGATGCGGTTCCGACCATGATCTTGCCAGGAGCCATATAGCTCTTGTCGACGGAACCGTCCTGATGACGGAAATGAACATAATAGCTTCCCAGACCGATTGCCGGGGCTGTCCACTGTGCGGTGAAGACACCGTCTGCCGCGGTCATGGATTTCCATGCGGCCGCGTCGGGCACATCACTCAGGCTGACCTGGAAGGAAACCGTTCCCTTGGCAGCTTTCGCCTGCAGATTAACCACGTCGCCTGCTACCACTTTGGTATCAGCCAGCGGGGAGAGAGCTTCGAAGGTCGGCTGAGCAACTGGCTTAACTTCCACGTTGCGCCGTACTTCCGTCACATTGCCGGCTTTGTCGACTGCCTGATAGACGACAACATTGCTGCCGTTGTTCAGGATCAGTTCATGCCGGAAGGCTCCGGTGGATTCCACTTCAACCGGTTCTCCCTGAATGGTGAGATGGTCAAAGTTGGCATCAAATACTTTTCCGGTTGTTTCCAGGAAACGGTCTGCCTGAACGGTCTGATCCCAGGGCAGGGTGACGTTCAGTTCAGGTTTGGCGTTATCGAAAATCACCGTAACCGGCTTGGTCGGGGTCGTTTCTTTCTGATCCTTCATCGCCGTAGCCGTCAGTTCGTGGCGGTCTCCGGTCAGGGTCAGAGTTGTGTTGAATTTGCGATCCGCGGTCTGGACGGTGGCAGCCAAACGGCCATCGAGGTACAGGTTGACGGAGCAGTCGCCCTGAACACTTCCTGAAACCGGAAGTTCCCGGGTGTTGACGTAATGGACTTCATTCAAGTTGTCCAGTGTAATATTTTCCAGAGATTTTGCATATCTGGCGCGAATCATCATGTTTCCGACTACGCCCAGCTGTGACAGCGGAGTCAGTCCGCCGCCGGAGTAGACATAGCTGCGTTCCTGAGGCACGAAGTCCGTGCCGCCGGTATCCAGCGCCATGGCCGGTGAGTATTCGCTGGCTGTGGTCTGAATTACTGCCAGACCAAAGATGCCTGAAGTACTGAAGTCCATATCGGACAGGTCGAAGGTATTCCACTCGCCGCGTTTGACTTCAACCGGCTTGGGAGCAGCGGCAAATCCGATGGGTGTTCCATCTTCATTCATTCTCAGGATGGCCACAGAGGATGAAGTACCGCCGGGTACCGGCCAGCCTTCTTTTCCGAAGAATACGTCAATGGCCTTCACTTTTACAAATTCACCGGGTTCAAACAGAACCACGTTGCCGGCATTCTTGCCCAGGACCAGGAAGTTTTCTCCTGAACCGTCATCCCATGACTGAACCACTTCATAACCCACGAAACGTTTCAGTTCCACGGCAGCAGAAGTTGCTGAATCAGCCAGGACATGCACGGTTTTTTCGCCTTCCAGGTAATCCGGATGGGATACAACCAGTGTGTAGCTTCCTACATATATTCTGGGAAGTTCGAACCGTCCGTTGGCATCGGTGACCACTTCCGCGACGCGGACGTCCTCACGGACTCTGACTTTCGCGTTGGCAATCGGCTTTTTGCTGGTTTCATCGAGAATGACGCCAGTCACCTTGTTGGTGGCTTTGGGTTCCAGATGGAAATCAACGGTCTTGGTTTCATCAGCCGCCAGTGAGAACTTCAGGGACTGCGCTTCAAAGCCATAAGCTTCTGCCCGCAGTGTGATCTGATCAGCCACTTTGTGGAACAGGCGATATTCACCGGTCCGGGCGGAGCTGGTAGCATATCGGCCCGTTTCAACGACCCGGATGGTTGCTCCTACCGGTGCCTGCGCAGCAGGTTCGGCGGTTTCAACGGCCGGTGCGATACCAGCGGTCTGAACGCTCTGCAGTTTCAGGCTCTGCGTCGGCAGTTTTTTCTCCGCCTCTTCTTTTTCAGGCGCTGCTGCTTCTTTAACAGGTTCTGCTTCTTTTAATGGTTCAACTGCTTCCGGCAGGGAGTATGCAGTTACACCGGAAATGTACCAGCCCGGATACTGGAACAGGTCATCGGAAAGAAGTGTGAACCGAAGCAGGACGTTGGATTCTCCACGGTACTTGTCCAGAGAAATTTCCACATCACTCCAGACTTTCTTTTCTCCGGCGTACTTCTCTGAAAGATCGGTCCAGGTTTCTCCGCCATCGACAGAAATCTGTACGACACCGTACTCGGCAGGATTACCCTCTTCAATTTCATACCAATGGGTGAAGTTCAGGTAAGCATGTCCTTCTGCGGGAATCGCGAAGGCAGTCTCATTCTGGATGTAACTGTCGGACCGTTTGCGATAATCGCCGGTCAGATTGGTTCCCCAAACGTAGTTTGAATTGTACGGCTTGGATGGAGCGTTTTCATCTAATTCGTTCCATTCTACTTCACCGTACTGCCAGCAGGAATTGATTCCGCCGGTTTTGAAGTACGTATTCCAGGTATTGCTGAATTTTGCTTTAAAGAACTCGTCGCTCTTGAGTGAGTCAACAGTCAGCTTGGCAGGAACAGCCGATGCTTTGCCGGAGAAGTCTACGGCTGACACGCGGTATTCATAGGTCTTATTGGAGTAGATGCTGGCATCTCTGTAATCAGTGGCATTCACTTTGGCGATTACGTCATATTCACCGCTCCACTCATTCAGGCGCTCAACGCGGTAGTGGTCCAGGGTGACATCAGCCACCGGATCCCACGCCAGCTTAATGTAGTTGATCGTTGATTCTTCAAGCTTCAGTCCGGTTACATCCGATGGCACTTCGCCCTGAGATGTTTTGAACGAGAAGTCGTCAATAAACCAGCCATCTCCTTGGTCTCCATAGTCGGAGAAAAAGTCCAGCGCAACGAAGACTGGGGTTTCACTTCCTGCGTAATCGCTCAGGTTAACTCCGGCCTCGGTCCAATCGGTGCTCTGACCCTTCCAAGTTTTTTCCAGCTGCGTCCAGGTTTCTCCCAGATCAGTCGTGACGAACACACGGCCATGGTCGTAATCAAGAACGGTGGGTGTATCAATCCAGTGCTGGAATGTAAGATATGCCGTATCCAGCTCTCTCAAATCAAGCGGAGGAGTGATGATGGTGCTGTTGGCGGGGCCGGTATATTTATCTTTTAATTTGGTTGCCAGTGCGTTTTCACCGGAGAATGCCTTGCCGGGTCCCTTGGCGGGTGTTCCCAGTTCCCAGTCTCCATCCCAGAACCAGCCGACCGGATCGGCTTCAAAGTTTTCAAAGTATCCGGCCTTCATACCAAATTTGATATCCATGGTATAGTCCGGGCTCTTTGTAACCACACCGTTGAAGTTTGTTGCTTCAAACCGATAGGTCAGGCTGGCTTCCTTCAGGTCTTCTGCCGGAACCAGAATCTGATACTCTCCGGATTTTTCATCGCCGGAAATATCCTTCATCTCATATTCCTTGACCGTTTCACCCTGGGTGACTACTGCTTTTACCTTGGTGACAGAAACAGTATCTTTTACCGCGGCGGTCAGGTCAAGGTCGCTGGATGTAAATCCAACCTTCAGCAGCTGCTCATGAGAAATCGCTGTTTCTCCCGGAGTGGCTGAACCAGCCAGAACACGTCCCTGGATCACTCCAACCTGTCCCTGCTGAGCCGAGTGAACGGCTGCATAGGCGTCAACGACACCATAGCCATAACCCATGTTGGGGCTCTGCCGGAACATGTCGTCGGTGCGCGGGATGGCGGTGTTTCTCAGGATGTCCTCATAAAAGAGGTTGGGTTCTGCATTGTGAACCTGCTTCATCAGCGCCAGAACACCGGCGATGTGAGGGGTTGCCATGGAGGTGCCGTTCCATCCGGACTGATATCCGCCGCCCGCGATGGAGGAACGGATGTTGACGCCAGGCGCCGACAGGTCAGGCTTGATCTTGGTCGGATCATAGGGTGAAGGTCCGAGCAAACTGAAGTTACCCAGAACATCGTCCTTATCCGTAGCCGCGATAGCCAGGACGTTCATGTAGTTTGCGGGGTTTCCGATGGAACCGGGAACCTGCGGAACCTGGGAGTTGGCATTTCCGGCGGCAAATACCGGTGTGATGCCTGCTGCGACCCAGCTATTGACAACATCTACATAGAAGTCATCCTTACCAGGATTTCCACCCCAGCTGTTGTTTACAATATCCGGCTTCTTCTCCAGCATGAACTGGCCGGCCTTAATTAATCCTGCAATGGAACCGCCATCAGCGTTGAACGCCTTAGCTGCAATCCACTGAGCATCCGGAGCTACACCAATCTGGTTGGAGCCATCGGCTTCTGAACCCAGAATGGTTCCGGTGACGTGGGTTCCGTGTGGAACACTCAGTTCGTCATAAGGCAGCGGTTTTCCGGCAACACAATCGATCCAATAATCGGATGGATTGGCCTGGCCTGCTCCCTTCCATTTTCTGGCAAGGGCCGGATGAGTTCCGTCAACACCGGAGTCGATGATTCCGACGGTGATTCCCTTTCCGGTAATTCCCTCTTCCCAGAGGACGTCCGCGCCGATCTTGGAAATGTTCCATTCGATGCGTTCATCCGATGTACGGATTTCCGGATCGGAAGGAACGATTTCCGGGACTTCCAGCGGAATGACCCGGTCGAACAGGATTTTTTTAACGTCGCTGCGCTTGGACAGCTCATTGACGACGGTTTCCGTTGCATCCAACGCAACTACGTTGGCTACATAGAAGGATCTGACATCCTCTACGGTTCCCTGTTTCACCTTTTCGTTCAGATTCTGCAGCAGTCCCTGCTGAGCGCGGAATGCTGTGCTTTTCAGTCCATCCACCACAGCAGAGTGCCGATCCATGCCTTTTGCCAGGGCCTGGGTGGAAAGCTGCTGCTTGTCCAGACTGTCTTTCATATAAACAACGATGGGAATGTGCTTATTCCCTTTTTTAAATTCGCTGGCGATGAGCGGATCCACCTCGGCCTGACCAAAGGTCAGAGAGGGTGAGACTCCTGCCGCCGACTGATTCTCAGCAAATGCCGGAATCGAGCCAAACAACATAACTCCTGCAATCAGGAATGATAATAGTCGTTTCATGTTTCCTCCTTAAATTAAGACTCAGTTAAAACCATTTCCCCA
Organism: Clostridiaceae bacterium HFYG-1003; assembly: GCA_024579835.1. Lineage (NCBI taxonomy): Bacteria > Bacillati > Bacillota > Clostridia > Eubacteriales > Clostridiaceae > Clostridiaceae bacterium HFYG-1003. The sequence goes on from CP102060.1 coordinate 2,566,198, forward strand.
AATGGCCAGGTCACAGCGACCTGGAAAACTTACCCCTCAGTCGGGCTCAGAGTCAGGCGATCCTATCGTCTGACTCTCCTATGAAGTACCGAACCGCGTGTCTTCTGTTAATCCTCTGCTGACTTTGATTCCCCCCTCTTCTATTGATGACTCTTGCCCTTAATGGGCCCCCCAATCGTTGCAGGAGCTCAGGTCTCTTTTTATATCCCATGCTTCTGACGTTCCCGGGAGAAATAAATCTCCCCAAAAATCCGGGTCTCATCCTCCTTTTTCTTCAGGATGATAACCCATGCTTTTGCATCAATAATATATCCATCTAACTAACGTGTCAATTGAATCAAACCAATTCGTTCAACCTTCGTTAAACAATTACAAATATGTTAATACAACAAGTTGTTTGTTACACTTTGTTGATGATTCCGTAATCTAATCGGTTTTATCAAATTAATTACCGGTTCGAAACTGTATTGGATCCAGAATTATTGTTCATTATTTAACCAATCGTTCGATCATATTGATATGATCAGGGATTTTCAATCATTTTTTTGCCAGTGTTGACAGGGAACAGGCGTTCGAATATAATCAATATTAGAACAAAGGTTTGAATTCAACCGTTTGATTTCTGCCGTCTCCTGCGGGGGAGACAAAAAATCCCATGATAAAAGGAAGTTGTACTGCCATACAACTTCCTCTTTTTTTACTTGTTTTTATTCATTTTCTGTTCATTTTCAATCGGATCAGTCCAGGATATTCATGCGGTACCGCCGATACAAACCATTTAATTCAGCCATCAGTTCGTACATCCTGATCTGAGCATCGGAGGCTGTCTGATAATCTTTCTTCAGAATCGCCTGGTGAATCGTGCCGATTACGCTCAGCTGATCCTCTTCATCCACCATCAGCTGCTGCCGCAGCTTGTGGATCCGGTTCCACCGCTTTTCATCCAGTGAATCCACTGAGTGGTGCAGTTTTTTCATGCTCCGGATTTCTTTGATGAAATTGGGAATGATCCGGTGATCCAGTTCCAGCGCCCATTTGGAAGTGACAGCCAGACCAAAGGAATCAATCAGCTGTTCCGTCAGGACACCGCCCTGGGTCAGGACCTCTTTCTTGGGCGCATACAGTTCAAAATGGCGGACGTTCTCCCAGACCGTTGCCGGGAAATGGCCAAAATAGCGCTCCCGCTCCTCATCGGTGAAGGCAGTAAAGACATCCTCCTCGGAACGATACATCCGTTCTGTCTCCAGGTACTGCGCCTCTTCTCCGGGTGCTTTGGACAGCTCCTTCAACAGATCATCCTCCGTCTTCCCGGATTCAACCGCCCAGGTCATGCCGTGGAGCATGGTCTGCAGCACGGTGGTCATCGCCAGATAGGTGTTGGTATGAGGATTGGGTGATCTCAGTTCAAACCTGGTAGCCAGGGGATTTTCCACATCCCGGATCAGACCGACTAAAATGGACCGGTTACGGGACGGAATTTCCAGGGTCTGACCCAGGGAGGTTACTGTACAGATCGGGGCTTCATATCCCTTCTTGAGTCGGCGGAACGCATCATTGCTTTGGACAATGAACGGACTGATGATTTCATAATTGTTCAGGAGTCCCATCAGTGCAGCGTAGCCAAACCGCGACATGAAGTGAGACCGGCCTCCGTCAAACAGATTGACGTTCCGTCCATCCTTCAGAGTAAGCATGACACCCAGATGGACGTGTTCGCCGGATCCGGCCACCCCTTCCATTGGCTTGGCCAGGAAAGTGACTTCCATTCCCATGTGGCGGAAGACTTCCTTGACGATGAGCTTGACCATGATTTCATTGTCAGCTGCCTGAACAGCTTGATCAAACCGCCAGTCGATTTCCAGCTGTTCCATGATGCCCTGCAGCGAGCCTTTCTGGTTCAGCCGGGATTTCACGCCACCTACTTCTTTGTGGCCCATTTCCGGCTGGAGTCCGTAATCAGCCATGACCAGCAGCGTCTTCTCCAGAGCGGTGCGAACATTGCCGCGGGTTCTGGCCCAGTACTGTTCCTTAAGTTCCTGAGAAACGGAGAGTTCTTCCATGTCCCGGTTTTCGTCCGGTGTTTTTACCCAGAACTCCAGCTCCGTGGCAGCAGTGATGTCAATTCGGTCAATGTCTCCGGGAGTTATTCCCATTTCCAGCAGCGACTCAGGATGGCTCTCCAGCAGCTGACGCACCTGAGCTTTAAAATGGCTTGACGCCCGGTTCAGGATGGAACGGGAGTCAACCGCCTTGCCATCATGGAACAGAAAGCAGGGAATCTTGATCGTGGCCACCGGCTTGCCGGTTTCCGGATCCAGATGTTCTACATTGCGGTCGATCCACCATTTCACGCTGCAGTCCAGCTTCATGTCAATCTTGGCATTATTCAGCGTGGCAATCCCAGGCAGGATAACGGAGGATCCGTCCGTCTGTACCGCCGTGCCGTTCAGGAATGTGTCCAGGTCCTTGCGGAACACGGCCACTGGTATCTTTTCGTCGGTTTCATGTCCCATCAGATCCACACCGGCTACTGAAACAAATCGAATTTCCGGGTTTTCGTCCAGAATTCGAAGGAGCATTTCCTTGTTTTGTTCTTCCGGCAGAATAAATCGTCTTTCTTCCTTCATGTTGGTCCCCCCACCGGCTGCCGCATGATCCTAAAACCAGTCAGCTACCCTGTTTTTACTTTTTCATCATAAAACCATTCAATTTGCGCGTCAATCAGGGCACAAAGCAGAAAACCTTACCATAAAAAATATTTTTCTCCCTTGATATTTTTTGTTATAGTTATGGAAGGAACAAAGGGGGTTTTTACCTTATGACTGATCCGAATCGACCCATTGGTTTTTTTGATTCCGGAGTAGGTGGCATCAGTGTCCTGAAACAAGCGGTCCGCCTGCTGCCCCATGAGAATTTTATTTATTACGGGGATTCCCTGAATGCCCCTTACGGCTCAAGACCGCTGGCTGAAATCCAGCAGCTGACCTTTGATGCTGTCGATTATTTGCTTAGCAGGAATGTCAAAGCCATCGTCTTTGCCTGCAATACCGCTACCAGCGCCGCCGTCCATCTGGTCCGGGAAAAACACCCGGAGCTGCCGATTTTCGGCATCGAACCCGCACTGAAGCCGGCCGTGGAGAATACCGAGGGCGGCAGCATCGTCGTGATGGCAACCGAAACCACACTGAAAGAACAAAAATTCGCCCAGTTGATGGACCGGGTTGCCCGGGACCGCCATGTGGTCAAGCTCAGCTGTCCGGGACTGGTGGAACTCATCGAGGAGGGCAAGGCCCGCAGCCAGGAAACTCTTGATTATCTAAGTGACAAGTTTAAAGCACTGGATGCACCGGAAATTAAAGCCATCGTCCTGGGATGCACCCATTATCCCTTTATCCTGGCCCCCCTGCGCCAGGTTGTCGGCCCGACCCCTCTGATCTTTGATGGAGCCGACGGGATTTCCCGCCACCTTCAGAATGTGCTGGCCCAGCGCGGCCTGCTCAGCGATCGCCAGGAACCGGGTGAAATTCACCTGATCAACACCTCCGGTGACGAAAAGCTCCTCGAGCTCTCCATCGCTCTGCTGACCGCCCAGGACCCGCCGATGTCTGATCCTCCCATGGACATGGAAACCCTTGGATCATGATCTCAAACGTGCGAATCAGGAGAACGAAATGAATCGAATGGAGCAAACAGACAAGTACAGGAGAACAGTTTTCCGCTATTTTGCGGATACCTACAAATCATGCGTTCTTCTGATCGGACTTATTCTAGCCGCATTCCTCATATCATTCACCAATCCATGGACTAACTGGAATCTGGTCATGCCAGTCATTGCAATTCTATGTCCCTTACTGTACCTGCCCATGTTTCTCTTTCACCATAACGTGCTTGCTGATATTCGAAACCGGGCAATTTCAGAGCGGGACGTAACCGTCGTTACCATTCAACTGGACCGGCACCACAATCTAAACAGCAGAGGCCGATTCGTCGGGCACAGAAAGTATAATTTGACCACAACGGACGGTGAAACCTATACTTTTTCTCCGGCATCCGAACCGGAACTTTCATTCAAGCCATTCTCAGCTAAAATTGTCTTTTGCCGGAACACGAAATTCATCCTCTCATTAAAAAAGCGAACTCATGAAATGATATAAGCTCAATAAGCCAGATTTCTATGGACAGTTATCTGTGTGACATTTTACGATATCTGTTTGTCCCGGACATTTCTCCGTTTTCCTCGGGATCGCAGTTTTCGTAAAGAGACATCTCTATTGACGAACCAGATCAAATAAAATAAGAACCCTTGAATTAAGAATCTTTCGATTAAGAACCGTTTAGGTAAGAGTTTAAAGTAAGAGTCTAAGTAAGAGTTTAAGTAAGAGTTTAAGTAAGAGTTTAAGTAAGAGTTTAAGTAAGAGTTTAAGTAAGAGTTTAAGTAAGAGTTTAAGTAAGAGTTTAAGTAAGAGTTTAAGTAAGAGTTTAAGTAAGAGTTTAAGTAAGAGTTTAAGTAAGAGTTTAAAATAATTGCTTAAAGCAAGTGTAACTAATAGGAAGCAGCCGGATGACCTTGATAGTCGTCCGGCTGCTTTCATTGGATCAGATGGTACATTGTCAGATTATACTGGTGGGAATTGGTTCCTCCCATCCGGGAAGGGCGAGTTCAATAGATTCTATTTTTTTGTAATGAACAGGCGAATGGCTTCCTCTTCGGTGTAGATCTGCTTTTCCACCATTTTCTGAATGACGCTGGAATCCACGACCACATTGCGGGTGGCGGGGAGTTTGGTGTCGAGCAGCTTTACGGACTCCAGAGGCTGGGTTGTAATGTTGATGGTGGCATTGGGGCCGTTTTCGGTGGAGATGGTATAGAAGATGTCCTCTCCTTCACTGAAGATTTTCTGTTCTTTCACCTGGCTGTAGGTCGAAATCTTATTCTGATTGAACAGGCTGGAATGGCGGATGTCGTCATTCCGGAACTCCGTGAAATTGAACTGGGAAGCAAAGCCGATGGGGATCAAGAGCAGCAGGATGAGTCCCGCGGTCCGGATCGGATTGGCCGGCTTGACCGCATTCGACTGCTTTCTGGAGAGAGTTTCTTCCTTCCGCTTGGTGAACAGGGTGGAGAATACCAGACCCAGTCCGGCCAGTCCGAGCAATATCTCAATGATTCCGGCCCGTGGCCCAAACAGTCCGCTGGCGGGACTGAAAATCAGGGAGTTGTCCTGCGTTTTGAACAGAGCTGCCTGAAGAGAGGGAGCAAACAGGATAAGCAGTGCGGCGATCAGCGCAAAGATCAGTCCGCCAATCAGGCGGTTTTTGTTGCGGCGCATCCGCCGTTCGCGATCTGTCAGCATCACCGTGCCAGACTCAGTGATTTCTTCTGCTATGGCTGCCATATCTTTCTCGCGCACCAGACGGGACGCCTTGGTTTCCTGCTCCTCGTCCTCGCCCAGCAGGCGCATAGGCACTTCCCGGGTCGACTCATCCGCCGTGATAGCGTCTTTTCTTTCGTCAAATACCGGCGACTGGTTCAAGCGGGATCCTTCCACCTGATCCTCCGGATCCGGTTCGCGATTTAGAAATTTGCGGAAAAATCCGCCACTTTCCGTATCAGCTGATTTGCCGGAATATCCCGGATCGGTCTCCAGATCAATCATGGATTCGGGTTTATGTTGAGAGGTTCGGGGCGTTACAGGGTCTGAGTAGTCCTCTTCACCAAGAACCACTTTTCGCTTTCCGGTCTTGGGGTCAGCAAACTCCTGATTCCTTACAACATCCTTCATATCTTCATTTGCCATAGGACACTCCTTCTTTCCGTTCTGATATAACCGTCTTTACTGCTATTTTACCCTAATTCGGATAAAGATGACCTTAAAATAAGGCAATGAGCCGATATTTTGCCAATTGTTAACACCTGTCCTATAATCGAACCAGGAGGTGAATCCTTTGTATTATGGAAAAAACATCAAGCTTCGCGCACTCCGTCCCGAAGACTTGCCTTATATCATGGAATATGTCAACGACTTCGAGACCTATTCCAGCTTTACCGATTCAGCCCCCATCCCGAAAACAGAAGCTTTTCAGGCGCTCTGGCTGGCTCATTCCACCCGGGAAGACCTGATTACTTTCGCCATTGCTGAAATCATGACGGATGAATGCGTGGGCACAATCCAGCTCCGGGCCATTGACCGCCCCAGTCACCACTCCCTCTTCTCCATCATCCTGCGCCCGGCTTCCCGGGGCAAGGGCTATGGAACGGATGCGCTCCGGACGCTGCTTCGGTTTGCGTTTCACGAACTCAACCTGCATAAGGTGACTCTCACGGTCTATGCAAGCAATCCCGGCGGGCAGAGACTCTATGAGAAATGCGGGTTCCGGCTGGAAGGCCGGCTGAGACAGCAGGTTTACCGTCAGGGGAAATATGAGGATCAGCTGGTTTACAGCATCCTGGACCGGGAATTCGGAGGCAGCTAAATGAATCAGTCATACATCAAATTACGAGCATACCGCAGGGACGATCTGTCCTGGCTTTGCCTTCTGCTGAATCAGGGAAGCGCCCGGATCTCTCTGGGCGAGTTTCCCGCTCCGCTTGCGGAGGAGCAGATCCATCAGCGGTTTTCCAACCCGACCTCTCCTCATTTTCAATACATGGCAGAAAATCAGGCGGGTCAGCTTTTGGGCTTCTTTGACATCACTCTGACCTTCAAGGACCGCCGAGGCCAGCTCAGGTGGCTTTTCGCCCCCCATCCCGAGGAAATTCAAACCAGAACCGGCGACTCATCAGCAGACCCGATTACTGAACCCAAATTGCCCAGCCCCTTGGAAGAATCACTCCGGGAGCTGCTGCGCCGCCTGTTTCAGGAGATGAACCTGAATAAATGCATTGTTCAGATTCCAGCCTTTCAGGATCCGGATCTGGCCATTCTCCAACGAGCCGGCTTCACCCAAGAAGCTGTTCTGCGGGATGAGGTATTCTACGAAGGCCGCTATCATGACGCATTGCTGCTGGGCCTGCTCCGGGAGGAATTACAGAACCTCAAAACACCAGACCTCGGGTCCCCCAGGGTAGATTAACGATGGATTTTCTGCTGGACCTGATCATGGAACTCATCCCCGATCTTCTGGGCGAACGCTGGACCATGGCAGCCTATCGGCGGCTGGCATCCATTCCCAACAAGCCGCTTCGATACTTTCTCACATTAATCGCCATGCTGCTCTCCATCATCGTGGCCATTGCCCTGGCTTTTGGTCTGATCGTTGCCATCTTCTGGCTCTACACGCGATTTTTCCCACAGGGATGATCCCTGAACCGAAACCGCATAATGTCCCTGCAGGAAAGCTGCTGCCGTCAACCTTCGGCAGCAGCTTTCCTTTATCGAAAAATTTCAGACAGTCAATCCGCAGCATGAACGCAAATCCCCCTGATTCTTATATTCAGAAATTCAGGAGACAAGCTAAAAACAAAGCAACCGAGAAAGACGAAGCCTCGAAATCAGGAAGATAAAAAGGTAGGCAGAATAGAGGTTACCAACGCTCGAATGCTGGCAGGCCGGAAGGCTGAAAAGCTGAAAAGCAGAAAGGTTGGAAGGCTAAATGGAAGGGTGGAAGGGTGGAAGGTTGAAAGGTTGAATGGCATAAAGGCTCTAAAGCCCGGTGGTAAAAACCCGGGAGATTAATATCAACCGCAAAAAACTAAAAAAAGTAGAGCAGTCGGGGAAACTGCTCTTTAAGGGAAATGTACTAATCGTGTAAAAGGGGGAAATATGAAAATATCAGTTGGGGGAACTTTTATTTTCCGTACTTTTATTATAAGGCATTTTCACCATAATTGATAGTCATTATCATTAACATTTTGTGAATTCAACTCATCGTGTCATCCCGGAACTTGTTGTTGCGCATCATGATTCCTGTAACCACAGCACTCCAGACAATACTGGCCAGCCAGCCTCCGACAATGTCCGAAGGATAGTGAACCCCTAGATACAGCCGGGAAAAGCCGATCAGCAGAACATAGCCTGTTCCTATGAGGATGGCCGGCCAGCGCAGCCGGGAGTAAAACAAAAGGACAATCAGGCTCAGCGCCAGTGCCATGCTGATCATAGCGTGACCCGAGGGAAAGGAATAGGAGGACTCCTCCACCAGCAGACTCCAGAGGTTCGGCCGAACCCGCTGATAATAGAGCTTCAGTGCGGTATTGACCAGGAAAGTTCCACCCAGGATCAGAAACAGGTAGATCGCATTGTAGGCTTCATTCTTCCAGATAAACCAGGCGGCCAGCAGCAGAGCCAGAATCGGTACCACCACCGGTCCGGACAGGTCTGTTATGAAGACAAAAAAACCGTCAAGGCCGGGATCGGACAGCGTATTAATCCATCGAAGAATCGCAACATCCAGAGACTGTGTGGAATGATCCATTACCTGCTCCGCCAGTTCGGTGAAGGCAAAGACCAGGATTCCATAGATGAGGAAGGCGGTCCCAATTTTCGCCCACTTCTGCCAAGTCATTTGTTTCATTCGATCCAATCCTCCCCAGGTCTGTTTGCCCCTATTATACAGGATGTAATCCGTCCCCAAAAGTTTTGGATTTTCAGCGTTGGATTTTCAGGCTTGGATTTTCAGCTTGATTTGATCTACCGATCCGGATCATAAATCGCAACTTGCCCGATTATTGTGATCCCCCAAAGTTAATCTGAATTATTGTCCCATTGTTGCCTATCTCACGGACTGGCGAGCTTTGTAAAGATCCGCCTTTTTCAAAAAAACTGACTGCCAGAGCCTTCAACGTGGCTGCCAAGCCATATGTTCCCGCTTCACTGATTTGTAATGAAACAACCGGTCAGATATTGTATAGTGAAAGAAACCAAGCAAGGTTCATTTGAACCGGGAAGGAGGTATCCCCTTGAAAATCCGAATGCTGTCCAGCGCTCTGCTGGTATCTCTTACAGCGACTGTGCTGTCCGGATGCGCTCAGCCGCAGCCCGGAACTACCACTCCCCCCGTGACGACTCCTTCGACCACGGCGGTCCAGACAACAATTCCTGCCACCATGCCCCCTGCAACTACACTGCCTGTTACAACACCTGTCACTGTACCTGTCACGAATGGAGGTCAGACCGTGAAACATCAGATCCTGCCAATGATCCCGGAATCTCTGAAAAGTACTGTAGAAGCCTTAAAGAAAGGCCGCGGTTATTTCTATTTCCAAAATGAAAAAATCCTGGTCATCTTCATGGGTGAGCGTTCCACCGGAGGCTACTCCATCAGTCTGAGCCAGATTTCAGCGCAAGGTTCTGCCCTTTCAGTGATTGTTGCTGAAAAATCGCCGAAACCCGGGGATATTGTAACCCAGGCTTTTACCTATCCCATGCTGATTCTTCAGCTGGAAGACACTTATGACTCCTTCCACATTACCAATACCAACGGAGAGATCTTCGAGAAGTCAGTCAATACGATGTATTAGACATTTGCAGGTTGAGCACGCTGATTCGATCCCATCGCCTCCCCTTCATCCAATCGCGGATGTGAAGCGAAACAGGACTGGGAATGGAAATGGTCATGCAAATGGGAACGGAAACGTGTATGTAAAACAATTAATAGAAAGAAAGCAGCCGCTTCAAGCCCGGGCTTGAAGCGGCTGCTTTCTTTCTATACTGGATTACCCATTCGTAGAGGACTAGAACGCGTCCACCACATCATAGGTCAGGCCATTCCATATGGCGGGCTTGGTTTCATGCAGATGAAGCTGGGCAACGAAATCCTTCAGGTTGTTGACCTTTTCCGGCAGCCAGGTGGCGAACTTTCCGATCTGTCCCAGGGTATGGGCATCGCTGGCGCCGATGGCCTTTAATCCAAGTTCCCGGCAGTAGCGCAGCGCTTTGCGGTTGGCTTCCAGGGAAGTGCTTCCGTTTAAAACCTCCACTCCGTTCAAATGGCGAACTTTCCTCAGATGATCTTCCAACCCCCGGTTATTATTCCGGAAGGGGTGACAGGAAACACAGAATCCGTCGGATTTGCGCACATGATCGATGAATGACTGGGCGCTGGTCCGTTCCTGCGGGAAGCTGTCGATGCCCCAGGCGGTGATATCACCGCTCAGCGAGTAGTACTCAACGCCGACGAAGATCGGAAAATCAACTTTTCGCGAAAAGGCTTCCGCATATTCTTTCAGGCCCATGCTGTCATGGTCTGTAATGCATACGGCATCCAGTCCTCTCAGTCGGGCAGATGTGACGATTTCTTCCAGATTAATAAAACTGTCGCTGGAATGGGTTATTTCATGGAGATGCATATCAATCAGCATGGTTTGCTCCTTATCCTTGGCTAGGCAAAGTCATGAGAGCTTTTTTTGACCGCTCTCAATCTTCAGTAGATTTATAACATTGATGAAGGTTGCTGTCATCACGATGCCTTTGCTCGCCGTTCTTGGCGGTACCCTGTGCTGATCCACACGAATAAGGGATCCTAGCGAGGCATCCATTTCTAATAGTTCCCTCCAGATTTCCGTTTGGGATCAACAGCAATTTCATCAATAGATTATCATGCTGATACGATCAAAACAACCTAAATTCGAAATGATTTTATTTTCTGTATTTTCCGAATATTCCCGTTTTAACATAATATTAGTTAACTTTCGTGATTATTGTTTATTATTAATGTCATATCGTTAGTTAATATCCACCTATAAAGGATTCCTGTTTATAGAATTCCTCATTTGCTTTTCCTTCTTTTGAATGATACCAAGTTACCCGCACTTGCTCTTCTTATTTACAAAAAAGTTGATTCAAAATAACGTTTTTAACCTCTCATCCTTTTTAAAAGGTAATCCGAAGTCGTATACTTTTTTATTCGATATCAAATCAAAAATTATCATTCATTAAATTATCACCTTAAATATTATTCCCTATTATTTTATATATGTACTAATTTGTTCTTTTTTATTTGAAAACTTAAAGTCGATTGTGTAAACTGAGTGCGTAGCTTAAATCATCAAGGAGGCGATCATGTTAATTCAAAAAAGCAAAAAAATTGTTCTTGTATCTCATTGCATCCTGAATCAGAATACTGTGGTCAATGGACTGGAACGGGCAGCAGGTCCCTTTCCCCTGGCTCACCTTCTGATTGATCACGGCATTGGCATCCTTCAGCTCCCTTGTCCGGAATTCTTCCAACACAATCTGGACCGACCGGGTATGGAATATGAAGAATACAATACGGCGGAATACCGCAGCTTATCAGCTCGACTGTTGGAGCCGATTCTGTGGCAGGTAGAACAATATCTCCAAAGGAATTATCAAATACTTGGCCTGATTGGCATTCAGGAAAGTCCCAGCTGTTCCCTCAGCGGTCAGACCGGTGTTTTCATGCAGGTCTTACTCAACATGCTGAAGGAACGCGGTATCGAACTGGATCTGTTCGAAATCTCGCCTGATTATGGGATTGACCCAACAGAAGACCAAAACCTGCATCAACGTTTTCTCGAATTCATCAATAAGGAATAGGAGTTTTTACTATGAAGAAGACATCCCCCGTCATGATCATTGTGTTTGCCGGACTGGCAGTTGCCATCAACGTAGTCCTCGGTGATCTGGTTGCTCTGTTTAAAATCCCTATGCTCTACCTGGATACCCTGGGTACGATATTCATGGGTGTTGCATTCGGACCGTTCTTTGGCGCACTGGTCGGCTTGGCCACGAATTTACTGATGGGCGTAACCGCAAGTCCCACTGCCATTCCGTTTGCTCTGGTCAATATTGCCGTCGGCATAGTTTCCGGTCTTATGGCCAAACGCGGCTTCTCCATGGTAACCGCCGTAGCAACCGGACTGATCCTGTCTGTGGTGGCACCGCTGATTGGCACCCCCATTCGTATTTTCCTCTTTGGCGGATTAACCGGATCCGGAGCAGATCTGCTGATCTCCGCCCTGCGCGCCTCCGGTCAGAAGATCTTCGCCTCCACCTTCCTGGCGACCATCGCCAGCAACTTTATCGATAAAATCCTTTCCTGTATCCTGGTATGTATGGCTTTAGCTCCGATTCCACTGAAGTACAAGCCGAATGTCGCCAAGGAAACCGGAGTATAGGACGAAAACTATAGAATTAGAACTCAAGAAAATTCCTAGAGCAATAGCGCGACGGAAAGAGCTGCATGACAGCTCTTTCCGTCGCGCTATTGTTGTTTTTTCTAAGTTATGAACCATTATTAAGATAAGCCGTTGCGATTACTGGATTAAGTCCATGTATTCTACGGTTAAATTGGACTATTATTCTAGCTATCTGATCAATTCATTTTTAAATGCTACCTGTTTTTGTGCATAATAAACATTTAATCGCTATAGATGGTTAATTTTTATACAAATTTCATTTTTTTAACGGAGGATTATTTGGTTTTAATTAAGTCATAAAGCGATGCTTCGTTGTTTTTTTGTTTATGAACACGTTGATATTCTTTAATACTCTCCAAGAGAAAAAAGGGATCTGCAAAGTATTTTGAAATGTAAGTTGGGGATTTTACATTTTTGATCTTCAATACATTTTTGCAGTAATCACTCGGTTTCTTAATTTTCGATCGACAATATTCATCATATTTCTTCTTACTGACAATAATCAGCATCTCAATTTCCGGAGCGGTTATTACATCGATCACCTTAACTTTAGAACGGTATGCCCTACTAAGATTAAATTTCTCACCTCTGGAATCAATCACTCGAAGAATGAGTATTTTTTGATCGTAGGCCAATCGTAAATGGCGTCTCTCAAATTCTTTGACTGAGGTCCTTGGCAAAACACTTTCCTCAATCATTTGATCACGACTGAATACCAGCAGATCCTGATTAAGGAGGATGTCCATGATTGCAGTTTCTGCACCACCTTCACAGATGCATGCTATCAGACTTGAACTTGGAATATTTACTGTCATTTACTCCTCCAAGTCCTTAATAATGCTTTTCTGCAGCGCAGCCAACGCCTTGTATTTCGGTGCCGTTCCCCCCAGAAAATCACTTTGATATACCTCACTCTTCTTCATATCATTTCGTTTCAGTAGAGAGTTGAGATTATCAACGGTCAACCCTTGGTCACTTCTCGTCACAAAAATGGCATCGTTTCTTTCCATCTCATCCAGTAACTCAGCGTAATGCGTCGAGAATATGATAACTGCTCCTTTTGGATTGGTTCTTTTATTCATGAACAGCCTGAGTAAGGATGCAACCAGCTCACGATTGAAATGGTTCTCAACTTCGTCAACGATCAAATAACCGCCATTCTTTAATACTCTTGCCGCGTCCGAAAATACTCTGACACCCTTCACAGTACCGGATGATAAGTACACGTTAAGTTCTGTCGGATTGTAGAGAACCAGCTCTTTTTGTCCGTAAAACTTTAATCTTGTTACAACCTTGGTATTGACGTTCTCCACAGTGATATACTCGATCGTTGGATCAAGCAGGGAGATAATCTCTGTAGGAACGGATCCTCCTTCTGGAAGGAACAGGTTAAAGTTTGTAAACGCGGCCAGATCCACAAACATCCTCTTATTCTGAATCTGTTTATTAACGGCGATCATGATACTGACATCGTCCGGAAGGTACTCATCAGAATTATCACGAATTCGTACAGGTCGAATCTCATCAAAACTCAGTAAGTTTGTCTTATTAACTTTACTAGTAACAGATTTGACCCATAATTTCTCCGAAAGAATCTGAACAGCAGGGGTCCCATCCGGTTTTTTTGTTCTAATAATCTCGCTGTTGAGGTGATAAAGTCTCTCTGTAGCAAAAAAATCAACATCAAATACGGTCTTCGTGTTCTCACCCAGAATCTGCGGAATAAACTCTGCATTCAACGGGGCCGCATCCAACAGCAACCTTGTGAAAGAAACAACCTTTAAAGCAGTTGTTTTTCCAGATGCATTAATTCCAATGAACGCTTCCGCAGTATTCACATAAATGTTTCCAAATAGGTTGAATACTGAGTTTAAGTGATTGGTCTGTACTCTCTGAACAGCATAAAACGATACATCAAACGGAGCTTTATATAAAGGAAGCCCATCTACTTTTATTCTCAATATCTTCATTTAATTACCTCCATAAAAACGTTATTTCTGTTTTTGTAAGTCTATAATAATAGATTATCTTAACCTCAAGATACTTGCAACGTTTTTTTGTTTTTATCAACCCTCATCAGTTCTTGATACATCTCTTCCAGCATGAACTGCAGTTGAGAAACGATGACAATTCTCCGGATTATATTCAGGAAAAAGCCGAACTCTACATTTGTCCTTAAGATTCAAATGACTTAAATTTCCATTCCCCCCAAAAACCATACAAAGAGCTTTGAATTCGTTGTATGATTAACACGAAAACAAATATTCGTTGATTACCAATACAATTTTCAGATTCCATGACATATCTCAGTCTATCTTGATGAGGAGGATGTAACATGAGACCCCGAAAGTTTGTATCCCTTTGGCTGGTAGTTCTCTTGTCAATGCTCATTCTATCTGCATGCAACTCTCCGGCAACGAATACCACATCTGTCTCCAGCACCTCGGCTCAAACGACAGTGACTCCCGTGACGCTTCCTCCGGAAACCAAACCGACAACCTCGCCTACCACCAAACATGCCGGTATGTCGCCGGGTACTTACCTCGGACTGGGCAATGGTAGAAACGGTGCAATTGTCGTGAAAGTACAGGTAAGTGAGAACAGTCTCGATTCGATTGATGTTGTCAGTTCTCAAGAAACCTGGAATACCGGTTCCATACCAATCTCTGTTTATCCGGATCAAATCCTGAAAACTCAGTCGCTTGATGTTGATCTCATCAGCGGTGCTACCATCTCCAGCCTCGCTCTGTTGAATGCAGTCAAAGACGCCATCTCCCAAGCTGGCGGTGATCCCGCAAAATTCACCGGAAAGATTCCCGCACCACCAGCTCCTCAGAATGCATAAACTGATGTGGTCGTAGTTGGTGCCGGCGGTGCTGGTATGACTGCCGCGATTCATGCAGCAAAAGCCGGAAAACGTGTCATCCTTCTGGAAAAACTGGATATTGTTGGGGGAACTTGGAACTATTCGATTGAAGGATTCGGAGCAGTCGGTGACAAAACTCACACCGGATTAGGAAGCGATATCACTGCCGGTGCCCTGGCAGAAACGTTGACTACCGGAAATCCCAAGGGTGTACTGCTGAAGCCTTCAAGATTTTGGCCGAGAACAATGGGGCAGCCGCAGACTGGCTGCGCAGCATCGGTGCGCCCATGACGGTAGCTGCTGGTCAAACCAGTGTGGCAACATCCCGTGAAACCGGAGAATTAGGGGTTGCTATCATTTCCGCTTTAAAGCATGAGTGCGAAAAACTTGATGTTGATATCCGAACCGGAAGCAAAGCCACTGAACTGGTCATGCAGGATGGCCGGATCTCCGGAGTAAAGGTTTCTGCAAAAAGTGGAGATTACACCATTGAAGCAAGGGCTGTGATTCTTGCCACCGGTGGATTCGCCGCAAATAATGATTTAGTTTCAAAGCATTATCCCGCATTGAAAGGCTATTCGAGCTCCGCTTCAGTCGGTGCAACCGGCGACGGACACATCATGGCTGAAAAAATTGGGGCCGCTTTAGACAATATGGATTACATCCGTGTGAACTTCACTTACACCACCGCGGACAAAGGCTACTTCTACTATATGGGATCCCTCTTTAATACCGGAGCCATCTTCGTGAATAACGAAGGCAAGCGATTTGTAAGCGACCAGGGAGCCTATGGCGTTGGACTTAAAGTTGTTGAACAAGGCGGCAAAGGTTGGGCCATCTTTGATCAGTCCATTGTCAGCGCGATTTCAGATGTTCGCAAATACAATGAACTGGGATTGTTCACTTCTGCTGATACCATCGAGGAATTAGCAGCCAAGATTGGGGTCAATGAGCAGAACCTGAAAGATACGATCGAAAAATACAAAGGTTATGTCGCCAATGGAAAAGATGAAGAATTCAATCGTCCGATGCTGAACATGACCTTTGATGAACCTCCCTTCTATGCCTGCCCCATGACAGCCAGAGTTCAGGGTACCTTCGGAGGAATCCAGATCAACACCTCCACTGAAGTATTAAAACCAGACGGAACTCCAATTCCTGGTCTCTTTGCTGCCGGAGAATGTGCCAATGACGGCACCTGGGGTGCCAATCCCGCAGCTGTTAATATTGTTTACGGTAAAATCGCAGGAGAAAACGCCGCTGCTTATCTGAAATAAGCAGACGAACCACTCTCAGTTCATTTCAATAGGCTAATTCAAGTCTGCAAGCAATGCAACTGGGGTAGTTAAGTCTTTCCATAGACTTAACTACCCCGGTTTTCAATCGTTCTTAATTTCTTTTCCGCAAAAAACTTTTCAGTTTTTCAACGACTATGATGTCTGCTGGCAGCCAATCGACATCGTCCAATTCCGTTTCTTCAAGCCACCGAGCTTGAAGATGTTCATTCAATGAGATGTTTCCCTGTTCAATTTCACTAATGTAGCAATGCATTGAAAGTCGAAATGTTGGGTAATCATGCTGCACCGTTCCTAAGAAATGAACAGGGCGGATCTTTACATTTAGCTCTTCTAGAATTTCACGTATCAAAGCGTCATGTCGATTTTCATCAATTTCGATCTTTCCACCAGGGAATTCCCAAAAACCCTTAAAATCGCCGTATCCTCTCTGCGTAGCTAAAAAGGATCCATCAGACTCAATGATTGCTGCAACAACTTCTATTTGCTTCATATTTCCTCTAATTCACAATGTACTCGTAGAGATCCTCACGGACGGGAGTTCCCAGCTGGTAATAAATCTCTACGGCATTTTGATTTGTATTTGGCATAATGATACTCTCAGTTTGACCCGTGGCGTGAATTCGTCCAAGATAATAAAACTCTTTCGAAGCCTTATCATCCTTGTTTTTTCGAACAAAGAGTTCAACCCGAACGCCCAATTGATCGGCTGTTAATAGAGTCTTAACATCGTTGGAATCGATGGTCCTTCTGGATTTAGAAAGGGCAATAAGTGAATCTGTGCTTAGGAAGCGGTCCTCATAATTTATCGAATCAGCGATATCATTTTCTTTTAAGTAGTTAATAAATACTGGGAAGGTCTTTGTTTCTCTATCAAATTTATACCCACCAATATTCTGTGCAACTTCGGCCTTCTCCCATTCCAGAATGCGACAAACATCCTCATATGTGTACTTTGCATATAAATTAAGCGGGGTATTTTTATAGTAATTCGAGTACTCCATTTGATTTCGGAAGAACCCATAATCAATCAACTCTTGAGCCAACCTTCTGAACTCATCGGACTTTAACGCTGTTTCCATCTGATCGGATATTTCAATCCGGCCAGTTATTGAATTTTTCTGAAGAAAAATACTCTGCTTGAACGTATCCTTCCCTGTTCCAGCGAAAAACTCACCCGAAAGGTAATTCATTACATTTCGCTCCGTGTTATTCGTATATGGAAGAGAATATTTACTGACCAGTTGATCTTCCAAAAAATGCATTGGATCCGAAATTCCCTCGAGGATACTCTTCAGAACAATCAGCTCATGGATACGCTTTCCTGAGGCCAGTTTTTGAGAAATGAATTCAAGCATATTGATCTGCACCGAATCAAGTCGCTCATGATACTCTGTTTCGCATTTGATCAGAAAGCCATAATAGGATCGATAAGTTTTATTCTCGAATATTCTTAATACATCAATTGATCCGTGCTCTTCAAAATCCATTAGGGTTGGGATTCTGCCAAGCTTGAATTTAAGCTGTTGGTAGGCCTGTTTAATAATTTTACTCTCACTAAAGTTAGCAGAGTCTATGGTTTCATATATTCTCTTCTTGGTTATCTCATCAAAATGGATACTGGAGCTACCCGGAATGACTTTGTTCCCTTCCCGGATGAAGCGGCGAACATTATCCTTGTTATAGCTTCGATCTCCGAAGAGCGCCATTGGGATTAGATAGTTATTATTATAGTTTCCGATGAAATCAATAATAACAACATATTCTTTGTCTTGATATTTTCGAAGTCCGCGGCCTAACTGTTGCACGAAAATAATCGGTGATTGAGTTGGACGAAGCATCACGACTTGATTAATTTCCGGGATATCCACCCCTTCATTAAAGATGTCAACTGTAATAATGTAATCTAGATGGTTTTCACCTGCATCTCCTGTCAATCTTTCAATTGCATCCAATCGATCTTCTTGAGAATCATTTCCAGTCAACGCCAACGTTTGATATCCCTTTTTATTTAATTGATCAGAAAGAGCTGTCGCATCTTCCTTGGTACTGCAAAATATTAATCCTTTAACTCGATCCCCGCTAAAGCCAAAATATTCAAGTTTATCAATGATGTATTGAACACGCTTGTCTTGATCAAGATCCAAAAAATCTCTAAACTCATAGTTGATCTGTGCTTCCGCCTCTTGAAATTCAGTAATTCCAAAGTAGTGGAATGGACAAAGCAAGTCCTCCTCGAGAGCTTCCTGAAGGCGGATCTCATGTGCAATGTTATGGTCGAACATCTGATAAATATCGAAGCCGTCCATGCGTTCAGGGCTCGCTGTCATCCCAAGGTAAAAACGAGGTTTAAAATAGTCCATAATTGTTTGATAGCTGGTAGATCCTGCACGATGAACCTCGTCAATCACGATGACATCAAACTCATTCGGATGGAACATAGAATGGATTTCTCTTTTGGCCATCATCTGCATGGTTGAAAAAATAAAGGGTGATTGAGTATCTTTACTAGAACCAGATATCAGCCCCATCCCAATGTGATCGCCGAATACCCTTTGATAGCTCTCGCGAGCTTGACGAGCTATTTGCTCTCGATGAACCAGAAACAACATCCGTTTAGGATTTAAGTCCCGAATGGCAAAAGCTGAAGCAAATGTCTTACCTGTTCCTGTTGCTGAAATAAGTAAAGCCTTCCGCTCGTTCTCCTGAACTAATTTCTGAATAGACTGGGTAAATTGAACCTGCATCGTGTTTGGTTCAAGTTTGTAATTATCCAAACGAGGAAGCTTGGAGGTGCGGACTAAGGCCTTTTGGTCTTGAACCATCCAATACTTCTTTTCATAATCATCGAAAAACTCATCGAAGGGCTTTGCTTGACTCGAGTTCCATAACTTGTGAAACTCATCCAGGATGGTTACTGCATACTCTCCATGATTGTTAGATACAATTTTGGTGTTCCACTCTTTATTAATGGTGAGAGCATTCAATGTGATATTGGATGATCCAATAATGATTCGAAGTGCGTTTTGCTCTTGATTTTTGAAAATATAACCTTTGGTATGGAATCCTTCTTTATCATTATTTGATAAGTACATCTTAATCTCGAGGTTCTTGAAAGCATTGAGTTTTTCTAAGGCTTTGGGATCACTAAAAGTAAGGTAATCAGTGGTCAATATTTTCCCTTTGACCCCTCGCTGTTCCAATTCTTTCAAAACCAGCAGAAGCGGGGTAATGCCACCCATGGAAATAAAAGCCACACTAATATAGAACTCATCGCACTTGCTGAGTTCTTCCGTTAGTGCCGTTAACATCTTTTTCCCCTGTTTATAATCGTTAGAAATCAATTGGGGGCGTAGAAAGGGATCTGATGTAATCTCTCGGTTAATAAAAGAGGTGCGGATTCCAAATTCAAGTTGGTTAATTAGTTTCTTTTCCATGAGTTACTCCGAACGCTTTAATTCTCCCTCAGTATAACATAGCAAACTGACATTGTTGGCCTGGCAAGCCAGATCGGTTCTCCAATCAGCGTATCAGGAAGGTTGTAACATTCCCCACCAACCGGATATGAGTGAATCGTTAAATCTTACTTCGAAGACTCAGAGAGTGCTGATGCACCTTTTGAGACAATTCCCGATCATTCACTTCCACCAACGAACCTCCCTTGACCAGAATATTTCCAGCAACGATTGTATAGTCAACCGGGCCTTTCAGTCCGACTGTGGCAAGCATCGAGGTCACATCGAAGGTTGCGCCGGCAAGCTCCAGGCGGTCTTCCCGGACGGCAAAGAGATCAGCGGCAGATCCTACGCTGATCTGGCCGAGTTCCGACCGGCCCAGAAGGCGTGCGCTGCCCCGGGTGGCGATTTTCAGGATATCATAGCCTGAGGGCGCCTGATCGCCTGAGGTCAATCGGTGAAGGAGGTAGGCGATTCTCATCTCTTCCATCAAACTGGAGCCGTCGTTGCTGGCACTGCCATCCACCGCCAGGCCGACGGGAATTCCCAGTTTCAGCATTTCTGGGATTCGTGCTACACCGGAGGATAGTTTCATATTTGAAGCTGGGCAATGGGCCACTCCTGTGCCGGTGTCTGCTAAAAGCTTCAACTCCTCATCATTGAAGTGGATGCCGTGGGCAAACCAGACATCGGGTCCGATCCAGCCCAGTTCCTGCATGTAAGCCAAAGGCCGGATTCCGAGTTTTTTCAGCAGATAGGTTTCTTCATCTTTAGTTTCTGCCAGATGGGTATGGAGGCGTACGCCCAGTTTTCTGGCCAGGAGCGCTGATTCTCTCATCAGATCCGCACTGACACTGAACGGTGAACAGGGTGCCAGAACGACCTGGCGCATGGAGTAGCAGGCTGGATCATGCCAGGTGCGAACTGCCTCTTCGGAATCTCTGAGGATCGTCTCGAGGGACTGTACGACAGAGTCCGGCGGCAGGCCGCCGTCTTTCTCACTCAGGTCCATGCTGCCGCGGGACACGGTCATTCGCACGCCCAGGCGCTTTGCTGCCGCAAACTGGGCCGGCAGAAGATCCGGGTGAGCATTGGGGAAAACGTAATGATGATCAAACACGGTGGTGCATCCGTATTTTACCAGCTCCGCCATCCCTGCCAGAGAACTGTCATAAACGGATTCAGGGGTCAGGTTCTTCCAAATCTGATACAAAGCCCGAAGCCAGTCGAACAGCTCCAGATTCTGCACCTCCGGGAGATTTCTTGTCAGGATCTGGTAGAGGTGATGATGGGTATTGATCAGTCCGGGGTATACGGCCAGCATGGATCCGTCAATGACCTCATCAGCCGGCTCCCCGACCGCTCCAATGGCTGCAATAACCCCGTCCCGGATCAGTACATTGACATGCTCCAGCACGCGATCCTGATCATCACAGGTCACCAGATGACGGATATTCCGAATCAATAATGATTTGCTCATTTCATTCCCTCCCAGGCCGTTTTTCTCATTATTCACAGATTACGGGAAACACCGACTTTTTGCAAACGGTTTCTCCTGTATCCGATCTTCGTGTGGATCAATGGATAACCCAACCCTCTCAGAGGAATCAAAATGTCTAAGGGCACAGTAAAAGATGGGTCTCCATCTCGGGAGACCCATCCTTTGCGGCTCAGATATGAAACTGTAAGGTAAATCTGCTTCTGTTGGAAATGTCTGAATGGAATTCCGGCTGCAGCCTGTGCCTGGATGATGAAACATCCAAAAATCGGCTTTATCCCAGAGAGCCATTCCAGCGGGCGATGCCGCCTTTGAGATCGTACATCTGCTCAGTCAAGCCGTTCTTGTTCAGAAAACGATAAGCGAATGCGCTTCTGGAACCGGTCAGGCAGTACAGCAGAACTACTTCCTTCTTCTCTGCGTATTTTTTTAACTCATTGAGGTGCACTCCCAGCATGTTCATGGGGATATTCACCGAGTTCTTGATATGCCCTTCATTGTATTCCTGGGGTGAGCGGACATCAATAATATGCGCTCCCTGTGCGGCCTTCTTCTGAAATTCTTCCTGATCGATTGAAAAACTGTTGCTGAATCCAAACACTGTACATCATCCTCTTTTCATTTCATTTCGTTGTTAATCACTGTTATGGTTTATTCCGGATCCCGGATCCTTTGGACTATGGATCGGTCGTATATATCAAACTTTCCCGATATAGCCTCTCCTTTCTTAATATATCGTATTTTCTCGATTTATCAAGAGGGTAAGGAAAATATTTTTCAGAACATCGATATATCGGATCCTTAGCCCCTGGAAGACCACCCAATCTATCCAGTGTGTCCTTCCTATGGCCTTCCGGTCTCCGGCACGAAGTCAAAGGACGATGAAACATTCCTCTTGGAGGTTTCATCGTCCTTTGGTTATTGGTAAAAACAGATGCCTGGAGCCCCTCCGCTTGAGCGGTCCGCGCAGCCCGGCTGGCTGGTCGTCTGCTGCACGAGAGGCTGTTCGCTGCGCTGAGGGCTGTTTGCTGTACGGCGGTAGTTTTTTGATTGCGGGGAGAATATCTAGCTACTTGTTCTTATGGTAGAGAATCCTCAGTCCGTCCATGAGCATGTTTTCATCATGGATCAGGTGCTTACGGCAATAGGGAAGCACCATGCCGGCCAGTCCGCCGGTGATGATCGGTGTAACGGGCTCGCCCAGCTCCGATTCAATCCGTTCAATCAGACCGTCAATCATGGCGGCATTGCCATGAATCAGACCGGACTGAATGCAGCTGACGGTATCCGTGGCAATCAGCCTGTCCGGGGACTGAATATTAATCGCGGGAAGCTGTGCCGCGTTGGCGGAGAGGGCATCCACCGAAACGCGCAGTCCGGGAATGATCATTCCGCCGCGGTAGTTGCCCTGCTTGTCTATGACGGAAGCGGTGGTCGCTGTCCCCAGGTCGAAAATCACAATGGGCTTGGGATATTTGGCGATGGCCGCTACGGCGTCCACTACCAGATCGCTGCCAAGCTTGGAAGGATCCTTGATCAGGATGTTAAGTCCGGTTTTGATGCCGGAGCCTACAATGATCAGTTCCTTGCCGATCAGTTTGCGGATGGCGCTGCTGATCACCGTCTTCAGGTGCGGCACCACGGAGGACATGATGCCCCCCTCCAGCTCCGCCAGCGGAATCTGATGAAAATGCATCAAATTATGGATGATCAGGACATACTCATCATCCGTTTTGAGAAGATCACTGGCAATGCGCGCGGTCAGGCAAAGCTCCTGTTCGCGGTAGATCCCCAGAACGATATTCGTATTGCCGATGTCGATGGCTAAAAACATGGTGAATCCTCGCTTCTTATGCTTCCGTCGTAATCGGGAAGAGTCTGGTGTATCGGAGCAGCGGCAGGCAGACGGCAGCGGTCAGAACGCCCGCGATCAGGGCTTCGATCAGGCCGTTGGTGGTTACAACGCCCAGGATGGCATACAGCACCTGACTGGCCGACAAGCCCTTTACGGCGGCATACTCATTGCGGAACATCCGATCGATGAAGCCAAGCACGAATACCGTGTTGGTCATGGAGCCCAGGATTCCGCTGATCGTCAGCTGAAGGGGTTGATTGAGTTTGCCGTGAAAGAACCGCTTGAAGAAAGCCGCTGACATCCAGGGAACGATCCCCACCAGGATTCGGGGGATAAAACACACAGCCAGGGCCAGGATACTGCCCTGGTTCTTTCCCGGGAGCGGAATCAACGGAGAAAAGGCGAACGACAGCAGACTCGGGCTCATCGTGTTCATGATCAGACTGGTCAGACCGAAAAAGAATCCAAGAATGGCTCCTTTCTTGGGACCGAGCAGCAGAGAACCCATGATGACCGGTACATGGACAATGGTTGCCTTGATCAAAGGCAGGTGGATGTAGCCCAACGGCGAAAAGGCCAGAAGAAAGATGATTGCAGTGAATGATGCGAGGAGCACCATGTCGTGGATCGACCCGTTTCTTCCGTGGGACAAGCTTCTTGTGGTATTCATTTTTACCTCCTGCTGCCATTTCAAAGAATATGGCGCAATGAAAATTTATTTTGTTTCCAATGCATATCTTCTGCCTCCCCTTGGGTAAAGCGAACCATGCGAAACAATAAAATTATAAGTTCGCTGAATCGTGAATGCAATCGGAACTAAAAAGTTTACAATAACTGAGCGGTTTACTATACTGAGAATGAAAAAAACCAAGAATTGAGGCGCAAGAAATGCTAAATGGAAAAACAGTCCTGCTGGGCATCACCGGCGGAATCGCAGCATACAAAATCCCGAACCTGGTTTCAGCCCTGGTCAAGCAGCATTGCAATGTCCAGGTCGTCATGACGGAAAACGCCACCCAGTTTATTACTCCCCTGACCTTTGAGGCGTTAACCAGCCGGAAGACACTGGTACATACCTTTGACCGCAACATTGACTACAAGATCGGCCATATCTCTCTGGCGGATGAAGCAGACCTGGTCTTTATCGCTCCCGCCACGGCCAATGTCATTGCCAAGCTGGCCCACGGGCTGGCGGATGACATGCTGACCACTACGGTACTGGCCTGCGACTGCCCGAAAATCATTGTGCCGGCCATGAATACCAGAATGTACCTCAATCAGGCCACCCAGGACAATCTGGAAAAACTCAGACAGTACGGCTGGCAGATGATTGAGCCCTGCTCCGGACGCCTGGCCTGCGGAGTGGAAGGTCCCGGAAAAATGCCGGAGCCAAACTTTTTGCTGGAAGTAATTCTGCACGAGCTGTCTCACGAAAAGGACATGGTCGGTAAAAAAGTCCTGGTGACAGCCGGCCCCACCCAGGAATCCCTGGACCCCGTCCGCTACCTGACCAACCATTCCACCGGCAAGATGGGCTATGCCATCGCTCAGGCCGCTGCCGCGCGCGGCGCCCAGGTCACCCTGGTCTCCGGTCCAACCAATCTTCCTCGACCCTACCGGGTCGAAGTCATTGATGTGGTCACTGCAGAGGAAATGTTCCGGGAAGTGACCCGATGCAGCACCTCTCAGGACATCATCATCAAGGCCGCCGCAGTGGCAGATTACCGCCCCGCCCGCATTGCCCATGACAAGATGAAGAAGGGCGAAGGCGAACTCTCCATCCCGCTGGAACGCACCCAGGATATCCTGGCCTATCTGGGAGCACACCGGACACCGAATCAGTTCCTGTGCGGCTTCTCCATGGAAACGACCAACGTCCTGGAGAACTCCCGGGCCAAGCTCTTGCGCAAGAACATCGACATGATCGCAGCCAACAGCCTGCGGGAAGCCGGAGCCGGCTTTGCCGGCGATACCAACCGCCTGATCCTGATCACCCGGGACGGCGATACCCCCCTGCCCCTGGTCTCAAAAACCGAAGCCGCCCATCTGCTCCTGGATCACATCCTGAACCGGCACCAGCCAGGCACGGAAATCAACTCAAAATCTATCTAGCACCTTGTAACACGTAAAAAATACACTATAATCTCATATTCTGAGAAACTGACTTGGATTTTACTGGAGGAAGACTATACGGATTGTGAAAAAGTGGTACTTGTGATGATTTCTCTAAACATTCACAACCTTTCAGCTTTGAATGAACGGTTTCCGGCTGAGTCAACGATTTGAGATCCATCATACTCTAAAGTTCGGAAGTTGGCTCAGCATTGCAGAAATAAAACTCAGCACACTAACAACTCAATGTCTCAATTTTATAATCCCGACGATGGAGATGATGAATCAAGATGCTTGGGGTACTAAGCGGAATCCTAATCAGAAATCAGTAGTCTGGCATGCAATGTAACTTATGCACGTTCTTAGTTGAAGCAATTATACCCGGTTATTATTACAAATTAAGATCTTACAAGCTAGTAGTTATAGGCGAATAATAACAACATCAAGGTGTTGAAGCGTATCACCTATGGGTATAGATTTTTTTGTGCTAGGATTCTTCTAGTGTATGATCGGAAAATCATATTCCCGTAAAAAAAACAATCAGTCGAAACCATAATTGATTACGACTGATTCTCGCTTGATTATTCTATTTTTCGCTTACCCACACTATTTGTTAAAGAGTCGGTTTTAATAGTCTATGTCAACGATTTTCTCTTGTTTTGCTTTGTCATTATTTGATGTCGATACAGTTATTTTATATTCACCTTTTGGGATAGATTCGCCCTGCTTAGAAAATGGCTCAGACATATAGATTCCATCTTTTACTGTATCTTTGCTGGATGCAATGAAATCATTTTTCTCACTAATTACCGATATGATTACTTCTTCTCCATCAGGTAAATCAGTTTTCCCAACAATAGTCATGTGAGTTTGCCCGCCATAAGGGTTATTGAATTCAACCTCAATATCGATAGTGTACTGTGTTTTGCTAGATTTTAATCCATCCTCAAATCCTTGTTTAAAACTACTACATCCAATTAATGTCGTGGAAATTGAAAAAACCAATAAAATCAGTAAAAAAAATCTTTTCATATCATAACCCCTCCCAATTGATTGTACATTATCTTATTATGTTTGTCTAATCACAAATATATGATTAAATCTTTGGTGTTATATATTATTGACATGCCCAAAATCCATTTTAATAACACGATTAATACTCATGAATACGAGTACATACTTATGTTTGGTCGAGAGATCCATCCAGTTGTCTTAACATGTTTTCAATTTACTAAAAAAATTCCGACTTCAATTAGGTTCTTAGTTAGACAGTTCTAGAAACTTATTATACAATAATTAGAAAAAGGAGATAGAAAATGAAAAAATTCGTGTTATCGTTTTTATTGCTTTTGTCTATTTCTTCTTCGCTAAGTAGCTGTACTAGTATCCTGTAACATCTTAATTTGTAATGATCACTGGGTATAAATGTTTCAATTTACAACGTGCATCTGTAACATCGAATTGCCAGTCTACTGACTTTTGATTGTAGTTCCGCTTTGTAGCCCAAGACTTCACCTCTCGATCCATCATCTCAATTGACGAGATTCTTCGATTGAGACATTGAGTTGATAAAGCACTAAGTTCTATTTCGGCTATATTGAGCCAGCTTCCATGTTTTGGAGTATGATGGATCTCCAGTCGTTGACTCAGGCGGAACGCATGAGCTGGCGGAAACCGTTCATACAACGCTGAAATGTTGTGGGTGTTGAGATTATCCATCACAAGTATGACCTTCTCACAGTCCGGATAATCTTCTTCCAAAAGAATCCGAACCTGTTCCGCCCAATCCTGCTTGGTACGACGTTCCGATGCATCACATCGCCGCCAGCCACCTAAAGGTTCAGTAAAAAGGAACAGGCTGCAAGTCCCTTTGCGAATATACTCGTTATCTTCCTTGCGGACATACCCAGGTGATGCCGGAATAGGCTTTCTGGCCTCATCCAGCAGCTGGCAAGGCTTTTCATCCATGCAAATGACTGGAATAGATGGATTGAAAGGGCGAGTGTATACTGCCAGAACGTCTTCCATGCAAGCGACAAACGCAGCATTTTGATCGGCAGGAATGCACCAACACTTCTTCAAATGAGGTTGAAATTCGTTTTTTTTAGGATCCTACCCACCGACGTATGAGAAATGGTTGGGACAATCTCCAACTTGACTGCTTCCTCTGCAACCAAGCGTAAAGTCCACCGCTCAAACCCTGGAGGTGGATTGCTGCAACAGATGGCAATAATTCTGGCTTCGACGTCTCCAGTAAGTTTAGGATCAATAGGTGGCTTTGTCCGTTTCTTTCGATCGAGCGCAGCTTCTAACCCCTGTGTAGCATAGGTTTTTCGAACTGTTTGGACCGTTTGCCGGTGCACATGAAAGCGCTCGGCAATCACCGGAGAACTGGCTTGGTTTGGATTATTCATGTCTGCAGCCAAGAGAATATTAGCGTGAAGAATTCGTTTCGCGGTTGCTTTTCCTTTATTGACAATATTTAGGAGTTTCACCCGCTCTTTCTCACTTAGGTCAACAACATAGGATACTTTAGGCATACTCTCACCTCCTACTTATAGGATATCAGAATATGCTATTATAGTATAGTTTTAAATGTTACAATGTACTAGTTTAAATCAAGGTGTTGAAGTTGGAATTAAAACACCTAGCTCCAAGTCCGTGACAACAGCTTCAGCTCTTTTCGGGAATATCTTATCTGATGAGATATTAAGAAAGGACTTTATTAAAGCCCTTGAAGCAATTCAAATACCTCAAGCAGAAGTAAAAGAATTGAAAAAAATGGACGACTGGATTGGAGGATCGCGCTATTCATTCATTTATAAGGGTATGTATTTTCTAGTATATGCCACTATGGATTCATCCATTGAATCAATTAAATACGGTTTAGAAGCAGAGTTGTACAAAAAAAATTATGAGCCATTTAGTGTATCCGACTATTATTTTGATGATTCGCTGTACTCAACCCTGAAGATAACAGCTGAAGAAAAAGTTCAGTCAACATTAAATTATCCTAGCACTGCTAAATTCTCTTGGACCGATTGGGAACGATCAAGAGATCATGATTTATACTCTCTTTCTAATTCTGTTAAAGCAAAAAATGCTTTCGGGGTTGAAGAAGAAATCCAATTCTATTTAACTTATCATATTCAAAATGACAAAGCTAAATTGGTATACTTTGAA
Source organism: Clostridiaceae bacterium HFYG-1003 (assembly GCA_024579835.1). Classification (NCBI taxonomy): domain Bacteria; kingdom Bacillati; phylum Bacillota; class Clostridia; order Eubacteriales; family Clostridiaceae; species Clostridiaceae bacterium HFYG-1003. Next base: position 2,594,562 of record CP102060.1, read on the forward strand.
ATGAATGGTTCAACAGTCGTTGATAAACTCGATACTGTGAAAATTCCGAAAAGAAAAAAACTAGGAAGTGTAGAGTCGACAGACCCCTCAACTGCTAACATGATAGTATTGATTGATGGCGAAAAAGGAAAGTACGGTAAACATGTTACCATCAACGGAGAAAAATATATTCATTATTACATACCAAAAGGTACATATCTTGTAACGAATCAAAGCAATATTTGTAAAGTATATGTTGCAAAGAATAAATTGTTCACAAATTCAGACGGATATAAGGAAAGTAAAATTGTCAAAACTGTGGCATTTACAGCCAATGGCCAGTCGGATGAAATCACAATAAAGTCCGATGAGCATATTATTTTGACAGTTTATGCACGTGTAACCCTGGAAAAACAATAGGTCAATATTCAGAAAAGAGCCTTTGGGCTCTTTTCTGTTAAAAGGATATGGATCCCCAAGTAATCCTTCGGTTAAGGGCCATATATTTCCCGATCATAAAAACTAACTTTCTACTTATACTGAATGATAGGTCAAGAACCATCGTAGCCACTGCGCCACCGACTTATTTGGTGGATTTTTCTCTATTAAATATAAGGTGTCCTGCAGGGTCTGTACGAATGCTGATAATATCCATCTAACAGCGATTGATCGGCTGTCCGCCATATGGGTCAGCTTATGCTCCAAGCTGAGCTTCATGATTCCTTTGGCCGAGGGAGACATATCCTTGAATCCTTGAATGAAGGAAACTACGATGAAACCCATGCCTTCAATGTTCTGAACCACTGGACTGCGCCCACCGGTCAAATGCGATTTCCTAGATTTTATACTTCTCATAGAGTTTTCGATGAGAGCATCTTGGAAATGTTCATAGCGATGGCCTCTACCAAAAGCACAAAATCCATAGAGCTACATATTACGATTTTCATTTGATTCCACGTGCACCCCAAGTAAGTATTTGAATTCAATGACAAAGACCGTCCTGTAAGCGACTATGAAGTATTTCCGAGTATCAAATCTTTCTAACACATAGGAGTACCTAGTAAAAATTTCAATTTGTATATTAATAACCGGGTATAGATACTTCAACTTACACCTTGAATCGTTACTTCAATTTTTCATTCCACTGATTTCTTTTAATGATTCCGCATAGTTGCCGGCCTAGATGAGGCTCATGACCGTGCCAATGGCTTATCAGCCCGGACTTGGCCTTCGTCAAGCACATAGATCAGATTTGAGAGAACGATTCCAGTCCACTGTCGGAGAAGGCACGACCGCTGATAGCTCTTTATTATAGAAGCACCAACAGCTGTTCAACAACCGCTTTTGGTGCTTTTATACTTTTTATGCCTAACTTGTCAATGAACAATCCTTCTTCCCAGTACCTACACTGCATACTGGAAGAGATAGACTAACATGATATTCTCCGGTCTATTAAATATAATTATATTATCGAAAAGTTATTTTCCGTGATACATCGTTAATTTTTCTAATCAACGAATAATTTTCAGAATTCATCGAAATTATTCGTATTGACTGATTGTACTAGATATATTTCGCGGAATGATTTATGATGTTTTAGTAATTAAATCTTCTCGGACCTCATGATCCGAGAATTTGAATTTATAAAAAAGTGTAATCTGGAGGTATTTTCATGAAAAAAATGACAAATCTTCTGCTGGCAGCTGCTCTGGCTCTGCCCCTGCTGGCTGCCTGCAGCCCGGCAACCGGCGGATCGACAACGGCTGGCACTGCTGCCGGAACCACCGCTCAGACTTCTGCAACGGACAAACCCTTTGCCGGAGAAACCCTGAGTGTCATGCTGGCTTACGGAAACGCCCAGCGTTCTTTTGAAAAATTCACGGAGAAGACCGGCATCAAGATCGAGTATTTGGAAATCTCGACCGGCAAGGCGCTGGCGCAGATGCAGGCGGAAGGCGGCAAGACCACTTCAGACGTCTGGTTCGGCGGCGGCGTTGACAGCTATCTGGCGGCAAAGGACTTAGGCTACCTGGAAAAGTACGTTTCTCCCGAAGCGGCAGCCGTTGACCCTCAGTTCAAGGACGCCGAAGGCTACTGGACGGGACTGGCACTGGTACCCGCCGGATTCCTGGTCAACAACGATGTACTGAAGGAAAAAGGCCTGGAAGCACCCAAGACCTGGGCGGATCTGGCCGATCCCAAGTATAAGGGTGAAATCATCATGGCGGATCCCGCCATCTCCGGAACTCAGTACGCGATCCTGGCCGGCCTGATTCAGGCAATGGGCGAGGAAGCAGGCTGGGATCTGTGGACCAAGATCGATGCTAATATCGAAGTCTATGCCAAGGGCGGCGGCGAGCCGGCACCAAAAACCGGAGCCGGTGAATACGCCATCGGAGTTCTGGCTCTGACCGGCGGAACCTATGAACTGACTTCCCAGTACCCGGTCTCCGTCATCGCTCCCTCCGACTACATCCCCTGGACTCCGGCACCGATTGGAATCTTCGCCAGCTCCACCAAAAAGGAAGCGGCCAAGGTTCTGGTGGACTACATGCTTTCCAAGGAAGGCCAGGAAGAACTGCTCAAGGCTGATGCCCGCATCATGACCCATAAGGATGTAGCGATTCCGGATGTCATGAAGGACATCGACACCAACAAGCTCGTCAAGCAGGACATCACCCTGTTTGGTTCCCAGAGAGAGGCGCTCCTTGCCAAGTGGACTGCCCTTGTGGAAAAATAGAATAAAAAATAGGACGGGGGACTGCCTGGCAGTTCCCCGTCGATTTCGAGGTAACCATGGTTTCATCTACCCCTTCCCGTCGGATCGACCGCTGGTTTGATCCCACTCTTCGGGTCATCCTGATTGCCGGGATCCTGCTGTTTATTCTTTATCCCATCGGATCCGTCATAGCCACCAGTTTTTATTATCGCGGCACTTTCACGCTGCAAAATTACATGGACCTGGCCGATCCGCGCAATGTCACGCTGATTCTGAACAGCCTTCGAATCGGCATTGTTTCATCCGGCATCGCTGTACTGATTGCTCTGGCCATTTCCCTCTTTGCCTTTGGACAAGCTGCTGTCGTCAAGAAACGGATCGAAACCCTTCTGATGGTGACGATGATCTCCCCACCCTTTGTATCAGCTCTGGCCTACATCATTCTGTTCGGCCGTCGGGGTCTCATCACGCACGGATGGCTGGGGCTGAGCATCAATCCCTACGGCTGGCACGGCATTGTCATTCTCCAGGTCCTGGGCAGCATCTCCTTTGCAACCCTGATGGTTCTCAACTCGCTGAGCAGCATCGATCTGCGCCACCTCCTGGCCGCCCAGGACCTGGGAGCCCGCCCCGGGGCCATTCTTCGAACCGTGGTTCTGCCCCTGCTGCGTCCCACCCTGCTGTCCGTGTTCTTCCTCCTGTTTACTATGAACATCGCCGACTTTGGGACCCCCATCGTCATCGGCGGGAATTTCAAAGTGCTGGCCACTGAGGCCTATCTCCAGGTGATCTCCACCCCGCACCTGGGAAAGGCGGCTGCGATCAGTGTCCTGATGCTGCCTTCGGCCATCGTTGCGTTTTATTTCTATCAGAAGAGCTTCAGCCGGACGGATCTGACCAGCGTCGGCGTCACCTCGCTGAAGAACGACGATTACCGCTTTCCCCTGCCCAAGCCGTTGTCGATCTTTCTGGGAAGCCTGGTCGGACTCTATTTCTTCATCATGCTGCTCAAATACGGCAACATTTTCCTTTCCACCGTCGCCAATACCTCGACCGGCAGGATTGTCCTGACTGACCAGTACTTCAAAGACCTTCCGCTGACATTTTTCAAATCCTTCCGCGCCAGCATCGCCCTCTCCGCCCTGGCCGGACTGATCGCCCCCCTACTGGGAATCCTTCTCTCCTACTACGTACACCGGAGACGCCTGAATTACCTGAAGCCCGTGGAGTTTATCGCCTCCCTCCCCTTCATCATTCCGGGCACGTTCTATGGCCTGGGCTATGTTGCCGCCTTTTCCCATCAGCCGCTGATGCTGCGCGGAACCTGGCTGATCCTGGGAGCCAATATGGTTTTCCGCCAGATCTCAGTATCCAACAAAGCAGCCAATTCCTTCTTTGTCACCCTGGATCACCGGCTGGAACATGCCGCTTCCGATCTGGGCGCATCAAAGTTCCGGATCCTGGGCAATGTGATCCTTCCCCTGACCAGACCCATCTTTTATACCAGCTTCATCTCTGTGTTCACCTCGAGCATGACCTCCATGGGCGCTATTGCTTTTATCGTATCACCGGGCATGAATCTGGCCAGCATGGAGCTGTTCGGCTCCGTCGAAAACGGCCGCTACGGCGTAGCCTCAGTTCAGGCTGTCATGATGATCGCTGTCATTGCCCTGGTAAACGTCATTGTTCTTGCCATCAAAAATCGAAAGCGGGTGACTTAAATGTTTTTGGAATTGCATCAGTTGCGCAAAATGTATGATCAGGAAAACGGAGTCCGTCAACTCGATCTGGAAGTGAAGCAGGGTGAATTCATCACCCTGCTGGGCCCCTCCGGCTGCGGCAAGACTACCGTGCTGAACCTGATCGGAGGTTTCCTGCGAGCCGATTCCGGACGGATTCTGCTCGATGGCCAGGACATCACCAATCTGCCGCCCGAAGAGCGCCCCATCTCCACCGTGTTTCAAAGCTATGCGCTGTTCCCCCATATGAATGTCCTGGACAACGTGTGCTACGGTCTGCGCTTTTTCCGCCATCTCTCAAAAAAGGAAGCACTCCCCCGGGCCAATGAGTACCTCGAGATTGTAGGACTCAAGGGATATGAAACCCAGTCCATTCAGAAACTGAGCGGCGGCCAGCAGCAGCGCGTAGCCCTGGCACGCTCCATGGTCATTCAGCCGAAGCTGCTGCTCCTGGATGAACCCCTGTCCAATCTGGACGCCGGACTGCGCGTTCGCATGCGGGAAGAGCTGAAAGAACTCCAACGCAAGCTGGACATCACCATGCTCTTTGTCACCCACGATCAGGAAGAGGCCCTGTCCCTGTCCGATCGGATTGTCCTGATGGAAAAAGGCGAAGTCCGACAAATCGGCACCCCGGAAGAGATCTATCATCATCCAAACTCCCCTTATTCCTCCTCCTTCATGGGCGAGTCCAACTTCCTGGAAGACCCCCAGGGCATCCACCTCCTGCGACCGGAAGATATCATCATGGAAGCTGACCCCACTTCCCCGCATCAGGTCATCGATCGCACCTTCATGGGCTCTCACACCATCTACCGCGTCCGGTACAACCAGCAGATACTAACCGTCGACGCAGCAGGCAGCAGTCAAAGCACCCACCAGCCGGGCGACCGGGTAGCTCTCCGCTTCGGCAGATCCACCCGCCTCCCGGGAGAGAACTGTTGACAGGAAAGACTTATCCCACCCTTGGTCTGAAAATAAAAGATTGCTTAAAGATAGAACATAGAAGAACGGGTATTTAAGAGAGATGCTCCAAAAGCAATAAATTAATGCAATCTCAATTCGAACGACATCCCCAGTCCGATTACTTCGGTCTGGGGATGTCGTTCGTTAGATATTGAGGCGTGAACTCATACATAAATCAGTTATGAATACACTGCCCTCTACCTTAGTCATTAAGGCCGATTTTGACCTTCTAACTCATCAAGGCTATCATACACCTGGAATGCTATTTATAATTCATATAAACGCTGGATGAGAATTTTATTTGCCCAGGAAGAGATCTTTCAGTTTTTTCCCTTCCTCTGAATTCAGACAGACCCTTGTTTTATTAAGTGGCTGTCTAGTAATCTGATGGTTGATTTCCGTGGCTGTTACGACCTTTTGCTCATCGATGACACGTCCCTGACCATCGGCACTTTCCTGCAAGCATTTTTTGTCATAGCTAACACTGACTAAATACTCATCCCATACTTCGAAACGGCTTGTTCCATCAGCTTCATCATTCAAGCGGACCAGAGAATAGTCGTTGATCTGGTAATCGGTTGTAACTGTTCCAGCACCCACGATGCCAACTTTGTTCAAGTAAACAAATACATAATCTCCTGGAACTAATCGTTCAATGGTACTTTTGGTATCTCCCCAGGCAGATACTTTATTCCCCAGAAGCATGTGCAAATGCCCCTCAGGCATATAAGTGTTATTTGAGTTGAAGATATAGTAGTTTGGATTTTCCGCCTTGAAGTAATCATCCACAAAACGTGAAGAGATGTCACTGATGATTTGATTCCTTGATGTTTCAAGTTCATCTGCTATTTCTGACAACTTCTCAAATACAGGTTCATCAATCGTAATCGTTACAGATTTCTTCTTCTGAGATTGATTTTTCAAATTCCGGATATAATCAATATTTGGCATAGTATCACCTCTGGTTTAAGAGTACAACTTGAAATATCAACCGTCAATACTTTTCGATTATTTTTTAATTTAATTTCTAATAAATTTTATTAGAAATAAGTTAATGAGACATGATACAAACTTCCGATTTTTGTTTGGATTTTTTTGTACGAATCCCCAATAACAATTTCCATTCTGATATTCTAAATAGTTCATCCTTTGCCAATCCTGGTCTGTTATCTAAAACTAAGGTTTTGAACCTGATGGGAGGGCAAAGTCCGAAACTCGGACCTAGAATAGTTTCCCTATAGATAAGCGAAACCGCTGAATGCATTTATTTGAGTACATTCAGCGGTTTTCGTTTCCTTTGGATAGGTCCTCCTACTGAATCAGACCATGATCTGCCAGGGTCTGGATCAGGAACTTCCGGACCTGGCCTGAGCCTTTGAATTGAATGCTGACTGTGGTGCCGTCATTGTGCTGGATGCTGCCTTCGCCATATTTGATGTGTGTAGCAGTTAACCCCGGCGTGAGCCGGGCAGCAAGCAGCTCCGGATCCATGGCTGATGCGGTGACTGACTGGTTTGTCTTTCTGCTGGTTTTTCTCTCCGGCTTTGGTTTTGAAATGACTTTTTTTGCCGTCACGACTTTCCGCTGGCGATGAAGTTCAGACAGGCTCTGAAGATCAAGCTCGCCTTCGGGGTACTCGATCAGTAAATTCAGCCCGCATTGAGCAATCACCTTGCCCGTGCCATTCTCGCGATGAGCGTAGGACTTTCCGACGAAGGAATTTTCCAGAACTGAAAAAATGCTTTCTTCCTTGTGCACTTCCACCGGGAGGGCTTGCCGGGCTTCCCGGGTAAAGGAGGATTCATTCGTGCCGCAGCTGAAGAGATGGAGCTGGTTTTTGGCCCGGGTCATGGCAACATAGTACAGCCGGCGGGCTTCCTCATATTCCCGGACTTCCTCTTCCGAATTTCGATCCGGAAACGCTTTGGCCGGAAGAATTCCGTCAAACACATCCAGCAGATAGACCTGATCGTACTCAAGCCCCTTGCTGGAATGAATGGTGGACAAAATGAAAGGAGCTGAGGAGGTGCCATGACTCTGGATGATCTGCTGCAGCTGTGCCAGCCGGTTCAGCAAATCCCTGGGACTGGCCTGTCCTTTCCCCAGCAGGATCAAGGTATCAAACTTTCCAGCATCGAGCTTGGAGGTATCCACGTAATAGCCATACCCGGAAGCCTTGATCCTCCGAATGGCTTCGGCGCCGGTGCATTCCACCAGTTTGGGCAGCAGCGTCATCAAGTCACTGACTCCCTCCCTGGCATACCCGTTCAGCTCCGGGTAGTCCATCATTTCTTCCAAAATTGTCCTGCCGCTGATCAGGCTTTGTTCGCAGGCATACTGCGCTGCCTTCTTGGGGAGCGGACTTCCGAATTTATAGTAAATCCTCAGGAAAGCTTCCCTGTCCGCCGGATCATAGGCCAAGTGAATGATGTCGGTAATATCTGAAACCACCCGATGGGTGAAGAAGGCTCCGTCAAACTGCCGGCACTGGTAGGGAATCCCCTGCCGATCCAAGAGATCAATCAGGGGGAGTGCGCTGTCATTGTTGCGAAAGAGGACTGCAGTTTCTGACCGGCAGGTCTTAGCCACTTCAAACAGATATTTATACTGCGCTTCCCGATCGACGGCATCGATGACCTGAATCGGCTCTCCGCTCCCCCGAGTGGGAACCATGGTCTTGGGGTGGCGAAAGCGGTTCCTTGAAACAAAGGCGTTGGCCACTGACACAATCTCGCTGGTAGAGCGGTAATTCTGTTCAATCAGCAGCACCTTGGCTCCCGGATGCTCCTGGCTGAAGTTCATCAGTGCCTGGGGGTAGGCAGCCCGAAATCCGTAGATGCTCTGATCCTCATCGCCCACCATAAACAGATTACCGTATTTTTGAGCCAGCAACCGAATGATGGCATGCTGAATCCGTGAAGTATCCTGGGACTCATCGACACAAAGGTAACGGTACTGATCCTGAAAATAATCCAGCACCGCCGGGAATTTTTCCAATATACCCAGCGCATATTTCATCTGATCATCATAATCCATCAGACCTTTTTCCCGCAGCTGAGCACAGTACTCTTCATAGATTTCAGGAAGCTTCTGAATGCCGACATCCAGGTCATTGATTTCGTCCGACGTGAGCATCATGTTCTTGATGTAGGTGATTGCAGTCCGCAGATCCTTCACCGTACTGGGGGTGGAAAACTCCCCGGTAACCCGCTGATAGACCTGGGTCAGCAGCCTGGACACCGCCCCTTCATCCGACAGGAGCTGGAAGGGTTCTCTTCGACCATGATTGCGGCTGTAGTAATCAATGATTTTTGCCGACAACCCGTTAATCGTCCGAAATTCCAGAGCATTGGCAGCACAATTGCCAAACAGACCGGCAAACCGGCTCTTCATTTCCTGGGTAGCCGCCACCGTATAAGTCATCGTCAATATCGATTCCGGGGCAATGCCCAGACAGTGAATCAGATAACCCAGCCGCAGCACCAGCACGGTGGTCTTTCCACTGCCCGGCACAGCCAGCAGCAGCGTAGCGCCGTCGCCGGACTGCACCGCCTCCTGCTGCTGCTCATTCAGATGGGTCATGTATTGCAAGGAAAACTCTTGCTTCGTTATCATACTATTCTCCATTTCAAGTTCATCGTTTGCTGCAAACGATGAGTTCATTATCTTCTCCTTGGCTTTCTCCCCAGATTGGAAGCCAGTCGCTCCAGTTCCTCCTGAAAAGCCGGTTTTCCTTTGAAGGTTTTCCAAAGCTGGGTCGTAAGCTCAGCCGCTTCGGTGTACCCTCCCAGATCCGTGAGGTATTGAATGCTGCGGCAAACATCCCGATAGTGGGATCTTTTATTTGCCCGCTCCGCTCGATATTGTATGGCCTGGACCATTAGCTGCCAGGTTTCCTCCGGATATACCTCTGCCAGCTGCTCCGCATGGAAGAAGATTTTTTCCGGGAACTCCCGGAGTTTCTGCAGCATCAACTCCGTTTCATCTTCCCCTGCCAGAAGATCCAGGTAGCTCCTTACCTCAAGCTCCTGACTCATCTCGTGGAGGAGACTCAGATACTGATCCTGCCATTCTCCCTTAGTTATCAGGATATCCTTTAATTTGTGGTAATAAAACGGATCATGCTCTACCAGCAGCAGACTTCGGGCCAGCTTCTCCTGTTGTTCCGTATCGCCTGACTGGCCATACAGCTCAAACAGCTGCTGATACCAATCCTGGACATTCCAGTAGTTATGTTTTCCAGACTCAAGATATTCCAGAATCAGATCCTGTGCCCCTTTGAGATCGCCCCGTTCCAGAGCCCATTCCACAGCCCGCTCTCGAATCTCTTTATAATGCAGGTGTTCTTTCGCGTAGGAATCAGCCGCGTCCTGTCCCTGTGTCGCCAGAATTGCTTCGAGCCAAACCAGAGCATCGAGAGAGAGATAGTAGGTCGACTCTCTGTGCCGTTGTTTGATTTCATCCAGGAGGTCCCTCAGCTTCATCACATTCCGGGGATCAGCCAATCGGGCCGTATAGCTGAGAAGATTAAGGGCATACTCTTCCATGCCCTCGTATAGTTTATTGCTGCAGTCCTTGATCGATTGAAGGAAGATCTGAGTCGCATCTTTCGAATCCCGGGGCACCTTTTCACAGAGTTGTTCGATGACTGGATATGCCTTCCCCAGGGCTTCGGTTACGCCGCCTCCGCTGTCATCTGCCGACAGAGCCAGCCTGATAAGGCTGCTATGTATCAATGATGCCACACGGTACGCAAACAGATAGTCGCCTTCCTGGATGGCCACTTCCGCGTTACCCAATAATTCGATCAGATCATCCGTCACATCAAGACAGCCGTAGTAGCCGATCATTCCATTTTTCTCAGCCCGGTGCTTGCTTGCCGCGATGGCTGCTCGGATACCGGATAACTTATCTTGTTTGCTGTTCATCGAATCATCCATATTTGCTTCTTTCCTCCTGCTAAGATCTAGTCTGAAATCCCCATCGAACGTTCCGCTTTCGATCGGTAGTCATCCGAGCCTTCAGTAAATGCTTTCGTAGATCCTTTCGTAGATTCTTTCGTAGATGCTTCGTCATCTTACTCTGCCTCTGATTCAATACTTTCTGATCCAGTTCTTTCTGGTTCAATATTACCATATCCCTGATCTTAGTTACTTTTACAGAATAAGATCCATTCTGGATGGAAGATCAAAGAAATGCCGTTCGGAGTTCATTCCGAACGGCATTTCTTTAGTATTTCATATTTTCGGTCTGTCTCAGCCAAACAACGATTGCTGCGATGGTCTCGTTCAGCGGGCAATATTGAACTCCGCGGGCTGGTGATCCAGAAGGTCTTCCTGGATATGTTCCATATCCAGGGGCATGCTGGAAACCGCGGGATCGTCAGGCAGTACCACAGCCCGTTCTTTTTGCCCGAGCATCAGCAGCTGCCTCATCATGCTGCCGCCGGCAGTCCGGGGGCTTCGATCACCAAATCCAGTTGATTAGCCGTAATCTACTCCCACTCCTCAGAGATTCTTTCCCAGAGATTTTTTCCTCATGGTCCGAAGCTTCGGAAGAGCTCTCCCCTCAGGGCAGCCAGATCGTCAAGGGGTATGACCGTACCGTCTTCCATTATCAGCCGCTGTCCCGATGCATCGATCTTTCTGATGCAGCCGGTCAGCGTTTCATAGGATCCGCCGGATTTCCTGGGGTCTGGCAAAAAATAAGTCAGGGTGACCAGCGGTGCCTGATTCAGCTGCTCCTGCAGCAGGATCAGGCGATCATTCAGGTCCGCTTTGACGGATTCATCCAGTTCAACTTTCTGATCCGTTGTTCGTCCCGTTTCATGGATCGCCGACTCAAACCCCGTCAAAGCGGCGAAGGGTGAGAACTGGGCCGCCCGGTCATGGGCTGACATATAGGGCCGGGTCGAGGAGCGATGATGCGGCCGATCGATGATGTCTTCATAGGGATGGCTCATGCTTTGTGTCCTCCGATCTGCTGGTTGCGGGAAATGGTTGTGGCGTCTTCCTCCAGGTTCATTCCCTTGATCACAGCATTTTTGCCGTATTTTTTCTGAATCCCGATGACGGCTTCCTGCATTCGTTTTTCTCGCGCCAGCTTTTCGGCTTCTTCCGCCTGCTTTGCCTGGAGCGCATCATAGTCGGTAAACAGATCCATTTGCTGGTAGGTTTCGGCCGGCTGAGCGGGACGTTCTTTTGTTACATGGTTGGCCGTGATATAGACTCGTCGGACCAGGAGGTTGGGATCCACGATCCGATCAAACAGTGCCATGACCGCGTCCATAATTCCTTTCGTCGAGGACGTCTGGCGTCCAAGATTGGTTGAGCCATGAGCATTCTTAGGCGTCCTGCGCCCGTAACGATCCGTGGTGATCTCACCGCGGTAGGACCGGCTGATCTCGGGATTTGTCAGATTTTCTATGTCATAGCCGATGGTCAGCACCATCTGGTCCGTGACCAACCCCTTGTCCACCAGATCCAGCACCAAGAGGTCCGTCATCTCCCGCAGGATCAGCCTGGCTTTCTCCGCCGGGTAGGGCGATTGAAGAACCTGGCCGGAGCCCATGCTGTTCGAACCCGGCCTGTACGCCTTAATATCGGCGATGGTACACGGCTCCCAGCCCCAGGCGTGGTCAATCAGCAGCTCCGCATTGATGCCAAAGAGGCGATACAGCAGGTCCTCATTGTGATAATCGTTGGGTTTACCGACGGAGCATCGGGACACATCCCCCATGGTATAGAGTCCGTTGGCCTCCAGCTTCCGCCCATAACCCGGCCCGACCCGCCAGAAGTCGGTAATGGGCCGATGGGTCCACAAAAGCCGGCGATAGCTCATCTCATCCAGTTCCGCAATGCGGACGCCATTCTCATCCGGAGTAATATGCTTCGCCTGAATATCCATGGCGATCTTGGCAAGATACAGATTGGTCCCGATCCCTGCCGTCGCCGTAATGCCGGTGGTTTGCAGGACATCCCGGATCATCCTCATGGTCATCTCCCGCGGAGACAGCCGGCAGGTGTCCAGATAGTTCGTGACATCGAGGAAGACTTCATCGATGGAATAGACATGGATGTCCTCCGGCGCCACGTATTTCAGATATACTTCGTAGATCCTGGTGCTGTACTCCATATACAGCGCCATCCGGGGCGGGGCAACCAGATAGGCAACAGCCAGCTCCGGCAAAGCGTGCAGAATGACCTGATCGATAGACTCCCCCGTAAATGCCCCGCCGGGAGCCAGGCGCTGCCGCTCCGCGTTCACCGCTTTGACTCGCTGCACCACTTCGAATAATCTGGGCCGCCCGGAAACCCCCAAGGATTTCAGGGAGGGGGAAACGGCCAGACAGATCGTTTTTTCAGTCCGACTGGCATCCGCCACCACCAGATGGGTGGTCATGGGATCCAGTCCCCGCTCAATGCACTCAACGGATGCATAGAACGACTTCAGATCGATCGCCACATAGACCCGATCCTGTTTTCCCATCTTGCTTCCCCCCTTTCGACTGTACTTATATAGGATTCATCCAAACCTTGTGATACCAAAAAATTACTGAATAAGGCATGACGCTTGTCCCCGCCGCGTCTGGACCGTTTCCCAGCCCCAGACCGCCGGACCTCAACCTGTCGGATCTCAACCTTTCGGATCTAAAACTGCCGGACCTCAAACTGCCTTATCTGATTTCAACTGCACCTGATTCTGTTCTCTGCGACTGATCCGGCGAACCTGCCTGGTTCAGTTCCTCTCTGATCTTTCGGTATTTAATAATGGGACCGTCGCCCTGCAGCAGCTTTTCGCGCGACTTCAGCGAAGACGCCTTTGGCTTCTGGGTGATGACTACCCGTCGGTCCTGGCGCTCGACCATCCGGTTTCCGAACTTGCCCAGGTAGGCAATCATGCTGTTCAGCGGCCTGGCATTTGCCAGCTTGCAGTAGAACCGGATATACAGGACGGTATTTTCGTCATCCACCGGTGCGAAATAGATCATTACTTTCATCTGATCACTGATGTGATTCAGCCACAAGTTGGGAAACCGGAAGCTCAGATACGTTTCCTTGATCACACTGTCTTCGGGTGACCTGGGCAATTGCCCATGATCCGCTTCGTTATTGGCGCTGGTGGTAAGGATCCCTTTCTCCCACACAACTTTAGGGCCATGGACCAGCGTCTTGTTGCCCCGGCCGATGGTGTTGTGGTGGACAAACGGCAGGTGCACTACATCCAGCTGGTTTTCAATGCATCGGGAATAATGGGCGTTCCAATGGTCTTCGATTTCACTGTAAGAGAAGGACTCGTCGATCTCCCGGTCAAAGAAGGGCAGATCCGGTGATGCTTGTTCCGGATCTCCGTACCAGAGATAGATGATGCCGTGGTTTTCTCTCACCGGGTAATGTCGGAGATTGTAGCGGCTGAGGTCCGCCCGGGACGCTTTTCCGTTGGCAGGAATGAGCCGGCACTTGCCCTGAGGATCAAACCGCAGACCATGAAACGGACACTGGATACAGTCATCCTTGACCTTCCCCAGACGCAGCGCCGCTCCCCGATGCGTGCACTGGTCCACAACACAGCCCAATTTCCCTGTTTTACTTCTGAACACAGCCAGTTCCAGATTCAACCGCCTGACTCCGACGATCTGTCCCGGTTTGACATTACTGGCTGGAAGTATGGCATACCATTGATTGGGGATCATTACACGCACCTCCCAGAATTCTTTTCTCTGCCGCATTGGATTCACCTTCATTATAAGTGCCAGCTGATCCCAATGCCAGTCAGCAGAATTACTCGTTCACAGTTGATTTGCGTTATTTTCAAAACCCCATCCTACACATGACCTCTCTAACTCTGTGATCCGGCAATGGCTTGATGGTTTCCCACGAAAATGGTTCCAAGTTCATTCTGAAGGATGACCCTGGGACCGGTCAGAGTCAAGCTTCGTTGTTGGATCAGTTTATAGGCATGCAAATAAAACTGGACTATTGACTCTAAAATCCAAACCCATCAGAATCTGATTCCAGAAAAAGAAACGAGATTTGTCGGGTTATGAATTGTTTAGATTTCTGTGACCTCAAGAAAATTAGTTGAAAGAACAGCCCTGGCACATACCAGGGCTGCGAAGGTTATTCTTGACAATTATACACGACTTTTCCCGTCTCGCCTCGCAACAGCTCGTTTATACGCTGTGGCTTTGCTACTTAATTCCCGAGCGATAGCTTTCCCGTCTTCGGCCAGTTCTGCCAAATCCTGGGTTGTCAGGCACTGTTTCATTAATGCATGGATCAGTCGGTTTCGCTCCTCCTTCCAATTCAAAGCTCTCATAATCAGTTCGTCTTTAAAGTAGCGATTTGCCAATGAGTTTTTTTCTTCAGCTATTTTAACTATTTTTTTCAGCTTCCTATCGATGGATATCTTTTCCCCCATTATCTGATTTTCTTCATACCTCAGAATCGCCTCCGATCGATCCTCCATAATGGCATATGCGATAAAGAGAGCTTCCAAGTAGAACTGATACGTCAGTGCTTTTTCAAGGCGCTTGAACTGTTCCCTATAATTTTCATATTTTTGACGATTTGTAGTCATTACGCTTTTATCTTGTTCCATAATCCACCCCATCCAAAGTAATACTATTTTCCCTGACTACGAAAGATGAATCTACAATCCAGAGTATAACAAATCGCTGACAATACCCAAATCAATGCGAATAGAAGGATCCATCCAAGTGATTCGATGACTAAATGTTGTATAAATAAATAATCTCCAGATAAAATTTCCATGACATGATAGCACGTATTGCATCTGTCCAAGATCCAACAACTCGTCTGGACCCCGGTTATAAGAAACTGTTTCGGAGTGATACAAAGGCCAAAGAAGTTTTCCATTCAAGTATTTTTCAGAAGAACCCAAGAGGTGTCTCAAATTCAACCGTTACTTGATGTTGTCAAATGCCATTTCAACCACATCCTTATTCAGATACTTGGTCAGTGTCTTAATGGTATCCATCTTCTTATTGGTCACCTGCTGCCCCCCTCATATAACCACCTCCGGTTTTATCAACTGACTGGTACAGGAATCAAAGGAACTATGGAATGAGTGACCTAGGACTATTGACTCATTCTGATCTGGGTGCAACATCTTTACTGTCGATATTTATTTCAATTAATCCCTTGAGAGTATTTACAAACTCGGCTTCACTGAAGCCCTGTGCTGTGATCTGAATCAGAAGATCCTCCCGGATCATGTATACATTTTTCAGTTCTTCAGTCCTGGAGTCACCAGCAACGTAAAATAATTTCTCTTCGATTTGCTTTGTTGATAAAGACTTTGACTTTGCTTTCAGCAGCTTGAGGGGATCGGAAGAATATTGATGATGGATGCTAAGGATCCGATCACTTTTCATCAGGTTCATATATGCAATCATAAGTCCCTCTTCATTAACGCTGAAGATAGGCTGAAGGCCTTTTGGAGTCTCAGCCGGTAAGTAGACTCGAGATAGTAAAGCTAGGTTATCAGCGGGATTGGCTGCTTTGAGTGCAAATATCTCTTCCTGTGCTTTTGGGACTATTCCGGTCTCTGAGCTATGCCTGGTTCTTTTACCCTGAAATAAATTGGTTATCAGAGAAAAAATGGTTCCTTTCATCATGGATCCTCCTAAAAAATGGGTATATCACTGTCGGTACCTCTTAAGCATCCGTGCATTGAATGGTCGGCCGAAAAAGTACTTTTTCCGACCGATCATGATGAGAAGATGAGGGAGCAAGATTATTTTAGAACATACAATTGAGAATTTTCATTCACTTGGAATAACTATATTGTGCTGGAACATTCCTATTATTACAAGATATATTTAAATACTGACAAAGCAATGTCCCTCAGGTGAGCATTAAGTTTGATGAGGTTGTACCTGGCGCGAAACTCCTCAGGTTCTGCATGGTCTTCATTGTCTTTTCTGCTGTAGCGTTATCGATGATGTGTGACTGAATACGTTCGTCGTAATTCGTTGCAGATTCATCGACGATATTCTGCTGAACTGCCCATAGAGTCAATGTTCTCCTGTTCGGTTGAAGCGTATTCGATAGCCTTCTCTTTTGAATCTTCTTGGCTCATGTGTGACCTGTATTGTTAATATGCTGTTATTTTGTTGTTATTTTCAACAAAAGCGGGTTCCAGATAAATCTGGAACCCGCTTATTTGGTCGGAATGACAGGATTCGAACCTGCGACTTCTGCGTCCCGAACGCAGCGCGCTACCAACTGCGCTACATCCCGTAAATTTGTTACAAAACTTATTATAGCCACTAAAACATGTTTTGGGAAGTGTTTTTTTAAATTTACATCATATTTTGTTTTCAAATACCATTCCAGCTATTTAATCCTATTTTTTGATCATTGACCGGGCGGTTACAGGGCAGGGAAATACTGCAGAGCATTTCCCCCGCCCCTGAAGCAACCAGCGGTGGATCAGAATCAATTCAGAGCAGGAACGGGTTTTTTCCTGGCAAAGATTGCAAGGAAAATGAACAGAGCCACGACGCACAGTACGATGGACAGGAGGTAACTGCTGATATAACTGCCGCTGTTATCATAGAGGAATCCATAAATAATGGGATTCAGAATACTGCCGACTCCTCCAATGGCGGTTAAAAATCCATATATCGCGTTGAAGTCTTTTTTGCCGAACAGGTCATTGGCAAGGACAGAACTGGCAATCGTGCCATAGGCACAGCCGACGCCCACAAAAATGACCGTAACTGCCAGGCCGATGTAGCTCCGGGAAAAAATCACACCCGTCAGGGCAATAATATTCGCCATACAGGCGATCAGAATGGTCGCCTTAAGTCCGATGGTATCATAGAGTTTTCCGAATGCAGCCTTACCGATGGCCAGGGATCCCATAATGAGAGCTACTACGTTGGCGCTGAAGGTAATGGAGTAGCCGATGTCCGTGAGGTGTGGCGCCACATTGAGCATCAGTCCGTTGATGGCGATGTTGAGGCAGACCGTGGCAAGGTTGACTGCCCAGAATATGACGGAGCGGAAGGCATCCTTGAGCATAATTCCTTCATTCTCTGCCGTCCGATAGGTTTCAGCGCTTTCCTCGGTTATTCCGTAAGGCTTAAGCCCCATGTGACTGGGCTGAGTGCGGATAATCAGGAATACACCGGGGAGAATAAAGACAGCCATCAGTACAGTGAGGAACTGATAGGCGACACGCCAGCCGTAATTCTGAATCCAGATCCCAGTGAGCGAACTCAAGATCATCCCCCCGACTCCGCTTCCCATAAAAGCCATGCCGATGGCGCTGCCCCGTCCCTTGACAAACCAGTTGCTCAGAATGATGGATAACGGGAGAATGGCAATCAGTGAAAGGGACGTGCTGACAACTATAGTGATGGCATAAAACATCAGGAGCGTGCTGGCAAACGAATACAGATAGAATGAGAGTACCAGGGTGACACTGAAGACTTTCATTACTTTCATGATATTGAACCGACTGTATATTTTACCGGCCAGGAGTGAAACAACCAAAAGACACACCGCCTTGATGGTCAGCGTCACATTGAATTCAGATCTGGTGAAACCCAGTTCTTTTGTGATGGGTTGAATAAAAATACTGGAAGCATTATAGACGCTGCCCCATCCCAGCGCCATGATGAAAAAGGCGGCACCAACGATAAACCAGCCGTAAAAAATATTGCTCTTTAAGAGTGCTTTCACTTTGCGTTTCCCCTTTGTTTTGTCCGTTATTGGATGGAATCGGTGGAATCGTTCTTTTACCGGGAAATCTCCGCCTTCCAGCGGATCGCACGTTCTGCAAATTCGCGCTGCCTGCTGGAGCGCCATTTCCCATATGTATACGATTAACAAAAATTGTGAATGATGGTATCGTGCTCATTTTATCGGAACGAAGCAATTTCCGTCAATGAGAACTGAACTGATGCTGTCCGGATGAAACAGTACTCCCATAGATCTCATTATTTCGACTGGGCTGTTAGAATCCTTCGTTCCCCCTCCTGAAAGGACGGCATTGTTTTTTCCTGCTTCTTCTGTCCGAACACCATCAGGAAAATGGCAAGGGCAATCACGCAGAAGCCGATGGAAATTTTATAGCTGTCCAGGTAACTGCCGGTCAGATCATAGAGGAAACCGGTCAGTACCGGGCTGATGATGCCGCCCAAAGACGCTATGGCAGTTATAAAGCCCAAAATTGCCCGGTAGTCCTTTTTTCCGTACAGTTCCAGGGTTAGGACGGAGTAGGTGATCGTGGAATAGGCGCAGCCGACCCCCGCAAACAATACCGTAACAGCCAGCCCGATGTATTTTTCTGCGTAGATCAGTCCCGCGAGAGCGATGATATTGGCACAGCTGGCGATGAGTATGGCTGGTTTCAGTCCGAGGCGGTCAAACAGCTTGCCCAGAATGAATTTACCCATAGCCAGGGACCCCATGATCAATGCCACCATGTTGGCACTGAAGGTAATGGAATAGCCGATGTCCGTCAGATGGGGCGCTACATTGAGCATCAGTCCATTCACAGCAACCACCAGCAGGACCGAGGCAAGATTGATGCCCCAGAAGCTCGCTGAACGCATTGCTTGCCTGAGAGTAATCCCTTCCTGCTCCGAAGTCCGGAAGCGTTCCGCCCCCTCTCTGGTGACGCCGTGAGGATTCAGCCCCAGTTCCCTGGGGTGCAGGCGCAAAACCAGAAACACGCTGGGAATCAGAAATATCACCATCAGCACCGTCAGGATCTGATACGCTGCTCTCCAGCCGTACATCTGGATCCAGATGCCAGTCAGAGAGCTCAGCACCATGCCGCCGACTCCGCTGCCCATGAAGGCCAGCCCCAGAGCCGCACCCCGGCCTTGATCAAACCAGTTGCTGATGATAATGGACAACGGGATGATCGTGACCAGTGTCTGTGCAATGCTGACTGCGACGGAGATCAGATAGAACATCGAGAGGGAGTCTGCCAGGGAATAGGTGAAAAACGACAGGATAAGAATGACCGCAGCTGTTTTCATGACCCTCATGATCGGAAAGCGTCTGAAAATCTTTCCCGCCAGGAGAGACACCACCACTGAGACAACTGCCCGGATTGTCATGGTCAGATTAAACTGTGAACGGGTGAAGCCCAGGTCCTGACAGACCGGCTGAATGAAAATACTGGAAGCGTTGTACACGCTGCCGAATCCGATGGCCATGATAAGGAATGAAGCCCCTATAATAAACCATCCATAAAAAATACCGGTTTGGCGTAATGTTTTCATAATACCCCCCTGACTGCACTTCATAAGCAAGGACCGTCCATGCGTTGAAACAGACGGCCTGCCCTTCTTTTCTAAAAACCGAATCCTTCATTCGGCACTGGAATATCATCCGGGATCGGATTCACACAGGATTTTCCATTCATCGTGCGATCGAATTCTTCTTTTGCCTTTGCCGCCAGTTTCGGCTCATTCAATATTTTCAACCCTGCCATCGCCATGACCTTTGCTGCATAGAGCATGCTGGCGGAGATCCACATAGTGGCAGAAGCGCGCTGGACTCTGTGGAACCCATGAGTGTGGGCACCAACTATCTGAGAGAACACGAGACGGATGATGTAAGAATTCACTACCTTTTGTTGTAATACGCTTTCAGCTCAGAGTAAAAATTATTGACCTGTTTAGTTGAATAAGTTCATTGAATTAATTCCACGAACTTATACAATGAACTTATTCTATATTTCTGGTCCGGCGCATGTCAATGTGTTTTGATTCACCGAATTTTGTTTCGCAAATTATATCTTATTTGCCTTATAATTGCCTGTTTAATAATTTTGTCTGGAATCTTCACATGATTCGTAACATTCCGCGTCATGAGGCTGGGAAAAAGGAGGTTGGATTCTCTCCGGAATTTTGGTAGATTTAGGAAAAGCACGGCTCCGCCGGGCAGAGAAACACTTAAATACCGTTTAAACACAGTCTGGAGAATCCATGGAAGATAAATTAACGAAAAGACAGAAACAGGCTTTGGAGACAAAGCAGCGAATTTATGAGAGCGCGGTGGAGCTTTTTGTCCACTTTCCCTATGACCAGGTCAAGATCATGGATATCTGCGAAAAGGCCGGCGTCAGTGTCGGTGTGTTCTATCATTACTTCCCCAGTAAAGGACATGTCTTCAACGAAGGCTACACAAATTTCGACAAAGAGCTCCGTACCTATCTGGCCCAGGTCGAGGCAGATCCCATCCGGATCATTGAACTGGCCGTTCAAAAATATCTGGAAACCAATATGAAAAAAGGGGCAGCCTACCGCAGCGTGTTCCTGAAAAATCAGCTGGAGATCAAGGATTCCCAGGCAATCCGCAGCGTCGTGAAAAACGTCCTGAGCGAATCCATCGACAGTGCGGTGGAAGGCGGGTACCTCGAAGGAAACGGACCGGACATCGCCTGCCAGCTGGTACGGGCACTTCGCGGCTTTATCTTTGAATGGGCCATGCAGGACGGGTCCTTCCATCTGGCAGAGGAAGGCATTGAAGTTGCACGAATTCTCCTGAACCATTACCGGACTGCCAAACCGATCCCGCCTGCTCGATAACCGGCTGTACCATCGATTCACGCGCCTGGCCTCTGACCGAAGAAAGAACCTCGAGCAGCGTTAGTCGGATCATCCCGGAACTGAGCGGCGATAGACGAAACTTCCTGGAAAGGACAGCGCCTGCGGGTCAAAAAATGTCAAAAGATAACGACCTAAATAGATTGTCCTGAAAAACAGGGTGTGGAGCCGTTCGCGGGGTCCTCCCTGTTTTTTGATCTGCTCCCGCAAAAACACCTTGGTGGTATTGCGTGGAGTTTTATAGTTCCTGTATGTAATTTATTGATTGACTTGGAGTCAGTCAGTGATATCATGAGGTTATTAGGATGTGATACCATGAGTTTTATTAAATTAGAAGACGTTCGGAAGGTCTACCCCATGGGGGAAGTCACCATTACCGCTCTGGACGGCGTAGATTTTGAAATCGAGAAGGGCGAGGTCTGCATCATCGTCGGTGCTTCCGGCGCGGGCAAGACGACGGTGCTCAATATCCTGGGCGGAATGGATTCGGCGGACTCCGGTCTGGTGGAAGTGGACCGCAAGGACATCTCCAAGTACAACGGACGCGCCCTGACGGACTACCGGCGCTATGACATCGGCTTTGTCTTCCAGTTCTACAACCTGGTCCAGAATCTGACGACGGTGGAAAATGTCGAACTGGCCACCGAGATCACGAAGAATCCCATGGATCCGGAAGTGGCCCTGGAACTGGTTGGTCTGGGTCACCGGACCCAGAACTTCCCGTCGCAGCTCTCCGGCGGAGAGCAGCAGCGGGTGGCCATTGCCCGAGCCATTGCCAAGAATCCCAAGCTGCTCCTGTGCGATGAACCCACCGGCGCGCTGGATTACAATACCGGCAAGGCCATTTTGAAGCTGCTGCAGGATCTCTCCCGCGAAAACCATATGACCGTGGTCATCATCACCCACAACGGCGCCCTGGTGGACATGGCGGACCGGGTCATCCGGATGAAGAGCGGCAAGGTGCTGGAGCATTACATCAACGAGTCCCCCAAACCGGTGGACGAGATCGAGTGGTGATCCCATGAACGTCATGATTCGGGAGTTTCTGCGCTCCCTGAAAAAGAACTTTACCCGCTTTCTGTCCATCCTGGCCATCATTGCGCTGGGTGTGGGCTTTTTCGCGGGCATCAACGCCACCAGACCAGATATGGTCAAGAGCGCGGCTGCCTACTACTCCGAGCTCAACCTGATGGATCTGCGTTCGCTGAACCCCCTGGGTTACAGTCCCGAAGACATCGCTCAGCTTCGGGCGGTGGAAGGCTTGGACCAGCTCCAGAGCTCCTATACCAAGGATCTGTTTCTGGTCCGCGAAGACCAGAAGCTGGCCGCCCGGCTTTATTCCATGGATCTGGCCACCTACAGCCAGCCGAAAACCCTGAACCAGCTCGTGCTAAAGGAAGGCCGCCTGCCGGAACGCTCCGGTGAAATCGTCCTGGCTGCCGGAAAGTACCAGGACATGGACCTGTCCGTCGGTCAGACCGTCCGCTTTGCCGAGGACGAGGGCAATGACCTGGCCAAAGTGCTGAAGGATCAGGACTATACGATTGTCGGCCTGGTGGAGTCTCCTCTCTACATCAGCTTTGAATTCGAGCACACCAACATCGGCAACGGCCAGCTTGCCACCTTCGTGTACGTCCCCGCTGAAGATTTTACCCTGGAAGAACCCACTGAATTCTTCTTCTCCATTGAGGGAGCCGGCCAGCTCCGCCCCGACACGGACGAGTACAGGAACCTGGTTGATCCGGTCAAGGCCCAGGTTGATGAGATCGGCAAAACAGTCATGGCCAAAGAAACCGCCGACCTGCTGGCCGAGCTGGAAGACAGCAAGGCCACCCTGCGCCGGGAAAAAGCCGACGCGGAGAAAAAACTGGCCGATGCCAAAGCGACGCTGGATCAGGCCGAGACAGACCTGGCCACGGCCGAAACCACCCTCATCGACGAGGAGGCCAAAGGCCGGCAGGAGATCGCCGACGGCCGCAAGAAAATCCTGGAAAACCGCCAGAAGCTCTTAGATGGCCGGGTCAAATACAACGAAGGCTATCTCAAATGGCAGAAAGGCAACAATGAATACCTGGCCGGAAAGGCCAAGCTCGACTCCGCCACCCTGGAACTGGCCACCGCCAAAGCCCAGCTCGACTCCGCCAAGATGCAGATCGATGCCGGCAAGGCGATGCTCAAGCAGAACGAGGCCACCATGGAATCCTCCGAACAGCAGATCAAACTGTTCGGCGACATCGTCAAGGGACTCAATGAGGCGCGGGATTCCATTCCCGACGCCCCCACCATGACCGAAGAGGAGTACAACCAGCTCCTCGCTCAGATCGAAGAAGTCTCCCCTGAAACCGCCAGCTACATCCGGACATTCATCCCCTATACGACACCGGAAGCCCCGGCGGCGATCCGCAGCTTCCTCGACACCTCCCTGGAAACCGTCAACGCCAGCTATGACAGCGCCAAGGCCGCCTATGACGCCGGCAAGGCGCAGTATGACCAGGCCAAGAAGGATCTGGCCGCCGGCGAGAAGGAGTATAAGTCCGGCCTGACCGAATACAACGCCGGCAAGAAGAAGCTGGACCAGTCCGCCAAAGAACTGGCCGAAGGCAAGAAGGAACTGGATGCCGGCAAAAAGAAGCTGGACGAATCCCGCAAAGAACTCGATGACGGTGAAGTGGAGCTCTCCCAGGCCCAGCTCGATCTGGACAACGGCGAAGCCGAACTGGACACCAAGGTCGAGGAAGGCTGGAAAAAAATCTCCGACGGCAAGACCGAACTGGATAAAGGCCGGGCCGAATATGACGTTCAGAAGGCTGATGCGGACAAACAGCTGGCCGAAGCCGATGACAAGATCATGGACGCTGAGCGCAAGATCCTCGACATCCCGGATCAATGGTTTGTTTCCACCCGGGACGGCAATCCCAGCTATACCTCCTGGTTTGACAACGCCGACAAGATCGGCAGAGTCGCCGTGGTCTTCCCCTTCTTCTTTTTCCTGGTGGCTGCCCTGGTCTCCCTGACAACCATGACCCGCATGGTGGAGGAAGAGCGCGTCCAGGCCGGCACCCTGAAAGCCCTCGGCTACAGCGCCGGCTACATTGCCGGCAAGTATATCGCCTATGCTCTCCTGGCCTCCCTGGCCGGGTCGGTCCTTGGCCTGTTCATTGGCTTCAACCTCTTCCCCCGGGTGATCATTCAGGCGTATCAGATGATGTACAACGTGCCGGCCGCGGTCATCGAGTTCAATCCCACCTACGCGGCACTCTCCATCGGCTTTGCCGTGCTCTCCACCGTCGGAGCCACTCTGGCTGCCGTCTATTCCGAGATCCGGGAACGCCCCGCTTCCCTCATGCAGCCCAAGGCTCCGCCGGCAGGCAAGCGGATCCTGCTCGAGCGCATCACGCCGCTGTGGCGGCGCCTGTCCTTCTCCCGCAAGGTCACCTTCCGCAACCTGTTCCTCTACAAGAAACGCTTCTGGATGACCGTTCTGGGCATTTCCGGGTGCACAGCCCTGATCCTGACGGGCTTTGGCATCAAGGACTCGGTGGATGCCATCATGGGCAACCAGTTCAAGGAACTGTTCATCTTCGACCAGATTGTCAGCGTCGACTCCAAGAAGCCCGCTTCGGAACGCAATCTGGACCAGATCCTGTCCCAGGTGGATTCCGTGGACAGCTATGCCCTGGGTCAGCAGCTCACCATGAAAGTCCATGTCCCGGGCTCTGACCGGACCTACGACGCCCGCCTCACCATCCCGGAAAAACCTGGCAAGCTCTCCGGCTTCGTGGTGCTGCGCGACCGCAGAAGCGGCCAGGCCCTTCCCCTGCCGGATGACGGCGTCGTGATCACAGAGAAAATGGCGGATCAGACCGGTCTGAAGATCGGAGACGAAATGAGCTATGAAGACGGTGACCGCCGTCAGTACAAAGCCGTCATCTCCGGCATTGCCGAAAACTACATCGAAAACTACATCTACATCTCGCCCCGCTATTACCAGTCCACCCATTTCCTCAAGCCCGACTACGACATGGCCTGGCTCAAGCTGACCGAGGAAGGCCTGGCCAACGAACAAGGCGTGCAGGAAGAGCTGATGGCACAGGATGCCGTCCTGGGCATCTTCTCCGCCAGCGAAACCTCCAAAACCTTCAACGACCAGATGAAATCCCTGATCTATGTGGTTCTGGTCCTGATCGCCTCTGCCGGCACCCTGGCCTTCATCGTCCTGTACAACCTGTCCAACGTCAACATCACGGAGCGCGTGCGCGAACTCGCCACCATCAAGGTCCTGGGCTTCCGGGACACGGAGGTGTCCGCCTACGTCTACCGCGAGAACATCTTCCTGACTCTGTTCGGCGCCCTGTTCGGCCTGGCCCTGGGGGCGTCCCTGCATCAGTTCATCATCCAGACCATGGAAATCGAGAACATGATGTTCGGCAAAGTCATTTACTGGCCCAGCTATCTGCTGGCCTTCGCCCTGACCTTCCTCTTCTCTGCCATCGTCAACTTCGTCATGCACTTCGCCCTGAAACGGATCAACATGGTGGAGTCCTTAAAATCACTGGAATAGGAGACCTGCGCCATGAGAATCTCAAAAGATCCCAAAGTCCGCCGTCAGGAAATCATGGATGCCGCCCGGGAGCTCTTTCTCGAAAATGGCTACGAAAATACCAGCGTCGATGACATCGTCCGCCGCCTGTCCGTCGCCAAGGGGCTCTTCTACTACTACTTCCCCAAAAAGGACGCCATCCTGGCTGCCATCGCCGATGAATTCGTCCAGGAGGTGTCCCGTCAGTTCAGTACCCAATTGCGCGACCAGACCGAGGATTTCTCCACCCTGATCCGCCGCATTCTGGGGTACTACCTGACCACCATGAAGCACAACGAGAACCTGCTCAACATCAAAGCCAGCAACGGCACCGTCGTCTCGCTCTTTGTCCGGGGGCGCCTGGAAGACCACGCCATCCGGGAAGTAACGGAGCTCCTGCGGGAAAATCCGTCCCTGCTGCCCCTGCGCTACCCCGAATACACCATCCACATCCTGGTGCGCGGGCTCAGCGACCTGTATCTCAACGGGGTCCAGGACCTGGATGTCCTGTCCACCCTCATTGAAGAAATCCTGGGACTGTCCCGCCTCTCCCCCGAACCCGAGACCGCGGACTCCCACCAGCCCCATCCCAGCTGAAGCCCCTGAGGTCAGCCAAGATTTACAGTTTTATAACAGTTACGCCATACGGGGCCGAAATGGCTTTGTTATACTGAAATCAATTCAAAGCGGCCGGCAATTTCCATTGCCGCCGCCGGTCCGGGAGGTCCCACATGGAAGCACAAAAGCAGACTCGATTGAAAATACTCAACAGCCTGTCCTGGCTGATTCTGGCGGCAGTCTCTCTGTCCGCCTACTTCCTGCCCATTCAGGCTACTGTCCTGACCCTGGAAACCAGGTATCCCGCTCCCGTCGTGGGACCGTCCTACACCTGGTACCTCTATTTCATCACGCTGGCCGGCCTGACCCTGTTTACCCTGTTTCAGGCAGGCGCCAGCCCGCACCGTGAACTGATTCGGCAGAAGGCGCGCCATGCCCTGGGCTGGACCGTCGGCGCTTCGTTTATCCTCTACTCCCTGGCCATCCTCAGCTGGCACTATGAACTCCTGGGACTGGCCATCTTCCTGCTGATCCTGACGACCCTCCTCCTGTTCGCCATCAACGGCAGCATCCGGGAAGACGAAGACCTCTGGGATGAGACACTCCTCCTGCGCGCCCCCTTCTGCCTGTTCCTGGGCTGGGTGCTCTTCCTGCTCTTTCAGACCATCGCCATGCGCTGGCACACCCTGTTCCAGCAGGACGTCTCCGCCTTTCTGCTCCTGGCCGTTTTCCTCTTCTTTGTGATCTACTACGGCCTGACCACCCGCAGCCCGGCCATCGTCCTCCTGTGGCTTGCCGCCCTGCTCCTCAAGTTCCTGCAGATGCCCGGCTCCCTCCTGCGCTGGATGATCCTGGGATGCCTCGCAGCCCTGGTTCTCGCCCTTATTGCCATCCTTGGCAAAGGCCCCCGCTACCTGCCCCGCCACAAACTCGTCAGCAAAGGCATGGACAAGTACAACTTCGGCCGGCCTTCCCAGCTGGAAGCCCTGGAGGAAGAACTCAACGCCGAACTGAAAACCAAACCCGGCGACCGCATCCGGCTCAAGTAGCACAAGAAATCTGAACCCCAAAAAACAGCAAGGCCACCCGAATCGAATCGGGTGGCCTTGCTGTTCACTGTCATGATGATGAAGGGCTTCCTGCTGCATCCCCTGGCTCAGGGATGATCTCATCCATTGCCCTTACCGCTTTCTTCCGGCAGCTTACTCCTCGTCCGGCGTACCCGGCCGCTCGGAGTAGGCGGTGGCGAAATCATGCTTCTCGCCGGCGGAGACATAGCCCAGCAAGGTGTCGCGATAGACGTTCTGAGTCGAGCGCAGGATGTTCATCTCCGCGTTGGGGTTGATCTTCTTCATCTCTTCTATCAGTTCCTTGATGACATAGCGCTTGTTGCCGGTCCGCTTGGCCGCCACCATGCAGGCGCAGTTCAGCGGCCAGATGCCCATCTCGCTGGTCCACTTCTTGATAAATTTCTCCTCGATATAGTAGAGGGGTCGGATCAGCTCAATCTCCGGGTAATTGGTGGAGCGGAGCTTGGGCGGCATGGCCTTGAAGGTCCCGCCATACACCATGTTGAGCATGACCGTCTCAGTAACATCGTTGAAATGGTGACCCAGGGCCAGCTTGCTGCAGCCCAGTTCCCGGGCCTTGGCATAGAGGTAGCCCCGGCGCATCCGGGCGCACATGTAGCAGGGGTAGTCCCGGGCAATGTCATCAATGACCTGAAAGATGTCCGCTTCGAATATTTTCAGCGGAATCTGAAGGTATTCCACATTATCCAGCAGCAGTTCCCGGATCTGGGGATGGTATCCCGGATCCATGCAGATAAACTCCACCTCGAACTCAAACTTGCGGTGCCGCTTCAGTTCCTGAAACAGCTTTGCCATCAGCATGGAGTCCTTGCCCCCGGAGATGGCCACCGCAATCCGGTCCCCCGGCTCAATCAGCTCGAAGTCATTCAGCGCCTTGGTGAACTTGGACCAGATCGTCTTCTTATATTTCCCCGTAATGGATGCCTCGACATCCCGGATCTCTTTCCGCTCTTCCTTGGGAATCAGGATCTCGCACCCTTCCCCCTGTAATTTATCCATTGGTTTGTTCCTCGTATTCCGGGCTGCCGCACAAAGATCAGAGGCAGCGACACGGATCATTGATGTAGAAATAGGATAGCAGCAATCTCGAAAGGCATGATCAGAAACCCTGGGTTATCCGAGTTCTCTGTTTATGCTTTCCTCTGCTATTTTATTGCAATCAGCGGAAATGTCAATTTTTTTCAGCCGGCAGGCGCCTGATCCGAACCAATGCATTTCATGGACTTTCGAAGCTCAGCCAAAGCCCGGAGCAAGGTCAAAGCTCGCCCGGCTGAAAAGGAAAAATGCCGCATGGTAGGGCGGCATCCAGGGTCGGGGATTCAGAGGGTGCTGCGGGATCCGATCCAGGCTGCCCCAGCCTGATCATCCGCCGCACCGGCCGATCCCTTGTGCCCTATTCCTATTTGACATAGAGTCCGCAGACTTTTCCAGCGGAGTCGATGCTGATGGTGTAGGTGGCATTGCCGTTGGCGTAGACACAATTAATGATGGCTACAGCGTATTTGCCGATGGTGGGATTCTCCCCGGCCCCGACGGTTTCGGACTTGAATTCCTTGAAGGCGCCCAGCTTGTCGATGACCGGTCCCACAGCGGTTTGCAGCTTCTGGGCATCCAGGGCTGCCTTCATCTCCGGGCTGAACTGGGCTGCCACGCTGGCATACTCTTTATTCGTCAGCTGCGTAATGACCTGTTTGGCCTGAGTCGTTACCTTGGCCTGATCAAAGCCCTCCGGCAGCGTCTTCTGGGCACAGGCGGCCAGGGCCAGGGAAAGGGTCAGTACAAACAGCAGCAGGGTCAGTCCACGGTGTTTTCTTTTCATGATTCAATACTCCTTTGATCCGTTCGAATGGTTTTTAGAGTGAACAGGGTATAGATGACAATACCGACGGTGGCAAGTGCCAGGGCACCCTCAATCAGTACCGCGTCGACGTTGCGCCAGGCCAGTTCAGCCCCCAGCGCGTTAAACAGGGTATGTGCCAGAATGGCCAGAGCCAGCAGAAGCGGCTTGTTCTCTTTCAGAGAACGCCACACCAGGATGCTCAGGCAGACATGGAGCGTCATGGCCAGAATCCGTTCTGCACCGGTCAGGACAAAGGGCAGGCTGGACTGGAAGGGCAGCTGTCCTAAATATCCACCCACCGCCAGATTCAGACCCACCAGCAGCATGGCCTCCATACCGCCATGCCCCACTCCGAAGGCAATTGCATGAGACAACGGCGCGTCCTTCATGAACCGGCGCATCAGCACATACCGTCCGATTTCTTCAAACAGGCCGGCTGTCAGGGACAGAAACCACAGAAACAGCCGGGGCTGAGTAAACTGGAACAGGAGATACTCATTTGACCTGGGCAGCACAAACTGAAGCAGCGGAATCCGCAGCAGAACCTGAAACAGGATGAAACAGGCGGCTCCCAGCAGTACGGGCTGAAGTGCCCTGTACCGGCGCACCAGAACAAGCGAGACCAGCACCGGCAAAACCAGCGCGACACCCAGCGCAAATACATAACCTGCCATTGACCTACCTCCCGCGGTCCCGGCAACATGGGATCCGCCTCTAATTCAAGGCTATTATAGCAAATGATTCTGAAAAAAATCATCCAGTGATTTGATCTGGCAGATCGTTGAGCCGCAGATTGCCCGGCAAGTCACCAGGCAGCAGATTGCCCAGCAGGTCACCAGGCAGCAATTTCCCGAACCGCTGTTGTCCTTCAGTGTTTTCCTCCTGTCCTTTCCTCTGCATTGGATTCTGAAGAAAATGTAATTTATATATTGCATTATGACCGAGATATGTTATACTTTGCAATATAAGGAGGTGCTTCATGAAGAACAAGCGAATGAAAATAGCCCGGCTGGAATGCGATATGAACCAGGAAGAATTAGCCAAGGCTGTCGGCGTGACCCGACAGACCATCGGACTGATTGAGGCCGGGGATTATAACCCGTCGCTGAATTTGTGCATCGCAATCTGCAAGGCACTGAAGAAAACACTGAATGACTTATTTTGGGAGGATCCATCATGAAAAACCAGACTATCCGGGATGAACGAGTCATCTCACAACGCCGCAAAATCAGCAGTGAGGCCGATGGCATTCTGATGTTTGCCCTGCTTGCCTCGATTCTGCTGCAGCAATTTGTCATAAACGCGCCGTTCAAACAGTATGCGGCCGAGTTCATCTGCTTTATCGGAGTTTCCATCTACAAGCTGGTACGATATATGTCATTGGGACTGGATCTGAACGGCAGCGGATCGCACACGAAGCGAATGCCCCTGATTCACAGCCTCATCGCCGGAGTGACTGTCACCGCAGTGACCGGGGGGATCAACTATTCCCAATACGCCGGGAAATATCAGGTGGATGGCATCGGCTATTTCCTGGCGATGCTCCTCGTTACCTTCCTGGGCTCGACCTTCATCAGTTATCTTGCTGCCTGGCTGTTTTATCATCAGAATACAGTGACACAGAAAAAAATCAGCAGCAGCTCGATGACGAGGAAAACCGGTAGATGTTTCATCCTCCGAGCCTGCTCAACAGTCAATTTATTAATAATGCCCTTCCAACGGTTCAGCTGCTTTTGATGGAAAGCAGCTGTTTTTCATTCTGCAAAACCGCCGCCTGACCGATCCGGAAAAGGCACAGGCGAGCGACTGCGAAGCGATTGTTATTCACGATATATGCATAATTATTCACGCTGAATGGGTTGACAAATGTAATCGGTTGCTCTTGTTAACCTTTGATTTATAAGGTTTATTGTTGTTTTCACTCCATCTCCGATGTATTATTACAGTGGAATAATAACTCAACATTTCTGCATTTTATACAAACGACAAGGGGCGATACGTGATGACAGACAAAGGACCGATCCAGCATATGATTCTGCCGGACTCTTTGAACCAACTTCTGCAGAGCGGTCTTTCGGTAACCATCCCGGAGACACGCGGCGAACTTCTTGAACTGGCCATGGGCGGTGACCCGCTGTTCAATGAAGTGAGCTATGACGTTCCGGGCCAAGGCCAAGTCGTGGAAGCCACGGTGGCCAAGTGCAAAAACGGACTGGTCGTCAACTACATGGATGTCTACATGAGACGGCGCGATCCCCACTGCATGGTCATTGCCGACCACGGTAAATCCGACAAGCAGCGCTTCATCTCCAAATACGGCGCGGAATTTGACGAACTGCGCCACCAGACCTTCGACTGGCTCACCACGCAGGGCCTGATCATCATGCCCTTCATGGCCGGCGGCGAAGAATTCGGCTATCCCGCGCTCCTGGTCGCTCCGGACAACGCCGGCTTCTTCGCCGCGGCCCTGGCCGACCTGCAGGGCTTCATCCCGGCCAGCCGCGTTCCCGAAGGCTTCAAGCCCAAGGCCATCATCTACCTGGCACCGACCTTCCGCCATACCCATTTCGGCGGCAAGCAGATGGTCGTGCATAACCGGCTGGACGATATCTACGAGCTTTTCTCCTACAACCTGTATCCGGGCCCCAGCGCCAAGAAAGGCGTCTACGGCGTGCTCCTCAAGATCGGCGAAGAAGAAGGCTGGGTGACGGTCCACGGCTCCACCGTCCGGATCATCACGCCCTATGACAATGTTCTCACCGTCATGCATGAAGGTGCTTCGGGCAGCGGCAAGAGTGAAATGATCGAAGAAATCCATCGCGAGATGGACGGCCGCATTCGCCTGTCCACCAACCGCGTCACCGGCGAAACCACCTACATTGACCTGATTGAAACCTGCGAGCTGCTCCCCATCACCGATGACATGGCGCTGTGCCATCCCCAGCTCCAGAACGCCTCCAAGCGCCTGGTAGTCAAGGATGCCGAAGCCGGCTGGTTCATGCGGACCGACCACATCAAGGAATACGGCACGGATCCCTATCTGGAAAAGCGCACCATTCATCCCAAGGAACCGCTGCTGTTCTTCAACTATGATTCCGTCCCCGGCTCCACCTGCCTGATCTGGGAACACATCATGGATGCCCCGGACAAGCCCTGCCCCAACCCACGGGTGATTCTGCCGCGCAATCAGATCACCAACATCATCAACGAACCGGTGGAAGTCGATATCCGAAGCTTCGGCGTGCGCACTCCGCCCTGCACCATCGCGGATCCCAGCTACGGCATCATCGGGCTGTTCCATATCCTGCCCCCGGCCCTGGCCTGGCTGTGGCGCCTGGTATCCCCCAGAGGCCACAACAATCCCAGCATCACCGACAGCGAGGGCATGACCAGCGAAGGCGTCGGCTCCTACTGGCCCTTTGCCACCGGCCGCCGCGTCGACCAGGCCAACCTCCTGCTCAAGCAGATTCTGGAAACCAGCCACACCCGCTACGTGCTGATCCCTAACCAGAACATCGGCGCCCATAAGGTCGGCTTTATGCCCCAGTGGATTGCCCGGGAATATCTCTCCCGCCGCAACGGCAAGTTCGGCCGCCATCAGCTCAACGAATCCAGATGCCCGCTGCTGGGCTACGCCCTGGGCAGCATCAAGGTGGACGGCACCTTCCTGCCCAAGGAACTGCTCGAAGTCAACCGTCAGCCGGAAGTCGGCGATGAGGCCTACGACGCCGGAGCCCGGCTGCTCACCGATTTCTTCAAGAAGGAACTGGCCAAATTCGACTCCCCGGACCTGGATCCCCTCGGCCGCCAGATCATTGAGTGCTGCCTGAAGGACGGTTCCATTGAAGACTACATCAAGCTGATTCCGATTCGCCTGTAGTCAGC
This sequence comes from Clostridiaceae bacterium HFYG-1003, assembly GCA_024579835.1. NCBI lineage: Bacteria > Bacillati > Bacillota > Clostridia > Eubacteriales > Clostridiaceae > Clostridiaceae bacterium HFYG-1003. Next base: position 2,627,513 of record CP102060.1, read on the forward strand.
CAGTCAAAAAAGAGCCCCGCTTCCAGCGGACTGTCCTGGGACAGCCGACCGGCCGCGGGGTTTTCTGCTTTTTCGATTGCTGCTTTTTCGATTGCTGCTCATGTCGATGCTGGCAGGATCGCTTGTGTGCTGCTTGCCTCAGGCAGGACTCAGCGAACGACCTTGAGCTGGAACTCCTCCTGGGCTTCGGCTTCCTCCCAGACGATTTCCTTATGGACATAATTGCTGGTCATGGAGGACAGTATGCCGCCGTAGGTCATGTCAAAGCGGATTTCCGAGCCAACCCGGTAGGGAATGGCCGAGTCCGACAGATCCAGGACGATGTGGTCGGAGGAGGCGCCTTTGATCAGGATGTCCTCATCCTGGGGCGTCAGCTTGGTGGGATCGACATCCTGCTTGCCAATGGCGCAGATGGCCAGGGTTCTGGTCCCCAGGTCCTCAAACTCGGGGACTTCGCCGAAGGCGTTCTTTCCCACCATTCCCTTGGGTACGGTGGGCTTTTTTTTCAGCTCGATGACCTCGGCCACCAGGGTGAACACCCCTTCCACGGTTCCGGGAACCCGTTCGCCGTAGGCGGTTTCCCGTCCCAGCAGAAAGGCTTCGCCGATGCGCAGGTTGTTGATCCCTTCCACCATGGCGTCATCCAGGATCAGGTGCAGGGAAGAGGAATTGCCTCCAGAAATCAGCTCCATCTCCAGGCCGTACTTTTTGTGGACATACTTGGCAATGGTGACCAGCCGGAACAGGTTGTACTCATCCGGGATGACTCCGCCAAAGCAGGTCAGGTTGACGCCGACCCCCACCACGTCAATGTGGGACAGCCTGCGGGTCTGCTCGATGGCGTCAAACAGCTCATACTCATCGTAGAACCCCTCCCGCAGGTCGCCCAGATCCATCATCAGCAGTACGCCGTGGCGGACGCCGGCTTCCTGAGCGGCCTGATCCAGGGCCCGGATCGTATCGACCTCGGAGTTCAGGGAGATGTCCGCGTAACGGACCACTTCCCGAGCCTCGGAGATCATGGGCAGCCGGAGCATCATGCGGGGCAGACTCATGCCCTTGAGTTTTTTCAGGTTCTCCAGGCGCGAATCCGCCAGATAGCGGCAGCCGCCGTCGACAAAGACCTGAGCCAGTTCCGGCATGGCACAGAACGCCTTGGTGACACCGGCCACGGAGATGCCGTGATCGGCGCACAGGCCGACGATGGCATCGACGTTCTGGCGCAGCCGGGTCAGATTAATTTCTACTCGTGGATTTTTCATGGTGTTCCCTCCGGGATGCTCAGACTTTTTCGGGCCAGCTTGCGGGCCGCTTCCGGATACTGCAGGCTCATGACGCCCAGGGAGGCCATGATGTAGTCCCGGTCAATCCAGATGTTGATATCGGGCCGGGGCAAAAGCTCCAGCCGGCTCTCCCGCGCCAGGGCGCGCCGGATAATGGCCTCGCCGTCGGGCAGGCGGGTCAGCGCCCCGCCGGTGCCGATGAAATGCTTCACCGGGGTCAGATCCTTGCCCAGGGCCGCCAGCTTGCGGCCGGACGGACCGAAGTATTCCTTCAGCACGCCGGCATGGCGGCGCAGAGCCGTCACCAGGGCGGTCTCTGCCAGCAGCGACACCAGTGCCAGGTCCTGTGCCGTGTCCGGGATGGGCGGCAGCGCTTCGGAGCGCCGGACCGCCTCGGCCCGGTCCAGACCCAGCCGGCTGTCCAGTTCCCGGTCCGTCACCAGATCCAGCACCGTCATGCGGTTGACGTACATACCCAGATCCCCCTCGACGGTCCGCTTGTGCTCCGGTTCGGGCTCCAGCAGGATGCCCGCGAACTCATCCGAGTCCGCCGTGCAGGAATGAATGTCGGTGGTGGCCCCGCCGATGTCGGCGCAGACCAGGTTGCCCAGTTCCTCTTTGAGCAGGATGGAAGCTTCCATCACCGCGCCCGGCGTCGGAATGATGTGTCCGTCCACCAGATCGCGGATGTGCTCCATGCCGCCGGCGTGGGTGATGTGCTCCTCAAAGACCGCCTGGATGACTTTCCGGGTCGGTTCAATATTAAGTTCATCGATGCGGGGATAGACATTGTCCACGACATACAGCCGGTTGGGGCTGCCCTCGAAGATCAGACGGATTTCCTCCTGATTCTCCACATTGCCGGCATAAATGACCGGAACCGCCAGATTCAGCGACCGGATCAGCTCCGCGTTGTACAGAGCGGTTTCACGCTCGCCGTAATCAACCCCGCCTGCCAGCAGGATAATATTGGGCCCGATTTCCCGGATTTTTGCCAGATCCGACCGGCGCAGCCGGCCGGCCGTAACAAACTTCAGGTTGGCGCCGGCCCCCAGGGCGGCCTCCCGCGCCGCCCGCACCGTCATGTCATAGACCAGGCCGTGCACCGTCATGCGCAGACCGCCCGCGGCGGAGGAGGACGCCATCAGCCGGTCATAGCGAAGCGCTTCTCCCAGCTGCTCCTCCAGATCCCGGATGGCACCGGCCAGGCCGATGTTGACATCCCCTTCCGATACGGTGGTGCGGAACTGCCCCTGGCCGAGCAGCACCGGATCCGTATTCAATTGATGGAACGCGCTGACCACCGTGGTGGTGCTTCCGATCTCCGCAATGAGCAGGTCTGCCTGTTTCATGTTACGGTTCCCCTTGTTCCAGTTCCCGGCGCTTCTTGACCAGGAAGGTTGCGACATGGACGCCCTTGGAACCGCGGCCGAAGCCCTGGTCCATTCCGGCTTCCCGGGCATATTCGTTGGATACCTGCGTACCGCCGGCAGCCAGAATGATCCGGTCCCGGATGCCTTTTTCAACGCACAGGTCCGCGATCTTCTTCATGTTCTTGTAGTGGATGTCATCATGGCTGATGATGGTGGACGCTAAGATGGCGTCGGCATTGAGCTCAATGGCGGCGTTGACGATTTTTTCCACCGCCACCGACGTCCCCAGATACTCGCACTGGATGCCGTACTTCTCGATGCCGCCATGCTTGATGTCGATGATTTCACGCAGGCCCACGGAGTGTTCATCCTCTCCGATGGTGCCGCAGACGATCTTCATCGGCCGGCGCTGGATGTCCGCGCGCAGCTCTTCTTCGGACAGAATATCCGGTTTGGGCGGAATCACCAGGTCGGCGATGTTGAGGATGTCGCGGAAGACGCCTTTGACCTCAATCCGTGTTCCCTCGGCCTCCTGCATGATCTCCTTGTGGATGACCTCGGCGTCGACCAGGTTCATGCGCCGGGCGATTTCCAGAGCGGCCGCCGCGGCGGTGCGCTCCTCGGCGGGCAGGAACATGGACAGATGGATGACTCCGTCGCCGCGCCATTCCATTTCCGGCTTGATCCGGGCAGGATCCAGCAGGTCTTTCACTTCTTCCAGGCGGACATTGACGTTGTCATTGGGATCCAGCTCGTCGATGTAGACGATCTTGGAGCGGTCCTCAAAGGTGCAGCCTCCAATCAGGCTGACCGGATCCTCCGCTCCGTACTGAGCGGCATTGTTGTAGCCGAAGTGGGCCGTGACCGGCGCCAGATAGTCGGCATCGCGCTCGAACACGGTGCCGGCGGCGATGCCCCCGTCAATCTTGCGGGCGATGCCGTCCCCGTTGCGCTCCGGATAGATGCCGGAGTCGACGAAGAAGCCGTCCTCGACGGCCTTGAAGTAGCCGCCGTTTTCCAGGATCTCTTCCATGAACAGGATGGCCCGTTCCTTGAGCTCCCGAGTCTTTTGAGCCAGTTCCCCTTCGTTCCGGCGCAAAGCGATCATATCCATCAGGCCGTCCATGCCGGCAAAGGCCTGCCGGGCCGTATCAACGGCCTCCATATTGTAGATGTGCCAGGGCACGTTGCGCCCCTCGTCCGGCGTGATGGTGGACTGGATGTCTGCCCGGGTCAGCTGTGAGATCAGCAGATTCAGCACATGGGTTACCGTCGCCTCGCGGGTGGAGGATTCCATGTATTTGGTGTTCTGCTGGGCCCGCATCTTGTATTCCCGGAACAGCTCGCGCAGCGCCACGGCATAGGGCAGGTCCAGGCGCATGGCCGGGGCCGGCGGAGCCGAGGGCGGCACGGTGGAGAGACAGATGTTCTCCTTCTTCATGCCGCTTTTGACGGAGAACAGCGAGTTGATGGCATGCTGAACCAGCAGCTCCGGCATGACCTTCCAGGCCTCCCGGGCGGTGGCGTTGGCATTATGGGCGCCGTCAATCTGCGCCATGCCGGAATAAGCCATGATGGTCTTGGCTTCGGCGGCGTCCACGAAGGACCGCACCATGTTGATGTTGCGGTAGAGGACATTGTACTGGGGATCCTGATGGGCCCCGTTGATGCCCTCTTCGGTGAACATGACGGCGATCTCCGGTCCGGCGACACCGGACACGTAGGAATGATAGTTGATCGGACGGCCGACCTCATCTTCAATGAGATCCAGCGCCTTGCGCTGGGCCCGCACCTGCTTGCGCGTGATGGGGATTCCGCCGATGCCCTGGGGCGTGCCTTCGATGAGACCATCGTAATGGCTCTGGCCGGCGGTGCGGATGACCATGATGTGGTCGGCGCCGTGCCAGGCGGCCATGCGCATGCGCCGGATGTCGTCCTCAAACCGGCCCGAGGCAATCTCGGTGGTGATGACGCATTTGGGCTGCGGGTCGATGTTCTCAAAGTACTTGGCAGCCGGCAGCGGCTGGCTCTGCTTCAGATCGTCGCTCATGTCATGGAAGACAAACTTTCCGATCTGACGCGGGGTGCCGGCGCCTTCGCGCCAGTGCCAGCCGCGGCGGCGCGGCTCATATTTGTCCAGGTCCTTCAGGATTTCCCGGACATCCAGTTTTTCGTTGCGTTTCAGATCCATTACGCGTTCCCTCCCAGGACGGCTTTGAGCGCGTCGAAGCCCTCGCCCTGGGCGAGGCGAAGTCCGGCTTCCCGGATGGTGAGATGCTGGTCTTGCGCCAGGCGGTAGACCAGGTGGCCGCAACCCTTGCCCATAAGACCGTGTTCCATGGTGTGCGTCACGATCTGAGCGGCCTCCGGTGAGGAGAAGCCCATGCGCAGGAGCACCGAGCGCTCGATGGACGGCGTTGTGTTCTTTTTGGCCAGATCCAGCATGGGATCGACAATTTTGGCGCAGGTCTCCCAGAAGCGCTGCTCCAGCTCTTCTTCGGTCAGATCCTGCAGGTGAGCCCGGCGGCTCAGGTAGTCATCGGGTCGCTTCATCTTTGGTTTTCCTCCGTAATGCTGACTCCCAGCTCGGCCAGAACCGTCCGGACGAAGGCGTCATCCGAATTGGTTTCCAGGACGAGATAATCCACGTCGGCCGGGGTAATATCCAGGACGTTCTTGCCCACCGTCTGATTCTTGATGGAGGAACGCCGCAATTTATTCAGGTCCAGATCTTCAATGAACAGCCTGCCGGCACTGGTCGGCAGCACGATGTTCTTGCCGGGAATCTCGTCCTTGGGGTCGCCGATCACCAGCTCAATGCCGTTTTCGCGGGCAAAGGTGAGCTGCGGGTTGATGTGCTTGCCGGCGCCGGTGTACTCGGTTTCCTGAACCACGATGACCTGGTCTTCATCCAGCTCCTGGGCCAGGCAGAAAGCTGCGGCCAGGGAGGTGTTGCCCGCCGGTCCGCGTTCCAGCCCTTCCAGCTGGGCCAGGGCTTCCGTAATGAAGAACACGCTGCCCTGGCTCATGGTGACATAGCGGTCCATGTAGCGCAGCGGCCGGCCGGCCGAGCGCGGCACGTCGGAGCGGTCCGGGTTGGTGGTAAAGGGCACGCCGAAGCCGGTGTGGCCGGTGGTAAAGGACTTGAGGTTGAAGTCATTGTCGGATGCCATATGCAGCCCCGACAGGTCGACGGAGGCGCCCACGACCTGGGATTTTGCCCCGGCAGCCCGCAGGCCCCGGGCAGTTCCGGTGAGGTTTCCGCCGCCGGCGTTGGTGCACACGACGACATCCGGGTCACGGCCGATCTTCTCCCGCATCTGCAGGGCCAGCTCGTAACCCAGGGTCTCCACGCCGGCGATGCCGAAGGGGGTGTAGAGCGAAGCGTTGAAGTAGCCCGTTTCCTCCAGCAGGAGCAGGAACTTGTAGAACAGCTCCGGTCCCACGGTCATCTGAATGACTTCGGCCCCGTAGGCTTCGCACTTTCTGGCTTTTTCGATGATCTCCGGCTGTCCCTTCTCATGGGAGTCGTAACACTCCTGGACGACAATGCAGTTCAATCCCCTCTTCGCTGCCTGACTGGCCACTGCCGCACCGTAATTTCCCGAGGTTGCCGTGATGACGCCGGAAAAGCCCAGGCGCTTCGCTTCATATACACTGGTGGCCGCCCGCCGGGCCTTGAAGGATCCGGACGGATTGGCCGCCTCATCCTTAACGAAAATGCGGGCGCCTTTGCCCGGCGCGGCGTATTTGCGCGCCAGCCGGGTCAGGTTGTGCAGTTCAAAGATGGGCGTATTGCCCACTCCGGTTTCATTCTGAATCTGGCGGATCTCCTCCAGGCTGTAGCCGGTCTCTTTCATCATCCGGTCATAGTCGAAGGCGATGCGGCCGTACTCGAACTGGGAGTAGTCGATGCCGACGGAGGTCTTCATGATGTCGTTCTTGCGCGCCAGAACGCTCTGGTAGCTGTTATCTTTCATCCTGTCCCTCCTCCTTGCGCTGCGCTTCATATTCTTTCAGATCCGCCCGCAGGCTCCGTCCGATGTAGAGGAGCTCCGGGACGCACTTGCCGTAATTATGGTCATAGAATGGCTCGATCTGGGTCAGTGTGCCGCTCTGGTGGCGTCCGATGTAGGTTTCCACCGTGACTTCGTCGCCGAGGGCTGCCGCTTCATCCAGCAGGAACCCCTTGGTCCACATCTGGATATCCGTGACCCGGGTATCCTCCGGCAGACTGCCGGTCCGCTGGGCGGCGGTCAGGATCACCGAATGGATCCGGACCCAGTCGCCTTTTTTCGCTGTCATTTTATTCCACCTCGATCAGTTCGCGGATATCTCCCATCATGGCTCTTGGTACCGGCAGGTCCAGCATGGTGCGCAGACCCGGCTTGGCATTGATGATGTGGGGGATCATGTTGACGCACATGGCGATGGTGCCGATGCCGCCGGGAACTTCCGGCGTGATGGCCATGTTGATGTCGGGCACGCCCTTGATGTTGATGTAGTCCCCAGTGTTGACGCCTTCCAGCTGGGGCTCAACCTGCTGCGGGTGGATCATGCTGATCTTGACTTCGCCGTCCACTTTTCCCTGGCCGCGCATGTCGACTCCGGCCATGTTGCCGGCTTTGACTTCAGCGTAGGGTGCCTTGCGGTCGACCTTGGAGATGATCGGGGTCATGCTCTGGGAAACCGGTTCGGACAGCTTCCAGCCCAGGGCGTCCGCGATCATGTTGACGGATTCGCTGAATCCGACATGGCCGGCCAGAGTTCCGGTCTTGCTTCTTTCCTCGAATTCAGCCATGGTGATGCCCACGCCCTGCTCATGCATGACGACGGGTCCGAAGGGAGACAGGTTGTTGACCCGCTTGGCTTCCACGGAGTCCACCGACTCGCAGGCGCCGGTCAGGCAGACCACCAGGAGATCCATGATGAGGCCGGGGTTGATGCCTGTGCCCAGGACAGACACGCCGTTGGCTTTGGCGATGCGGTCCATCTCTTTGGCCAGCTCCGGTTCCTGAGCCTGAGGATACGCCATTTCTTCCGCCGTGGAGATGACGTTGATCTTCTGCTCGAGAATGAACTTGATCCGGTCAAAGGCGGTGCGGGTGTAGGAATCCGTGCACAGCAGCACCACATCGGCCGCTTTCTCGGTGATGACTTCTTCCGGTGTTCCGATCACGATGTCATGGTCATACGGATTGGTCTTTTCCAGGAATTCAAACATGCTTTTTCCCAGTTTGTCGCCGCGGCCTGCCACCCCGACGATTTCAATTCCTTTCTTGGCCAGCAGCATCTCGGCCATGCCATTGCCCATGGCACCCAGTCCCCAGATGATGATCTTTACATTGTCCTGTCTCATATTTCATATCCTCCCCAAAATTATTTTGTTTTTAGACAGCAAAATCAGAATGCATAAAAGATAACTAAATGCATAAAACCCTTTTCACGGCCCGATTTTTACCGATCCATTCAAATTTGCACCATATATTATACTTGAAACTCAAATTAAAATCTAAAAATTTAAAGGTCATATCTTGCCGATTCGATTCAAAATTTCATCCGGTACTAAAATTCCAATACTAAAATTCTGATTTTATTGAAATCCAGGAAAAAGACCCCTGTTTAATTTGCTGAAGTCTTGCCTGAGCAATTTGCGAAATCCTGTGGAAAACTTTATTCATTCCTGGTCACCTTCCGCAAATGATTACATTTCGGGCTGAAAAAGGGCAAAAAAAAGAGCACCCCTTCTATACATCAGGGATGCAAGTTTATGCTTGAAGACTTGGGAGAGTTGACAAAACAACCCGATCTAAGGATTCGGACCCGGACTCAGGGACAGTCCAGAAGTTCCCGGGCGGCGCTTTCGACGCCCGCGAACAGTCCGGCGATGCCCGAGGGGGTATCAAACCCGTGATCGGTCCCGGGCAGCCGCGTCAGTCGGGCGTCCTGCGGACAGCGGACGAATTCCTCCGAAACCGCCAGCGGCACCGAAGCATCGGCGGATCCGTGGAAAAAGCGCACCGGCAGCTTCAAATCGCTCAGCAGCGCAGCAAAGTCACAGGCCAGACACTCGTCCAGGAAGGCGCGGCCCACGGCCAGATTGCCATGCCACAGCGTCCCGGATTCGTCATAGCGCTCGCGGTACTTCTCCGCGTAGCGGAACGCCGGCGCGAAAAGGATCAGGCCCCGCAGGTCTGACTGCCGCCGCTGCGCCACCAGGGTGGCGACGCAGCCCCCCATGGACATGCCCAGGAGGAGCATCCGGTCTGGATCAATGGCCGCCTGTGACCGGGCCCAGTCCAGAATCCGTTCGCCCTGGCGCGCCTGATCCGACAGGGCAGTGTCGTAAAACTCGCCGTCAGATTCCCCGGAGCCGAGGAAGGACAGCCGCAGCACGGCGATGCCCGAGGCGGCCAGGTGCCGGCCCAGCCGGGCCAGGAGAAACTTGTGTTCCGTACAGTCTCCGGTAAAGCCATGGAAGGCTATCACGGCCGGATGCGGTCCCTCACCCTCCGGGAGATCCAGATAACCGCGCAGCGTGCCGCCGGGCATCGTCAGTTCAATGTGGCGCTTCAATTCTCAGCCCTGCTCCGGCGAAAACGGCGAATGATGCGCCAGGCAAGCCAGAGCGCCACGGCCACGGCCATGACCCGGACAAAGATACTGGAATAGGCAGAGAAGATTTCCTTGTATTCATTCCAGCCCTGGCCGGCAAAATGACCCAGCAGAACCAGAACGGTATTCCAGATGGTGGAACCGATGAGGGTCAGAACCAGGAAGGGACCCACTTTCATCCGGGTAATGCCGGCCGGAATGGAGATCAGGCTTCGGATCAGCGGAATGAACCGGCACAGGAAAATGGCCGCGGAGCCCTTCTTCTGGAACCATTCCGTGGTTTTCACCAGATCATGGGGGGTCAGGCCCAGGAGATCGCCGATGCGGCCCTGGAAGAAACGCTGAATCCCGTGCATACCCAGTTCATAGCCCAGGAAGTAGAGCACGACGGCCCCGACCATGGATCCGGCGGTGGCCGCGACAATGGTCAGAGGGACATTCAGTCCGGCGGATACGGTCATAAAGCCGCCGAACAACAGAATCACCTCCGAAGGGATGGGGGGAAAGAGGTTCTCGATGAAGATCAGAAGAAAGATCCCCAGGTATCCATATTGCTGCATGATTTCTTGTACAAACTTTTCCAAAACGACTCCTATCTGTTGCAGATGCTTTCATTTCTGTTTATTTCAGTATGGTTATTTCTGTCTATTTCAGTTTGGTTATTTCTGCTGGTTATTTCTGTCTATTTCAGTTTGGTTATTTCTGCTGGTTATTTCTGCTGGTCATTTCTGCTGGTCATTTCTGCTGGCTAAAACAGTTGATTCCAGTTGGCTGACGCAGGTAGTTCAGCCAAATCAGTTTATCAGCTATGTTCCGGGTTACAGATTCTAAAAAACGAGGCGGCTGATCAGAACCAGGATGAGGCCGGCGCCGATCAGGTTGAGATTGTGCACCGCCAGGGGAAAGGTTGTGGTCTTGTCCGGGGCCGCGCTGAAGCGGCGGGCCCGGCGGAAGACCAGCCCGTAGACCGGAGCCATGAAGAGTGCCTGAGCCGGCAGAGCCCGGACCAGAACAGCGGTCAGAATGGCCAGAGCGCCGGCCAGATAGGACAGATTGAACAGCACCAGCGCATCGCTGCGGCCGATGAGCACCGGCAGCGTATAGCGCCTCTCGCTCAGATCCTTTGCCAGATCGCTGATGTTGTTGGCCAGCATGACGTTGCCGATGGCGGTAACCAGGGGCAGACTGACCAGCAGGATCTCGCCCAGGCGCTCCAGGTCAAGTTCCAGGGTGAAGCGGGTGCCAAAGACATAGGCCCGGAAAGGTTCCCCGCCCAGATGGATGTGGCAGGCCAGGAACACAATGACGAAGCCCATGAAGAAGGCGGATACCGCCTCCCCCAGCGGGGTGCGCTGAATGGGCAGCGGTCCGGCGGAATAAAGGATCGCCGCGGCAAAGGAGACAACGCCCCAGAACCAGACGATGGGCCCGGTGCGCCACGCCAGCCAGCCGCCGCAGACCACGGCGGCCGCCAGCAGCGTCGCCAGCAGGAATTTAACGCCGGATTTGGAGTATTTCATGTGATCGAGGCGGAACACGCTGTAGGGTGTTCGAACCTCCGACAGGTGATTCAGAATGGTAGCGGACAAATCAATGCAGACCAGCGACACCAGCATCAGGAGGGCATTGAGCCGGTCAAAGCGCTCATACTGAGTCAGGGCGTACAGCGTACCGACCAGATAGGGCAGGAGACTGGCCGTTTTGGTCCGGATTTCAACCAGGTGAAAAAATTCAGCCGCTTTCATAAAGCTCCTAGTATTTCCGGTCGGGATCGATCCGGTTGGTCATGGGCTGGCCGTGCCGGAGTTCTTCCAGATTAGCCCGGAACAGCGCGAAGGACCGGGTGGCGTAATGCGGGGTCGGCCCGGCGGTGTGAGGCGTCAGGAACACATTGGGCAGATCCCAGAGCGGAGACTCCTGGGGCAGGGGCTCCACTTCGAAAACATCCAGGTAGGCGCCGCGCAGCTCGCCATTTTGCAGTGCCTCAACCAGTTCGGCTTCCCGGACGGTGTTGCCCCGGCCCACGTTCATGAAGACGGCGGTCCGGTCCATGGCCTGGAATTCCCGCCGGCCCATCAGACCGATGGTCTCATCGGTGGCGGGTACCACCAGACAGACATAATCCTTGCCCGGAAGCACGCGGTGAAGCTCGCGCACGGTCACCATTTCATCGAAGTTCACCGGGATCTCACGGCCCTCCTGCCAGCGCACGCCGGTGACCTTCATGTCAAAGGCCTTGGCCTTGCAGGCGATTTCCCGCCCGATCTGACCGGCGCCGATAATCAGCAGTTGTTTTCCCGTCAGTTCATCCAGACGATAGGTCTGCCAGACCCGGGCCGCCTGATCCTTCGTCGCCTGCAGCAGGTTGCGCGAGAACAGGATCATGGCTCCCAGCACCTGTTCGGCGATATTGGTTTTATGGACCCCAGAGGTATTGGTCAGCACAACGCTCTTTTCCTTCAACAGCTCCATCGGGTACATGTCGACTCCGGCAGAATACGAAAAGATCCACTTCAGATGCGGCATCTGACGGATGACTTCCGCATCCGGCTTCCCCGTATTCAAAATGATCTCCACTTCATCCTTCACCGGCAGAAGCTCTTCATAACGTTCGGCATAAACGACCGGTTCATTCACTCCGGCCAGTTCAGCCTCCGCCACTTCCCGTCTGAGCCAGCCCTGGGCCAGTATTACTGCGATCATAGGTATGTCCTCCTCGACTGTATGTTTTATCGGTTGTTCGAACGATTTGATTCGCACTGTTTCTCGATTGATGTACCAGTTGATCCTGGAATGATTGTGTTCCAAAATGATTGCGTACCGGAATGATTGTGTTCCAGTATGATTGCATAGCGAAATGTTTAAGTTTCGGAATGACGTCAATATCGGAACTGGTGAACCCCGGAACCACTTCGCATTGGATTCAATCATTAAATGAAGAAATAGACCTTCCATCATTAAATGAAGAAACAGACCATCTATTCTATGATACCATCAAAAAAGCTGTGATTTGTTAATAACATTTGACATTATCCCGTCCGTGACTGCAGCGCGGCGCAAAATCCGGGCAGGTCCTTGCGATCCATGTCTTATGCTGCCGGAACGGTGAAGACATGGAGAGGCTGGCAGCCGGCAGTTTTTTTCAACGACTCTATTATCAGGGGGCTGCTTTAAAATGGGGTTAATGTTTGGCTGGTAAGATGACACGTAATAACGTGCCGGGCACTGTCGATCCGGCTGCCTCAGAGTCCGAGGACTCTGAACACACTATGCGAGGGAGTTGCGCCATGAACCATCTGCTGAAACAAGCTTTATCCGAAAAAGGTTTTTTTGACACCAACGGAATCTATTCCAAATTTGTCGGAACCCGACTTTATGAAGTCAATGAAGAGAAGGGACGGACCTGGATTGAAACCTCCTTTGACGGGCCCGAACCGGCCAAAAATGAGCTGCTGGACCACATTGAATCGCTGGCGTCGCGGTACGCGCTGACCCAGGCCAAAATCCGCGGCCGCCGGGTCTATGTCGATCTGACCGCACCCACCGCCGATCCCAGGCTGGAAGCCACGCGCCTCGACTTTCTGACCCAGAGCCTGGAATCCGGTATCCAGCGGATCGAAGCCGCGGTTCAGCCCCAAAATCCCTGGCTGGCTGCTGAAACCGGACGTCCGGCCGCCCGTGCTGGGAACGATCCGTCAGCTTCAGCAGTGCCGGATTCGAAAAGAACCCGGCCGGCAGAGCCGACTTTCCCGCCGGAAGCTGTTATGACCTCCATGGAAGAAATGATCGGGGCGGATGACATTGAGCCGGTTGCGGAAGGTCTGGCAGATTCTGAATACCGGTCGAAGACCAATGACCGGAGAGTCGAAGCAGATCTGACAGAGGCTGTTGATCTGACGGAGTCTGATGACCTGACGGACGCGGCGGACCTGACCGACCCGGATGATCTGACGGACGAAGAAGAAGAGCATTATTATGACATTCCCGCCGCAAAACCGGTGTCACAGCCGGTCCGCCCATCGAGCCAGAAGACCCGGGAAAGCCGCTCCCGGGCGGCCTATGTCAGGCCGGAGGAGAACCCCAATCACGGCGACTTTCCCAAAGGGGTCGTAACCGGCCTGATCGACCGGAGCTTTTCCGCGGCTGGTTTCATCGGCGCAATTCTGGGGGCAATCCTGGGTGCCGTGCTCATGGCCGGTGTCCATGTCATGGGCGTGCCGGCTCAGCCCGTCGGATTTGCCATCCCCTTCCTGGTCATTGGGATCTACCGGGTCATGGCCGGAAACCAGATGCCCATCGGTCTGGGCATCCTCCTGGTCCTGGCTTCACTGCTGCTGGGAAGCGTCCTGATCTCCGCCGCGGAAGTTCTGCAGCAGGTCAACGTGGGCCTTCTGGAAGCCCTGGGGCAGGGTCTGGCCGCGCACTACGACAACAGCCGGTTCTACGTCGCCAATGTCTGGTTGAAGATCGGTCTCTCCCTGATTGCCGCATCCATTCCCTCCATGCTGCTGCTGGCCGGCGGCAAGCGCAAAGTTCAGTACAGCAAGTAAACCATTAATTGAAAACGAACCAATTTCCATTATTAGAAATATTCTCGGCATTATGCACGAGAATATTTTTTATTTCACAATATATTAAGCTTTCTTCAATGAATCCCCCCTCAGACTTTTTTCATTGCATTTGATAAAATCCAGTCGGTTGCTTTTTGTTTTTTGCTGTATTTAAATGAAGGTATTACTGCACATTAGGAGGTTCTGTTTTGGAACAACTCTTTGGAATTAAACAAGAGAATCTGATTGAAAACTTAAGTGTCACCCAGCTGATTGAAAAGGCCGTCTGCGATGGCAACGGCAAACTGGCTGACAATGGCTGTCTGGTCATCAAGACCGGCCAATACACCGGACGGTCCCCCAAGGACCGCTACATCGTCCGCGATGACATGACCCGGGACACCGTTGCCTGGGGCAAGGTCAATGTCCCCATGGAACCGGCCGTTTATGAGAAGCTCAAGCAGAAGGTGATGGCTCACATCGCCGACCGCAAAATGTACCTGGTGAAATCCAAGGCCGGTGCCGATCCGGATCATTCCCTCAAGCTGAACATCCTGTGCGAAAATCCGGCTCAGGCTGTGTTTGCCAGCCAGATCTTCATCAAGGACACCGCCCGCACCGGCTACGACGCCGATTTCACCGTCATCGCCGTACCGTCTCTGAAAGCCAGAGGCGCCGAGGACGGAGTCCATTCCGAAGCCTTCATCATCCTCAACTTCACCGAACGCCTCGTTCTGATCGGCGGATCCCTGTATTCGGGCGAAATCAAGAAATCCATTTTCTCCGTCATGAACTACCTCCTGCCGGAGCGCCATATTCTGCCGATGCACTGCTCCGCCAACATGGCGGAAGACGGCCGCACCGCTCTGTTCTTCGGTCTGTCCGGCACCGGCAAGACCACCCTCTCGGCTGACGAGAGCCGCAAGCTGATCGGTGATGACGAGCATGGCTGGAACGAGCATGGCGTCTTCAACTTCGAAGGCGGCTGCTATGCCAAGACCATCAACCTGGATCCCGAAAAGGAAAAGGAAATCTATCAGGCGCTTCGCTTCGGCTCCGTCCTGGAAAACGTCGTGATCGACGCCGATCGCTCTCCGGATTATTCCGATGACAGCCTGACGGAAAACACCCGCGGCACCTACCCCATCGAGTACATCTCCAACGCGGAGCTGTCCGGCATGGGCGGAGTTCCCGATACCATCGTATTCCTGACAGCCGATGCCTTCGGCGTTATCCCCCCGATCTCCCGCCTGACCCGCGAGGCAGCCATGTACCATTTCATGAGCGGCTATACCTCAAAGCTGGCCGGCACGGAGCGCGGCATCACCGAGCCCCAGACCACCTTCTCCGCCCTCTTCGGCGAACCCTTCATGGCCCGTCCCATCGAAGAGTATGCCCGGCTCCTGGGTGAAAAGATTGACCGCCATCAGACTGAAGTCTACCTGATCAACACCGGCTGGACCGGCGGCAAGTACGGCGTCGGCAAGCGCATGTCCCTGCCCCTGACCCGCCGCATGGTCAATGCCGCAGTGAACGGAGAACTCAAGCAGGCCAACTACCGCCACGATGAGATCTTCAACCTGGAAGTTCCGGTCCATATCGAAGGCGTGCCGGATGATCTCCTCAATCCCCGCACCCAGTGGCAGGACGCGGCCGATTACGAAAAGACCGCCCGCGAACTGGCTCAGGGCTTTGTCAAGAACTTCAGCCGCTTTCCCGGAGTCGGCGAAGACATCGTCAATGCCGGACCCAGACAATAATCAACCCGAAACCTTCATCCTATAACGGAGCAGGCACACCAGCGCGGTGTGCCTGCTCCGTTTTTGATCAATCAATTCATTTCATCAATTCATTTCATTAATTTGGTTAAGGTATTTGGTTCAGGTATTTGGTTCAGGTATTTGGTTCAGGTATTTGGTTCAGGAATCAGGTTCTGGTAATCCGGTACATCAGGGCGTTTACGATGGCCGCCGCGACATTGCTGCCGCCCTTGCGGCCCCGTGCCACGATATAGGGAATGCCGGACTGCATGATGAGTTCCTTCGACTGCACGACATTGACAAAGCCCACGGGGACGCCGATGATCAGAGCCGGCGCAGTCCGGCCCTCCCGGATCAGTTCGGCCAGCCGGATCAGCGCGGTGGGGGCGTTGCCGATGGCCAGAATCGGATGTCCCTGCAGCCGGGCAGCCCGGTCCATGGAGAGGGTGGCCCGGGTCATTCCCTGCTCCAGCGCCTCCTGGGCGATGGCTTCATCGGCCATATAGCAGACCGCCTCGCAGCCAAGCTGCTGCAGCGCCGTCCGGTTGATCCCCGCCTTCACCATATTGGTATCGGTCACGATGGTCTCCCCGGCCCGCAGGGCGGCCAAACCGGATTCCAGGGCGGTGGCGGAAAAACTCAGCGTATCGGCGTATTCGAAATCCGCCGTAGTATGGATGACCCGCTTGATAATCGGAGCGAGCTGTTCATCCAGTGGATGAGGCAATTCCTGCTCGATCAGTTCAAAGCTGCGCTTTTCGATATCCAGGGGGTCGAGTATTTCAAATTCCAGGGTCATAATCTTCCTCCGTTATGGTTGATAGTCTCCGGGGGTCCGATGAGTTCAGACCGATTCTTTCGGTCCGACTGATTCTGCCGGTCAGACCGGATCGTCCGGTCGTAGGCCAGGCACCCGGTGACAAACCGCCGGGCAAACTCAGGATTCGCCGGGAAATACAGGTGGGGAAATCCGGCATAAAGAGTGGGGGTAGCGTGAATGCAGGGCCAGCTCCGGTCCGACAGCGGCTTTTCTGCGGTAAAGTCCCCGCCCGGCGCAGTGCTTTCGCAGTAGTGAAATTCGTGGGATCGAATCGTATCCTTCGCGCCGCACAGGAGGTTGTCGACCCCGGCCCGCAGAGTCACATAGCCAAACCGGCTGAGTCTGTCGGTGGTGCGGGCCCGGGCCGGCACCACTCCGGCCAAAGGAATCCCGTCCAGCTGGTCATGCAGATAGAGGAATCCGCCACATTCGGCGATAGTGGGCAGACCGCCCCGCACCGCCCAGCGGACTGATTCCAGCATGGTCCGGTTGCCGCTCAAAGCCTCCAGATGCAGTTCGGGGTAACCCCCGCACAGATACAGACCGGCCACGCCCTGGGGCAAGGCCGGATCGCGCATGGGGCTGAAAAATTCCAGCTGACAGCCCAACGCCCTGAGAAGCTCCAGGTTTTCTTCATAGAAAAAGGAAAAGGCCTCATCCCGCGCCACTGCCAGCCGGATGGATCCCAGGGGGCGAATCGCCTCCGGTTCACCGGTCAGGCCCGGCGACCCCGCAGCCAGTTCCAGCAGCCCATCCAGGTCGATGCAGCGTTCGGCCAGGTCACCCAGGGTCTGGAGCTTCTCCTCCAGCTCCCCGATTTCCTCCGCACTCACCAGACCCAGATGCCGGCTGGCCACCGTGGCCTTCACCGCCCGCGGCAGATAGCCCAGCGGCCGGATCCCGACCTGCCGGGCGATGGCGGACAGTCCCGCATTGAGTTTCGGCGAGGCATTGTTGAAGATGACGCCGCTGATCCCGCTGTCTTCCCGGTATCGGGCAAAACCCTGCAGCACCGCCCCCATCGAGGCGTACATGCCCTTGACATCAAGCACCAGCACCACCGGAGTTCGGGTGAGCCGGGCTACCTCATAGGCACTGAACCGCCCGTCGCAGCCCACCCCGTCGTAGTAGCCCATGGCTCCTTCGATAATCGCCAGACCAGGACCGGCCAGCTGACCTTTCAGCCCCTGTTCGTCACAGAAGAACGGATCCAGGTTGCGGGAGGGCACCCCGATGGCCCGACGGTGGAACATGGGGTCGATATAGTCCGGGCCGCACTTGAATGCCGATGGGTTCAGCCCGCGCTGCTTCAGCGCCGTCAAGACGGCGCAGGTTACCGTGGTCTTGCCGCAGCCCGAATGGGTTCCGGCAATCAGGATTCGATCCATGTCCCGCCTCCTGCCATCACAAAGACCGGCGTAGCGGCCTCCAGCATGTGCCGCCGGCCCACCAGCCGGGTCCGCGTCACCGCCAGCTGGACGATGTCCGGTTCCAGTCCATGAGCCTGAAAACAGTCCAGTGCTTCCTGGACCGTTTCCAGGGTGACGGCATTCAGGACAATCCGGATCCGCGGATTGTTGGCCATCAGTGCATCAATAATGGCTGTCAGCTGGCCCGCGCTGCCCCCGATGAAAGCGGCATCCAGACGGGGCAGAGAGCCCAGCGACTGGGCGGCCTCCCCCGGCAGGACCGATACATTCCCGAGGTGGAAGCGCCGGCAGTTTTCCCGGATCAGACGGAGGGCCTCCTCCGACCGCTCCAGGGCAAAGACCCGGCCCCGATAGGACGCCAGCGCCATTTCCACGGTCACCGAGCCGCTACCGGCGCCAATATCGCAGCAGACGCTGTCCGGCGCCAGTGCCAGCCGGCTCAGCGTCACTGCCCGAACCTCAGACTTGGTCATGGGTACTTTGCCCCGGAGAAAGGACTCATCCGGCAGTCCGCAAGGGATGCGGTCATCCGCCCGGGGATTCTCCACCAAAAGCACCGCCAGCGAACCGGGCGTCATATCGGCCAGTTCAGCCAGCCGCACCGTGGACAGGCGCTCATCAGGCAGTCCCAGGTTTTCCCCCAGCGTGGCGGTCAGCCGGCCAAAACCGGCCGCTGTCAGCGCTTCTCCCAGGACCGCCAGATTCTGTCCGGTCAGGGCAAAGGTCAGGCGACTGCGGCGAACCGTATCCACCAGATTCGCCTCACGGCCATGGCAGCTGACCAGGGCAGCCTCCTGCCAGGGGCGCCGGAGCCGGGCAAAGAGGGCATTCAGTGATGAAATCCCCGGAAGCCAGCTCACCTCACAGTCAGCCAGCGCTTCGCTCAGTCCCCGGGCGGCACTGAAAAAACCGGTGTCTCCGGAGACAGCGATGCAGTACCGCCCGCTCCCCTGACTGGCCAGACAGCGGGTAATCTCCTCCGGCTGATACGCCGCGACAGAAGGCTTTCCAAACTCCGCCAGAGCCTCAATAAGCCGGGGAGCGCCCAGGATCAGATCCGCCCGGGCCAGAGCCTCGGCTCCCTCCCGGGTCAGAGTGCCGGCACTCAGTCCGACCCCAACAATGGTTACTTGCTTCATAGTGTTCCCTCCCCGATGCGCCGGATGATTTCCTCCGCCGCCAGTCCCCGGCTCTCCCGGGGGCGGCTCCATACTCCGATCTTCAGGCCGCAGGCTTTTGCCGCCGCGATTTTCTCCGGATAGCCCCCGGTCCGGCCGGATTCCTTCGTGATCAGAATGTCCGCCCCGGCGGCGCCAAACATCGCCATGTTAAGCTCCCGGGAAAAAGGTCCCTGCATGCAGATGATGCGGCGGGCCAAAAACCCGGCGGCCTGACAGGCAGCCAGCCCCGCCGGATCCGGCAGAATCCTCAGCCAGACCCGCTCGGCACTGCCCCTGATTCGGGACAGCCGCTCCGCTTCCTTGGCCCCCAGCGTCGAGAAAATGATCCCTGGCTGTTCGTTCAGCCAGGCGATCAGATCCTCCAGATCAGAAAACCGCTCCAGCTGTTCCCCGTCACCCTCTTCCTCAGAGCTGTCCGCGCGCAGTACCCGCAAATACTGAGTTCCGGCCGCGCGGCAGGCCGCCCGGATATTCTCGCTGACCACCGCGGCAAAGGGATGGGTGGCGTCAATCACCAGACGGGGCTTCCGCTGCCGGAAGAGGTCCGCCATTTCCCCGGTTTCCAGCCGGCCCCGCCGGATCGAGAGGCTCCCCCCCTCTTCCAGCAGCGACTCCCCGTATTCCGTCGCCACGCAGACCAGCGCCGGCAGGGCTTTCGCCCGCAAGGCCGCCGCCAGCAGCCGCCCCTCCGTGGTTCCGCCGAACAGAATGACTTCAGTCAAGCCGGTACCCCCTGGGCGTGACCATTCTTCCGCCGATGATCCGGGTCTGGCTGCTGCCGATGAACACCGTGGTGAACATGTCCACCGAAGTCTGGCTCAGCTCCTCCAACGTCAGAATCGCATCCGACTGACCGGCGCGCCCGATGTTCCGGACCAGGCCGCAGACGGTTTGCGCCGGTTTGTGACGCCTGAGGATGGCGCAGGCTTTCTCCAGGTAATCGTGGCGGGAGCGGCTGGAGGGATTGTACAGCGCCAGACAGAAGTCGGCGGCAGCCGCGTGCTCCAGCCGTCGCTCAATCACCTCCCAGGGCGTCAAGAGATCCGACAGGCTGATCACCGCGAAGTCATGAGTCAGAGGGGCACCCAGCACCGCCGCCCCGGCCAGGGCTGCCGTCACCCCCGCCACCACCTCGATCTCCACCGGTTCATACTCGGCCGCCAGTTCACAGATCAGGCCCGCCATGCCATACACCCCGGCATCGCCACTGCAGATCATGGCCACGGTTTCACCCCGGCAAGCCAGCTCCAGAGCCATCCGGCAGCGTTCCACCTCCCGGGTCATGGGCGTATCGAGGGTTCGTTTGTGCGGAAACAGCGGTGCGACCAGCTCCACATATTTGGAATAGCCGACCATGACATCGCAATCTTCGATGGCCTCGCGGCAGGCCGCCGTCATATTGCGGGCATCTCCCGGACCAATCCCGGCAACATACAGTTTTTTCATATCAGTTCTCCTTTTTCAAAGCGAAGGGTGCAGGGGGCGATGGCCAGAGCCAGCGTCACCCCGCTGCCCGAAGTTTTCCGCTGGAGCAGCCGGGCACCGGCTCCGGCGCCGCAAACGGCGCTGCGCTCGCAGACATTGTCCACCCCGGTCACGCGCCGGACAAACTCGGAGGCCCCAAACCGGCCGGGGACGCGTTCGAGCTCCCGGGCGGAATAAGTGACCAAGGGCAGGTGTCTGGTCCGGCAGAATTCCGTCAGTCCCGGCTCATCGGCTTTCAGATCGATGCTGCAGACCCTGGCGATGGCCAGGGGGTGACAGCCGGTTTGCTCCAGCAGCTGCGCTGCCGCCGCTTCAATTAGGGGCGCCGGCGTCCCACGGCGGCAGCCGATGCCCAGACTGACAACCGGCGCCACCAGCTCCAGAACCGCCGCCTCGGCGTGACTTTGCCAGTCAATGCGCACTGTGGGCAACGCCGCAGGCGATCCAGCATCCGTCATGAGAAATCCCGGGGGCAAAGGTCCCGTCACCGGAAACGGCGTCTCCAGGCGGACGGAACCTCCGGCCAGCAGACAGGCTGAAATCTCCCGGATGCCCTCCGGACTGGCAATCCGAAGACCCTGTTCGACCGCCCAGGCGTCCACCGCAAACACGCCCCGGACATCCGTGGCCGTGGTGATGACCGGGACGGCGTCTAATGCCCGGGCAAGGTCCCGGGTCAGCCGGTTGGCCCCGCCGATGTGGCCGGACAGCAGGGCGATGACATGGCGGGCCTGCTCATCAATGACCAGCACCGCCGGATCCCGGGTCTTTCCGGCCAGAAGCGGAGCCACCGCCCGCACGGCAATGCCGCAGGATCCGATGAAGATCAGGGCATCCCGATGAAAGTTCGCCCGGGTCCACCCGGGCAGCTCCCCCCGGCCGCAGCGCCTCACCTCGGTCTGGTATCCCATGACTTCCAGGCTGGATGCCACCCGTTCCCCCAGCTCGGCTCCCTGCCGACTGAAGCCAATCACCGCAGCGGTCATGCCTCGGTTCCCTGGCGGAAGGCGGTGGTGAAGGCGGGATCATACAGTCTGGACAGCTCATAGTCCTCGCCCAGGAATCCCCCCACCAGAATCAGGGCATGGTTTGACACCTCATGGGCGGCCGCCGTCTGCGCCAGGGTACCCACCGTGCAGCGCAGCACTTTCTCCTGCGGCCAGCTGGCTTTATAGACAATGGCCGCGGGAGAATCCGCGTCATAGCCTTCGAGCAGTTCCTGCTGCAGCGCCTTCGTCATGCCGGCGCTGAGAAAGACCACCATGGCAGCGCCATGGGCGGCCAGACTGGCAATTCTCTCCCGTTCCGGCACCGGAGTCCGTCCCACCCGACGCGTGATGATCACGCTCTGGCTGACCCCGGGCAGGGTATATTCAGCTTTCAGCGCGGCAGCGGCGCCGCAGAAGCTGGATACTCCGGGACAGACGTCAAAGGGTATGCCCGCCTGCGACAGCCGATCCATCTGTTCGCGGATGGCGCCGTAAATCGAGGGATCTCCGGTATGCAGGCGAACCACCAGTCCGCCGCTGCGGTGCACCCGTTCCAGCACCGCGATGACTTCATCCAGGGTCATGGCGGCGCTGTTATGGATCTCACAGCCGGCTTTGGCCCCCTCCAGATGCCGCGGATCCACCAGGGATCCGGCGTAGACAATACAGTCGGCCTGACGCAGCAGCTGCGCACCGCGCAGCGTGATTAAATCCGGTGCTCCGGGGCCGGCTCCCACAAAATGAATCATTGTTTTTCCTCCAGCAGTTTCATCAGGTCACTGGCCTGATCATTTTTTATCAGAACGCCGGGAAAATCCGGCGCATTGGTATAGCACAGATAGCCCAGGGCAATGCCCGCAGGCACGCGCCGGGTCAGAAAATCCTCGATCCGCCGGCCCAGTTCGACCAATGCCGGCTCCAGCAGACCGGCGGCCCAGAGCAGGTCCAGGGCGGCATCGGTGGTGGCGCACTCCAGGATTCCCGCCAGCAGGGGAAGTCCGGCGCCGGCGCGCAGGGCGCAGGCCAGCAGCGTTTCCATCCGGCCGTCGCCAAAGGCGGAATGGGTATTGGGCACCCCGATTCCCAGCTTGACGAGCTTGCCGATGTGGCCCACCAGCAGAATCCGTTCGAACCCGAGCTCCACCGCCGCGTCAATGGCATCGCCGATGAAATTGGCGCAGTTGATGTGGCAGGTCATACTCAATCCCAGCTCCTCCCGGGCGAAGGTCTCGCCGTAGTTGCCGGGGGTGAGCAGCACGGTTTGGGCACCCCCGGCGCGCAGCTGCCGGAGCCGCAGGCGGATCGTATCCGCCATGGCCTGATGGCTCATGGGTTCCACCAGGCCGGAGGTTCCCAGGATCGACAGACCGCCGGTGATGCCCAGGCGGGGGTTGAAGGTCCGGCGGGCCAGCTCGTCTCCGCCGGGAATTTCCAGGACGACTGACAGACCGCCGCTGTAGCCGCAGTTCTCCGACACCTCCCGGAGGTGGCGGGCAATCATCTCCCGGGGCACGCGGTTGATGGCCGCCGCCCCCACGGGCTGATCCAGACCGGGCCGGGTGACCCGGCCGATTCCAGTCCCGCCGTCCAGCTCAATCCCCCGGGGAATCCGGCGGATCCGGGCAATGATCAGAGCGCCGTCCGTGATGTCGGGATCGTCCCCGGCATCCTTACGGATGGCGCAGCTGGCAGAATCCGCGCCCCGCTCCGGCTGGAGCACGTCCAGTACCAGGTCGATCCCCCCGGGCGTCCGGACCGACACGGTGGCCGGCGCTTGCCCGCGCAGCAGCAAAACAGCCGCCGCCTTGGCCGCCGCCGCGGCGCAGGTCCCGGTGGTGAAGCCGCGGCGCATCATCGTTCCATTGACGTTTCGTTTCATTTCCATGCAAAAAACCCCCCGACGCCAAGCGCCGGGGGGCTGATTCACGCGGACGCGAAAGTCCGCTCAAACCATATCCTTCGGTGCCCGCAAAGGAATATGAATCCTGGTAACCCGACTATCACGGTAACGGCCTTGTGAGGGAATTACACCCTGCTTTCCCAGTCTAACTGAAAACCAGTATGCCTTAAGAACAATTCTTTGTCAACCGATTGACAATTTCAAAGTCCCGTTGGTATACTGAGTTCGTTTGAATATCGGAATCAGGCCATGGAAGTTGGGTGCGAATCCCACGCAAGGCCGTTGCTGTAATTCGCCAGAGCCCTGGCAGATGTCACTGGAAGAAGTTCCGGGAAGGCGTCAGGGCCGAGTCCGCACCCTGCGGATCCGGGCGATAAGCCAGAATACTTGCCTGTTTCCTGCCGCGCTTCCTGCGCGGTGCATACAGCCCTGCGGACTACCGGGGTCATGGATGAGAATGGGTGAGGCCTTTTTTTGGTCACGTCCCGATTTCGACCATTAACAAACGTCTGCAAGCTGCTTGCGGGCGTTTTTTTATTTTGCCCGTCCGGCAGCTTCCGGTATGGTTCAAACGTGCCCGATTCCCTCGGGCCAGATTTTTCTCTTTTTCTCTATTATCCCTTATTCCTGGGGGCACGGATCCTTCCGGCCCCGCTGGGGGGTGAGGCTTTGCCCTGGCCCCCGCTTTTTGATTGCGATGCCGCCAACGCGCAGCGTTCTGCCGGCACTGACAATAAATCCATTTGTTTAATTCAGGAGGAAATCAGTCATGTACAAACAGCTCAAACCCCTGGCCGCCCTGGCCCTGGCCCTGCTAATGACGACGGGCTGCGCCGCCCGGCCGACCGCGGCCGTCAGCCCCGCCGCCACCGACGCGCCCCGAAAGCCGGTGCTGTTAGCCGTCAGTTTCGGCACCAGCTACAACGACAGCCGCGACCTGACCATCGGCGCCATCGAACAGGCCCTGCAGGCTGCGTATCCCGCCTATGAGGTCCGCCGGGCCTTTACCAGTCAGATCATCATTGACAAGCTGAAGCAGCGGGACAACCTGAAGATCGATAATGTCAAAGAGGCCATGGACCGCCTGGTGGCGGACGGGGTCCGGGAGATCGTGATTCAGCCCACCCATGTCATGAACGGCTACGAATATGATGACATCGTGGCCGAAGTGAAAGCCTATGAAAGCAGGTTCGACCGTCTGAGCATCGGCGTCAACCTGCTCAGCCGCGACACGGACTATCAGGAGGTCGCATCGGTCATCACCCGGGAAACAGCGGCTTATGACGTTCCAGGTACCGCTGTAGTCTTCATGGGTCACGGCACGGAAGCTCCGTCCAACGCCACCTACGCCCGGCTGCAGCAGACGCTGGCCGAAACCGGACACAGCCGGTACTTCATCGGCACCGTGGAAGCGACGCCGTCGCTGGCAGACGTGCTGGCTCAGGTCAAGGCCTGCGGCGCGACCAAAGTGGTGCTGCAGCCCCTCATGATCGTTGCCGGTGATCACGCCAACAATGACATGGCTGGCGAAGAGGACGGATCCTGGAAGAAAGAATTTGAGAAAGCCGGCTTTGCGGTTGAGGTGGTCCTGAAGGGCATGGGCCAGATGAAAGGCATTCAGGATCTGATCGTGCGCCACGCCGGCGAAGCGATCAGCCATTAGCCATCAGCCATCAGCCGCTCCGGCTGACCGGTGCTTATCCCGGAAAACTCAGAGCCTGTCCCTCGAAGCCTTCCCATGCAGGCCCTGGCAAACCAGCCATCGTTCGAACCAGGTCTGGCGCTGTCCAGACCATGCCAGCAGCAGACTGCAGTCAGCCTGTTGTCCATCAAAAAAATCAGGAGAGATGCGAAATGAAACAAGTACAACAATGGATCCTTGCGGCGCTGCTGACCGGCAGCCTGCTCACCGGCTGTTCGGTCAGCCCGGCCAAAGCGGCCGCCCCGGTTTCCGTTCCCTCAGTGACCAAGGCGCAGGTGCCGGTCACCCCCAAAGCCCTGGTACCGGTATACGGCAATCAACTTCAGGATGGGTCCTATCCCATCAAGGTATCGTCAAGCTCTTCCATGTTCCGGGTCATCGATGCTCAGCTCACCGTTGCCCAGGGTGCCATGACGGCCGTGCTGACCCTCAGCGGCGACGGCTATGAAAAACTCTTCCTCGGCACCGGCCAGGATGCCCAGACCGCGACCGAGGACCGGTTCAGCAAGTTTGTTCCCGATGTCAACGGCAAATATACCTACACCGTGGCAGTCAGTGCCCTGGATCAGGAAATCGACTGCGCCGCCTTCAGCATCAAGAAGCAGGCCTGGTATGACCGGGTGCTGATTTTTGAGTCGGCCAGCCTTCCTCAGACCGCGCTGCGGTCTTCCGCAGCGGACCAGCCTGCTTCCGGTCAGCTTCCGACAACGGGTCAGCTTCCGGCAGAGGGTCAGTACACCATCGGCGTCACCCTGGAAGGCGGCTCCGGCCGCGCCAGCGTGGAATCCCCGGCCCGACTCAGCGTCAGCGGCAAACAGGCCACCGCCACCATCATCTGGAGCAGCCCGAACTACGACTACATGCTGGTGGGCGGCAAAAAATACCTGCCGGTCAATACCGCCGGCAACAGCACGTTTGAAATTCCGGTCACGCTCGATGAGAAGCTGGCGGTGATTGCCGACACCACAGCCATGGGCAAACCCCGGGAAGTAGAGTACACCTTGTTCTTTGATTCGGCTTCCCTGAAGAAATGATGACAGGATGCCATCGGATCCGATCCCGTCGACCCGGCGGGCTTCGGGGAGTACCCGCCTTCCTGAGCACCGCTCTTCTCAAAGTCAGCACGCTTCTGGGAGTCACTGCTCTTCTGGGAGTCACTGCCCTTCTGGGAGTCACCATCCTCCTGTCGGGCTGTACGGTTCCGGCAGCTGCCCCGCCCGCCGGCGGACTGGGAATTGGCTGGAGGGTTGAGCGGTCCCTGGAGCTGGAGTATGCCAAGAATTTCAGCGTGGACTATTATCCGGAGGATTATGCTCTGGTCACGCTGTCGGATAAAAGCCGGTTTCTGGTCGTCCCGCCGGGCAGGACGGCGCCTGAAGGAATCGGGGGGGACATCACCGTGCTGCAGCGGCCGCTGCGCAGCGTTTATCTGGTGGCCACCTCCGTCATGGCTCAGTTCGATGAACTCCATGCCCTGGATCAGATCCGGCTCTCCGGCACCCGGGCGGCGGACTGGCAGAGCCAGAATGCCCGGACGGCCATGGAAAACGGGAGCATCGTGTTTGCCGGCAAATACAGTGCGCCCGACTATGAGCTGATTCTTTCGAGTCAGTGCGATCTGGCGATTGAATCCAGCATGATCAATCATGTGCCCGAGGTGAAGGAAAAACTGCTGGGGATGAAGGTTCCGGTTCTGATCGACCAGTCCAGCTATGAAAAACACCCGCTGGGCCGGACCGAATGGATTAAGCTCTACGGCGTACTCACCGGTCGGGAAGAGCAGGCTGCGGCAAGCTTTGACCGGCAGGCCGCCCTGCTCCGGGAAGCCTCAGTGCAGTCCGGCACCGGCAAATCGGTGGCGTTTTTCTACATCAGTTCCGCCGGTCAGGTGGTGGTGCGAAAACCCGGGGACTACATCACGAAGATGATCGACCTGGCCGGAGGCAGCTATGCCTTCAGCCATCTGGGCGACCCGGAACAAGCCGGCAATACCGTCAATCTGGATATGGAAGCCTTCTATGCCGCGGCCAGGGATGCGGATGTCCTGATCTACAACAGTGCCCTGGCCGGTGAAGTCGCTTCCCTGGCAGACCTGACCGCCAGGAACGCTTTGCTGAGCAAGTTCAAGGCCGTTCAAACCGGAAATGTCTGGTGTACGGAAAAGAACCTGTACCAGGAAACAACCCGGCTGGGGCTGATGGTCTCGGATCTGAACCGCCTCTTGACGGATCCCGATCCCACTTTGAACCAGCTGCACTTTTTTACCCGCCTCAGATAACGTTCCGGACGATGAACGAATTCCGCAAAGGAGACTTGCCGCATGGATCCATCCAACAAACGACGCTGGCGCTTCGGCCTGGCTCTGCTATTCCTGCTGAGCCTGGTTCTTGGCCTGGTGGCACTCAATATCAGCCTGGGGAGCATACCGGTCAGCCTCCCCGACATCAGGCGCATTCTGTTTGGTCAGGGCGGGACGCCCACCCAGCAGGATATCATCTGGAAAATCCGACTGCCCCGGACTCTGGCGGCGGTTCTTCTCGGCGGCGCTCTGGCGCTGTCGGGTTTTTTGCTTCAAACCTATTTCAACAACCCCATCGCCGGTCCCTACGTCCTGGGCATTTCCTCTGGTTCCAAGCTGGCGGTGTCGGTCACCCTGATTGCCGCGCTGAGCCGGGGCATTCCCCTGGGCTCGGCCGCTCTGATCAGCGCGGCGTTTGCCGGTGCCCTGGGCACCATGGGCTTTATCCTGCTGGCGGCCCGAAAGGTTCAACGCTCCAGCCGGCTGATTGTCAGCGGCGTCATGATCGGCTACATCTGTTCCGCCCTGACGGACTTCGTGATTACCTTCGCCGATGACGCCGCCATCGTGAACCTGCACAACTGGTCCCGGGGCAGCTTCTCCGGCATCGCCTGGCCGGATGTAGCCGCCATGACGTTCGTGGTCCTGCCGGCTGCTGTCTGTGTGTTCCTGCTGTCCAAACCCATCGGCGCCTGTCAGCTGGGAGAAAGCTACGCCAGGAACATGGGCGTCAACATCCCCCGCTTCCGCCGTCTGCTGGTGCTTTTATCCAGCGTCCTGTGCGCCTGCGTCATCGCCTTTGCCGGCCCGGTGTCCTTTGTCGGCGTGGCCGTGCCGCATCTGACCCGGGGCCTTTTGGGCACAGCCCGGCCGCTGGTTGTCATCCCCGCCTGCTTTTTAAGCGGCGCCGCATTCTGTCTGGGCTGCGACCTGATCGCCCGAACCGCCTTTGCTCCCCTGGAACTTAGCATCAGCTCGGTGACCGCAGTGATTGGTGCCCCCATCGTGATCAGCATACTGCTGGGAAAGAAAGGACGTGACTGACATGACTGATTTTTTCAAAACGGACCGTCTCACCGTCGGCTACGACGGAGTCCCGCTGATCCGGGACATCTGCCTGTCCCTGGAGCGGGGGCAGATTCTGACCCTGATCGGACCCAACGGCTCGGGCAAGTCCACGATCCTGAAAAGCCTCACCCGTCAGCTGAAAAGCCTGGGCGGAACGGTGAGCATCGATGGGCGGGCCATCGCCAAAATGTCCAGCCTCGACCTGGCCCGGCAGGTATCGGTGGTCTGGACCGATCGGCTCAAACCGGAACTTATGACCTGCCGGGAGGTTGTCGCCACCGGCCGCTATCCCTATACCGGTCGCCTGGGCATCCTCTCCGCGGCAGACCGGGCCGCTGTCTTCGGGGCCATGGAGCTGGTGGATGCCCTGCCCCTGGCCGAGCGGGACTTTACCCGGATCAGCGATGGCCAGCGCCAGAGAATCCTGCTGGCCCGGGCGATCTGCCAGGAACCCCGGATCATCGTACTGGACGAGCCCACCTCCTTTCTGGATATCCGCTATAAGCTGGAACTTCTGGGCATTCTACGGTCCCTGGCAAAGGAGCGGGGCATCACGGTCATCATGTCGCTGCACGAACTGGAACTGGCCCAGAAGGCTTCGGATCTGGTTCTGTGCGTCAAGGACGGAGCGATTGCCCACATCGGCAGCCCCCGGGAAGTCTTTGGCGGCGACCGGATCCGGGAACTGTTCGGTCTGACTGACGGCAGCTACAACCCGGGCTTCGGCAGCTTTGAACTGGCCCGCCCCGGCGGAGTACCACGGGTGTTTGTCATCGCCGGCGGCGGAACCGGCATCCCGCAGTACCGGGCGCTGCAGCAGCGAGGCATTCCGTTTGCCACCGGCATCCTGCATGAAAATGACGTGGACTTCAGCCTGGCGCGGGATCTGGCCGGCGAGGTCATTGCCGAGCAGAGCTTTGAGCCCATCCGCCCGGCGCTCCTGCGGCAGGCCATCGACCGGCTGAAGCAATGTGGCGCGGTGATCAACTGCCTGAATCGGTACGGCGAACTGAACCTGCCAAACCGTGAACTGGCCGAAGCGGCCCGATCACTCGGCCTGCCGGTTGTGTCCGGTGCCGATGAGCTCCCCTGCCAATCTGACTTAATAATCCGGAAATGGAGTGATGATTGATGAAACATGGAATTGTGTATGGCGTCAGCGTGGGGCCGGGAGATCCGTCCCTGCTGACCCTGAAAGCAGCCGAGCGCATCCGGCTGTGTCCGGTGCTGGCTGTGCCCCGGACCTCCGGTGCCCACTCCCTGGCGCTGTCCATCGCCGCCGGGGCGGTGGATCTGGCTGCCAAGGCGGTGGAATACCTGGACCTGCCCATGACCCGGGATCCCGAACTGCGGGAACGAGCCTACCGCGCGGTCGCAGACCAGATTGCGCGCCATCTCGGAACCGGTGCGGATGTGGCGGTGCTTAACCTGGGCGATGCTTCGCTCTACAGCTCCTGGTCCTACCTGTGCCGAATTCTTCTCGACGACGGCTGGACGGCGGAAACCATCCCCGGCGTGACCAGCTTCTGCGCCTGTGCCGCCCGGCTCAACCGCAGCCTGACCGAGATGAATGAACCACTGCATATCCTGCCCGGCGCCCTGGAAGATCTGGAAGCCGCCCTGGCCCTGCCGGGCGGAAAAATCGTGATGAAGTCCGGCAAGTCCCTGCCCCAGGTTCTGGAACTCCTGGCCAGACAGGGCCTGACCGACCGGGCAGCCCTGGTCAGTGACTGCGGCCTCCCCACGGAACAGGCTTTTCCCCGGATTGAGGAAGTGACCTGTGACAGCTACTTCTCGACCCTCCTGATCGCGCCCTGACCGGAACCGGTGATGTCCCAGACACAGAAATGCCCGGACACAGAAATGCCCGGAGCCTGCTCCCCCAAGGGGGATGAGCTCCGGGCATTTTTTGCTTTTTCGTTTGATGTGGAATCCGATTAATCCAGCAAATCCAGGACTGCCGGGACGATTTCGGTATTGTCGAGGTAGCGCTTGCGGACTGCGTCGCGCTCGTCGGCATATTTCTTCAGGAGCTGAGCACCCGGTCCCTTGGCATACAGCGGGATCAGCTGGTTGGTATGGTCGCCGGAGAGCCAGTACACACCGGGCAGCTGGCCCTGACCGTTGCTGCGGACCGGAGTCAGGGCATCGGGTGAGCCCGACAGGTATCCGGTCTCATGATCACCGGTCACGATGAGCAGCGTTTCACTCCAGCTGGAGTTTTCTTCCACCCAGTCCACCACGGCCTCGACGGCGGCATTGAAGTCATTCATTTCCTCGATGTTTCGGCCAAGCTGGTTGGCATGCCCCGACCAGTCAATGGCACCGCCTTCAATCATCAGAAAGAGTCCGTCTTCATCCTGATCCAGCACGTTGAGGGCAGCCCGGGACATGGTGGCCAGATCCGGGACATTCTGGTTGAAGGGAACCGCATACGGAGCGGCTTTGGCATCGCCGCCGCGTCCCTGCTGCAGGGTGGATGCCACTTGAGGCACCCCGAATACGCGCTTCGGGGTTTCCCCCCGGGTCATGGCTTCAAACTCGGCTTTTGTTTCGATGAAGGTCCAGGCATCGGTCTGACCGTCTCCATCCGCATCTGCACCGGCATGGCCCTGGGTCAGGTTATTCCACAGTGTCTCCCCATCGACCGCCTTCCCGCCTTCGTGCATGGCGTTGAGATTCTTGAAACTGGGAGCGGCGGGCTGTCCGTTGTCATTGAACATGGGATGACCCGGAGCCATGATGACGTCCGCAGCGGACTCATTGATCATCTCAGCGGCGATGGTATTATAGTTGTTGCGGTTGACGTCATGGGCAATGAATGCGGCCGGAGTCGCATGATAGAACTGCACTGAGGATACTACGCCGGTGGAGCGGCCCGCTTCCTCAAAATACTGGCCAACATGCTTGAGTTCCCGGCGGTTGATATCCACGCCAATGCCTGCATCATAGGTCTTGACGCCGGTGGACATGGCCGTTCCGGCCGCCGCTGAATCCGTGGGCCGGTGCTTGATGTAGTCAGTGTCTGACCAGGCCTGGGAAGGATCGTAGCTTCCCACCGAGTAAGTGCTCATAAACGTGGCGGTGGGGAAGTTCTGATAGATCGCCTGCCCATCCCGTCCTGCATGGTAGTAGTTGGCCGCCAGGATCTGGTTTTCGCCCCAGCCGTCCGCGATCATGAGGATCACATTGCGCACCGTCTGACCCTTTCCTGCCGTCTTTCTGGCAGCCAGCGCATTGGTGCCGCCCAATCCCATAACCAGGGATCCCGTCACCGCCAGAGCCATCATTTTTTTCCAGTTCAACATCCTTGTTCCTCCGTTTCATTCGTTTCGTACAAGGATATTCTAGCTTTGCCATGTGATGCCCATGTTCTCATCAAGTAAATTGGAGGTTAATCTTCCAGACGGTAGTTATTGAAATTCCCTAAATCCTTGGCAAAACTTGCGATTATGAAAGATCAATCAGTTGATTCCACTTCATGCCAACCTTGATTCAGACCCACGACCCTGCACCGACCCCCCAAAAAAACTGAATTCGAGAAACAGGTGCCGTATCGTATCATTCGGTCGTCATTTCTGAGACGACCGGGCTGCCTGATCCGCTGTGGAGGAAAAAGGAACTGATCTTGAGCCATTCTTTGCTTTTGGTTTCATACGGTTTCATGGCTCGAGTTGATAAAACCTGTTCCATTTAGACGACCAGTATGTTCTGGATGAAACCATCTTTATTTATAAATTATTTTTTAACAATATGTGAATTAATATCATTAAATCTCTAAATCTCTAAATTTTAGTTTCCCCTCTACTATTAAATCAGAGGAGGGTATTAATGGTGATCTTCATCTATTGTTGTTAATTACATACAAAAGGAGTGGTATTGTGAATAGGAAAATTGTTTCGATTCTGTTTGCTTTAGTAATTGTGATGGTACCATTTTTAGACAGTATAATCTTCACACGTCCGATAGAGACTGAATCTGTAAACAAAGTTATCAGAATATCCTGTATCGTTATCGGCTTGTTACTTTCCGTTAATGGACTTGTATCGTCCCCTGACAAGGAGAAATAATTAAATATTTAAATTAAGGTATTTTTTACTATTATTATTGTTGTTCGTAATGTTACCTGTTCAAACCGGCTACAAGCGACTTTCATGGAATCAGGAACCTCCCCTACAAAAATAATTAGTTTTGATGAAATGATTTTAGAAATATCAAGATCCAGTCACTATCAATTGAACGGGCAAGAATACTTGTTCCTGATAAACAGGCATCTTACTTAAACGCAGGCGTTAACGATTAGCGTATTCAACATCCTATGCAAATATATATTCAGAATTTCTTGTTTCGAGTGTGTATTAGACTTCCGCCTATTTTTATTGCTTTATTGGCTAAGCTGTCCGGGTAGTCTCACCCTCGAACCCCACCAGATCACCAATTATATGGAGTCTGTCTGAGGGAGTTGTTGCATAACTAGGTAACTAGATGAGCAACAACTCCTTTTTCGTTTTTCCGAACTAATACTCGTTTGAACTTTTATCTTAATTCTAAGAAGGCTTGTAAAGCGTGCTATTATTAAGCGCACTTAACAAGCCTTCTTAGAAAATCAGGTCTCGCCAGACTTATGCTTCCTTTTTATGCAGGATTTCGCCCTTTTGAGAAAAATTCCTCGCGAACCTTGTATTTGTGTGTGAGGCTGGTTGGAGTGGACTGCTGCTAGGTCTGGCGGCGAACCCGATCCCGGTATGACTGCAGGCGCAGGTGATCCTCAAACTCCAGCCCAAACTCCCCGCCCTGGCTCTCGAGATGATGGAGCAGTTCGTGGTGCAGGGTCTCCTTTAAACGCTCTTTCAGCCGGACTTCGTCCAGATGACCGAAAACTTTCTGGAAACTGCCATAGAAGATCACGATCTGACGTCCCATTCGGTTTCTGGAGTATTGCCCCAGCATGTACAGCGGATCTCCGGGAGAGGATTCCGGACTGTAGCGGACTTCTTCCGACACCAGAATGCCCAGATTCAAGTTGCTGAAAATTTCGTCGGGGAGTTCATCGGCCAGCTCAGTCAACAGCTCTGTGGCACGATCGATATCGATGGATTCCATGCTTCACCTCCTGAGGTCGTTGAATCGGGGGCGTGGGTCAATGTACCTTCGGATACCTCGCCCTCTTATACAAGAATCGTACCACAAAGTGATCTGAATCCATGAAATTTTCGAGAATGCCTGACCCTCTTTGATAAAAAAAAGCTACATTAAATATATACAGACACCTGGAGACAACAAAAAAGATCTTTGTAACTTATGATGGATCTCTGATCCGAACCTTGATCAGCTCGAGAGTTCGTTTTTTATGGAACAAAAATCAGGTCACCTGCGGGATTCGATTTCCCCCTGAAAGGAGTTGCTATGATTCATATTGGCCTGGCGGGCTGGGACAGTCAAAGCCTCTATGAGGCGGGCATCCGGTCCAAGGATAAGCTGCGGCTGTACAGCCAGATCTACGATACCGTGGAAGTCAATTCCACCTATTATCAGTTTCCTTCCGAAGCAACCATTCAAAACTGGCATGATACGGTGCCGCCGGCCTTTCGCTTCAGCATTAAGCTGAATCGTCTCTTTACCCATGATCTTGGACTGCGCCTGCCACTGGAAGCCACTGCCCGACTCAGCGAATTTCTGACGAGCTTCGCGCAGCTGGGGGACAAGCTGTCCTGGTTTCTGGTTCAGCTGCCGCCCAGCCTTGCAGCTGATCCGGCAGCTTTGGACGGTTTTCTTTCGACCATGCGAAAAATCCTTCGGGAATCCGGCCTTTCGGCTGGCATCGCGGTGGAATTCCGCCATTCCACCTGGTATGAACCCGGCACGGCGGAAATACTGGCGCGCCGCCAGGCAACCCAGGTAATTTCCAGCTCTCCCGGGCGATGGCCCTGCGAGTGGATTGCCCCTCACCCGGAGAGTTACCTGCGTCTGCACGGTCTGAAGCGCATGTACCATACGCCTTATTCAAAGGATCAGCTGAATCGGCTCAAGGAATGGCTGGATGATGCCAGAGCCCCTGCCTGGATCTACTTTGACAATACCGCCACCCAGGGAGCCCGCGACAACAGCCGCTATCTCATGCAGATTCTGGGTCAGCCGGTTCCGGAAGAAACTCATCAGCTGACGATGGATCTTTAGCCACTCTGTTCTGTCAGGCCGGATTGATGTTTTCTCAGAGTTTTCCCTGATGGAGTGATTTTCAGGTTCCTGCGCCATCGCAAATCCTTTCCCCTCGATTCCACTCTCCTGTCAGATGCATAATCCTGCTTTTATTCCATCTTAATACCGCCAGTCAGGCTTCGGGAGAGTCCGGATATCCCTCCGGTCTGGTTCCACTCTGGCTCCAGTCAGGCTTCGGCCAAGTCTCCAGTAAATTCTCTTGAAATTCCCTGGAGAGCTGGTGGACAGCCTGCTCAGGAACGCTGATGGAGCAATGGATCCTGTCATTTCATCATTTGTTTAATTTTCATTGTTTTTTGAAGTAAAGGATACTCAACTGTATAATTTGCATCGTTTTTGCATTTTTATTAATTCAATTCGCCAATTCTATTCGGCTTTTCTTGCCGGTTTGATTTCAAATCCTGCCTTTTCTGAATGAAATCCCCCAAAAAGCACTTGACCGCTCCCTGACGTTATGTATAATTATTCATATATTGTTAATATTATGTATCGGAGCTGAAATTATGTCATATATATACGCGTCGAAAATCGTCATCGATTTTTCCAAACTGATCCCCTGGACCAATGTGTTCATTCAGGGTACGGTGGTCACCATCGTCCTGTCCCTGATCACGGTCATCCTGGGAAGCCTTCTCGGCCTGACCGCCGCCATGATGAAACGAAGCCGCTACCGCGTCCTCAACGTCATCGCGGACCTGTATGCCCAGATCATCCGAGGCACGCCCATGCTGGTCCAGCTACTGATCTGGCTCTACGCTCTGCCTCAGATCGGAATCCGGCTGCCGGAACTTCCGTTTCTGGGCAGTATTTACGGCTCGCGGGAATTCATCACCGCCGTCGTCGCCCTGGCCATTAACTCCGGCGCTTACATCAGCGAACTCCTGCGCGGCGGACTCAACTCCATCGACAAGGGTCAGATGGAAGCCGGACTGTCCCTGGGACTCTCCCGAAGCCAGAGCATGCGCAAGATCATCATCCCCCAGGCGGTCAAGGTCATCCTGCCCGGCCTGGCCAATGAATTCATCACCATGATCAAGGAATCCGCCATCGTCTCGACGGTCGGCATCTTTGATGTCACCTACAGCAGCAACATCATCAAGGCCGCCACGTATTCCACGTTTGAGCCGCTCCTGGTCGTTGCGCTGATCTATCTGTTCCTCACCACTGTTACGACTCAGCTCATGGCCATCATGGAAAGGAAGTTGAATACGGATGCTGACCATAAATAATCTGTACAAACAATTCGGCAGCCTGGAAGTGCTCAAGGGCGTCTCCACGACCGTGGAAAAAGGCGAAGTCGTTGCCATCATCGGACCCTCCGGTTCGGGCAAGTCGACGCTGCTGCGCTGCATTAACCTCATGGAACGGCCGACCTCCGGCCAGATCCTGTTTCACGGGGAAGACCTCTCCGTCCTGGATCCGGAATCCAAGGAGCTGACCACAGCCCGAGGCCGAATGGGAATGGTGTTTCAGCATTTCAACCTGTTCCCGCACATGACGGTGCTGGAGAATCTTACCATGGCGCCTGTCCTGGTACGATCGCTCAGTCCGAAGGATGCCGAGGCTACCGCAGAAAAGCTGCTGGCCCGCATCGGTCTCTCCGACAAGCGCGATGTCTATCCGGCCAGTCTCTCCGGCGGTCAGAAGCAGCGGGTGGCGATTGCCCGGGCACTGGCCATGGAACCGGAACTGATGCTCTTTGATGAACCCACCAGCGCCCTGGACCCGGAAATGGTCAAGGAAGTGCTCCTGGTTATAAAAGATCTGGTGAAGGATGGCATGACCATGGTCATTGTAACTCACGAAATGAACTTTGCCCGTGAAGTGGCCGACCGCATTCTGTTCATGGATGACGGACAAATCGTAGAGGAGGGACCCCCGGCGGATGTCATGGACAATCCCCGGGAGGAAAGAACCCGACAGTTCCTCAATGTGGTGAGTTACTGATTCCAAACCCTCCCCAATCCTGGATCAAAAAAAAAGAAACAAACAAATTTAAAAAAGGATGTATGAAGCATGTTTAACCTTAAAATAAAGCAAA
Organism: Clostridiaceae bacterium HFYG-1003; assembly: GCA_024579835.1. NCBI lineage: Bacteria > Bacillati > Bacillota > Clostridia > Eubacteriales > Clostridiaceae > Clostridiaceae bacterium HFYG-1003. The sequence continues at coordinate 2,664,228 of CP102060.1, forward strand.
TGATGATGAATTCGGCGGCCCTCCTTCTGGGCATAACCCTTCTCTCCGGCTGTGCTCCCACCGCTCCCGCCACCAGCCCGGCTACCTCCCCGACAGCAACCACTCAGGGCGCAGCCACAGATCCGGCCACCGGCGGATCCACCACCGGCGCTTCCACCACTCAGGCACAGGCCGATGAAAATGATAAGCTGGCCCAGATCAAGAAAGCCGGCAAGATTGTCATGGGAACCTCCCCGGACTATCCTCCGAATGAATTCTATATCCTCGATGCCTCCGGCAACAAGCAGATCGTCGGTTCCGACGTGATGCTCGGACAGGCCATCGCTGACAAAATCGGCGTCAAGCTTGAAATCAAAGCCACCGATTTCCAGGGTGTTCTCTCCAATGTCCAGGCCGGCCAGATCGACATGGCCATTGCCGGACTGACCTATACCGAAGGACGGAAGCAGTCCATGCAGTTCTCCACCGGATTTGTCAACGAATCCGTAGAAGGCTTCCACGGTCTGATGATGACCAAGGAAACGGCTGCCAAATACAAGACGCTGGATGAAATCAAGTCGGCCAAGCTCACCATCGGAGCCCAGACCGGCTCCATCCAGGCAGAAATGGCCTACACGGTCACCGACGCCATGAACGTCAAACTCATGGGCGTGCTCGATGCCCTGGCTCTGGCCCTCAACGCCGGAGACCTGGACGCGGTGGTTGTCTCCACAGACAATGCCATCAACATGCTGGCCACCTTCCCTGATTTCACCATCCTGCCGGAAGAAACCTACAACCTGGATCCGGAAGGCAAATACAATCAGAACATCATCGGCTTCCCCCTGGGCGAAGAATATCAGTCCCTGATCGCGGTTGCCAATGAAGTGATTGAAGCAGCCAAAGCCGACGGCACCATGGAAAAATGGCGCCAGGAAGCTCTGGAACTGGCCAAGAAAGCTCTGGAATAGGTGGCGCGATGACGTCCCACGAATCAGCCATCAAGACTTACCTGGAAGAAAGCCATCCTCAGTATGCCGAACTGGTCCGGTATCTCTACGACCATCCGGAAACCGGCAATGAAGAATGGCTGGCTCAGGAACAGCTTACGAAGATGTTGACCGGACTGGGCTTTTGCGTAACCAAAGGAGCAGCCACCCCCACCGACTTTGTCGGAGTCTATGACTCCGGCAAACCCGGTCCGGTGCTGGCCTACCTGTGCGAATACGACGCTCTGCCCGTAGTCGGCCACGGCTGCGGCCACAACCTCATCGCCGGAATCTCCCTGGCTGCTGCCGCTGCCCTGAAGCAGGTCATCGACCAGACCGGCGGCACGCTGCAGGTCATGGGCTGCCCGGCCGAAGAAAACTTCGGGGGCAAGATCAGCCTGGCCGAGGCCGGCCTGTTCAACGGCGTGGACTGCGCCATGATGCTCCATCCTTCCAGCGTCAACGGGCTGGGTGGACGGTCCCTGGCCCTGATTCCGGAACGGTTTGTCTTCCACGGCAGGTCCGCCCATGCCTCCCGGGCCTGGGAAGGTGCTTCCGCCCTGGATGCGGCCGTCTCCACCTTCAACCTGCTGAACCAGCTCCGCCAGTTCGTCAAGCCGGGCACCAACATCCAGGGCGTCATTACCGATGGCGGCAAAGCCGCCAATGTGATCCCTGAAACGGCCCAGCTGGACTACTACTTCCGCGCTCCCTCCATGGCCTACTGCAAGGAAGTTCAAGCCAAAGCCCTGACAAGCGCGCAGGCGGCTGCCCAGGCAGCCGGCGTCCAATTCAGCCACTTCCAGTATGAAACCGCCTACGATGACTGCCTGATGAACTACACCCTGGGCGAGCTGCTGCAGGAAGCCTTTGCCACAGCCGGCCTGACTGAGATCGAAGCCATCGTCGAAGAGCCCATTGGCTCCACCGATGTCGGGGCTGTCTCCTACCGCTGCCCGACCATTCAGGGCAAAATCAAGATCTGCGGCAGTGATGTTCCGGCTCATACCAGTGATTTCGCCGCGGCCACCGTATCTGACGCCGGATCAAAGGCCCTTCTGGACGGAGCCTTCAGTCTGGCCCTCCTGGGTCTCCGGCTCCTGACGGATCCCCAGGCTCTGGCCAAAGTTCAGAAAGAATTTCAGGATTCCAAGCCGATCTGATTCACAATATTGGGATTCAGCGGCCAGGGCATCCCTGATTCAACGAGAACACCCGACCAACCAGGCCGGGTGTTCTCCCTTTTTCATCGGATGGCCGATGAGCCGGACGATCAAGGGACCCATCGGCCGGATCGAAGAACCAGGGGATGGACCAGCCGGTGAATTTCAATCGCCCGCCGGCGGTTCCCGCCCCGCGGGGTTATAATGGAAGGAGCAGGGTGTTTCATCGGAAACACCGAATGTACTCCGAGGGGGTGGACACTATGATCGAACTGCCCGAAGCCCTGGTCCTGGCCAGACAGCTGAATCAGGCCGTCTGCGGCAAAACCGTTGCCGCGGCAGCCGTGAACCAGTCACCGCATCAATTTGCCTTTTACCACGGGGATCCCGCCGTTTACCCCGATAGACTGTGCGGCTGCACTCTCCACGATGCTTCCGCTTACGGCGGTATGGTGGAAATGGACTTTGGCCGATGTCGGCTGGTCATTTCCGACGGCGTCAATCTGAGGTTTCATGAAATGCCCGCCACCCGGCCGAAGAAGCACCAGCTCCTCCTGGAATTCCGCGACGGAACGGCCCTGAGCGCCAGCGTCCAAATGTATGGCATGCTCTGGTGCTTCGAACCCGGAACCTTCGACAATGAATACCGGGCTGCCGCACTGACGAAACCGTCTCCCCTGACGCCGGAGTTTAACCGGGCCTGGTTCCAGTCATTGCTGAAAACAGAGTCGGTTCAGAAACTCAGCCTGAAGGCCTTCCTGGCCACCGAGCAGCGCATTCCCGGACTGGGCAACGGAGTCCTGCAGGACCTGCTCTGGTCCTGCGGCCTGCATCCCAGGCAGAAGGTCTCCAGCCTGGATGACGAAGCTGCCGGGAAGCTGTTCTTGTCCATCAAGACCACCCTGGCGGCCATGGCTGATGCCGGCGGCCGGGATACCGAGAAAGATCTCTTCGGTCAAAGCGGCGGCTACCGTGCCAGCCTGAGCAGCCTCCACCAGAAAGAGGGCTGCCCCCGGTGCGGCGGCGAAATCCGCAAGGAGAGCTATCTGGGCGGCAGCATCTATACCTGTCCCCGCTGCCAGCCCATCTGATGATCATTGATCGAATGGCTATAGAATGATCATCAAAGGACCCCTTGAATGACTCTTGAATGAAACAGCCCGCAAACTTAGCATTTGAATAAATTAACCCTGGGAGGTAATTCATGTTTCGAACCATGCGCCGAGCGCGCCAGCTCCTGTCCCCTGAGGCGACCCACACTGTTCTTGCCAGATGCACCAACGGCATCCTGTCCTGTCACGGCGATGACGGCTACCCCTACGGTGTGCCGGTCAGCTATGTCTATCACAATGACCGAATCTACTTCCATTCGGCGGCGGCTGGCCATAAGCTCGATGCCATTACCGGCAACCCGAAAGTCAGTTTCACCGTCATCGATGAGGATACCATCATCAGTGCCGAGTACACCACCTATTTTCGAAGCGCCATTGCGTTCGGACGGGTCCGCGTCTGCGCCGGCGACGAACGGATCGAGGCATTCCGGGCCATGGTGGAAAAATACTCCGGAGACCGTCCGGACGAAGAAAAAGCCAAGGAAGTGGCTGGCTGCTCCGCTGCTCTGATCCTCGCCATCGATGTGGATCATCTGACCGGCAAGGAAGCCATTGAATATGTCCGCGCCCGCACATAAACCGCCGGACCCTGGCATCAGAAAGTCCTTCGGGGAGTGATATGGTCACTCCCCGAAGGACTTTTTCTTATGCTTATTTTCATGGGAAACCAACATGGTTAATGCGCCGCATTGAATCTCCGGATGGAGCCGCTGCGCCGGGTCATTACGCTTTCCGCACGATTTTTTTCTTGAAATGGTCCGAAGGACAGATGATCTGCTGCTAACCGAGTGTGATCAGCTCGTACTTCTGGCTGCCCAGTCCCATTTCCTCGGCATGAGCCAGGGATTCCCGGCCGTTGTCAAACAGAGGCTTGCCTTCCCGCTCCTGCAAAAGATCAATGCAGACCCGGTCAATGGCCACGGGATCCGTGGAGGCGAAGACGCCGATGTTATCAGCCACCAGCTCCATGTGTCCGCCATAGCAGTCACAGTACTGGGTGACATTGAGCAGGAAGTTCAGGTAAATATTGCGCTTGCCAAAGCCAGCTCCGTAGGCATATTCCGCCAGCCGGGCCGTAAAATCCTTCGCGCCCCAGTCGGTCTTGATGGCGCCTACCGGACAGGCGGCCACACAGGCGGCACAGCCGACGCATTTCTCATGGTCGATGAAGGCCGTCTCGGTCAGCTCAATGGCTCCGTAATTGCAGGATTCCACGCAGGCGCCGCAGGCGATGCATTCATCCTGGCTGACCACCGGATTGACGGTGGCATGCTGCGCCATTTTGCCGGAACGGGCGGCAAAGCCCATGGCCAGCTGCTTCATGGCACCGCCGAAACCGGCTTCGGCATGTCCCTTGAAATGTGCCATGATGATGAACTGATCATAAGGCGCAAAGCCGGCCCCCAGCTTGACCGAATCAAACACTTTGCCGGGAATCGGCACTTCCGTCACCGCTTCGCCGTGATCGCCATCGGCGATGATGATGGGAAGATCCGTAAAGCCATGCTCCCTGGCCAACGCAATGTGGCTGTCCCGGGTTGTCCGGCTGCCCCGATAAAGTACATTGGTCTCAATATAGCTGGGCGTGATGCCGCGCGATTTGAGCCGGCTGATGACTCCCTGATAGCACCCGGGACTCAGGAATGTATCATTGCCCTTTTCCCCGAAATGAACCTTCAGCGGGATCTCCCCGGCCAGTTCCACTTCTTCCCGGGCCACCACTTCCTCAAACAGCCGGGCAGCCGCCTCGGACAAGGCTGCCTCATCGGCCTGCTTCATCGGAATAAAATAAACGTTGCTCATAATTCCTCCTTCTGCTCACTACTACACGATTCTTTGACCATTCCCCGAGCCGCCCCCTGAAAGCGGCTGCCGCTCACTGGACTATTCCCTCGCAGCCCTGGCATTGCCCCGCCTGGCTGGTCACTTCCCGGCTTCGGCCGGATTCCCCCACTCGGACAGAATATCCTCAATCACCCTGGCAACGAACTGCCCCGGCCGCGAATCCAGAACGCGGTCAGCGGCCTCCTGAACTTCAGCCGGTGAACTGGCCAGTGTATAGGAGAGTTCGGCTTCCCGCATCATCTCGATGTCATTGAGATAGTCTCCGGCCGCGATGACAAAGGCACTGCTGTTCTCCCGAATGTAGCGGATCATCTTGCCCTTGGATACCTCTCGGGGCGTCAGCTCCAGATAATGGGTCTGAGACTTGACGACTCGAAGCTGGGGCAGATACTCCCGGACATACTCATGGGCCAGTCTCATGCCCGCGTCGCAGTTCTCATCCGTCAGGCCGAACAGGATCTTATTGCAGCGCTGACCTTCCACATCTCCAAAATCTGCCCGGACAAAGGGATGATGCTCGACCACCCGGGGATCCTCATCCGGACTTTGGCTGACCAGATACGTCTGATCCGGCGTGTACACCTGAATCATGATTTCCGGATAGAAGACAGTCAGCCGCCGGAACAGCTCCCCCAGCCCCTCGGTAGCCATTTCATGCTCGATGATGGACTGCCGGCCCGTTCGGTCATACAGCGTCGCGCCATTGGCAAAGATTGCCGGAAAGTTGGACGGAACTGCCTGAACGTGGTATTCCGCGTTGATCCGGCCCCGGCCCGTGGCCAGAGTAAAGTAGAAGCCTGCGGCGATAAACCGCTGAATGGCTTCCAGGTCGGTCTCGGAAACCTGCAGGGACTTGTCCACCAAGGTTCCGTCAATATCGGCAAACAGCACCACCGGCCGTTTTCCTGCCGCGGTCTGTGTTAAAAACTGATCCAAATATTTCTCTGTCACTGATTTCCTCCTGCCGGATATGTTCTCTTCCTATCAGTATAGCATTTCTTCCGTTTTTCATTGCAAATCCAAATGAAAATAGATCCGTCAGGCCCCTCCGGCCCACCGGATGGAACAGGAGTCCCTCCGGCCCACCGGATGGAACAGGAGTCCTTCCGGCGGGCCGGAGGGACTCCCTGTTGTTCTTCCTGGATTTCTCAAACAGCCGTTTCCCGATTGAAATCACGATGCTCCCTAAGGTGCCGGCGGATATTCACTGCACAAAAGCCGCCAGGCGGGTTCATCCTCCTCGATGGTGGGAAAACGTCCCACCGCCTCCCGGAAGAAGTTGTCCGTTTCATCGTCATTGACGGAAGAGACTTCTCCGATGAGGACGGCTCCGGTACCTGGCTCCACCCGAAAGTCGTGGGACAGTCCGGGCGTCAGCGTGACGCTCTCCCCGGGGGTCAGGCGCAGACTGGCGCCGGAGGGAAGAATCCGGTGGACCCCGTCACAGGCAACCCGGACAGGTTCCGAAGTTTCATGTCCGTCCTCATCCGTCTGAATCAGACGCAGGAGCAGATTGCCGCCCCCGCGGTTGATGATGTCCTCGGTCTTGGCCCGGTGATAATGCATCGGGGCATATTGGCCTTCGCGCAGCATCAGGAGCTTTTCGGCATAGGTCCGGGCATACTTCGGATCCCCCGCTTTGCCGTTGCGCAGTGTGATCAGGGAGAAGCCCAGGGCATGGAAGTCCCCCTGACCATAATCGGTAATATCCCAGCCCAGCCGGCAATCCCTGACTTCATCCCAGTCGTGGCCTAAAACAGGCCACGTCGCTGGACTGACGTGGCAAAACGGCGGCAGCGCGAAATGGAACCGGTCAGCCAGTTCTTCCATTTCCCGGATGGCCTGATTGATTTGTGATCGCTTCATCGCTCCAGCTCATCCTTGTCGGTGGTGGTGGAACAGGTCTTGGGATTATAGTATTCGGGTTTGGAACGGAACTGGTCATTGGTGGCGTATTCGGAGGATTCCACCTCGCCCAGTTCATCCGTGGTCTGTCCCTGCTGAGGATTGTGATGCCTGAGCTGCTCTTCCGTCTCCGTGATATCCCGTGATTCGGGGATCACTTCGCAGAAATTTTTCTTTTCTTCCGGTTTCGGAGTGGTTTTCAGCGGTTCCTTTTTCATGAGCGATTCCTCCCATTGTTTGAAATCAGGTCTTTGCCGGCAGGAATCCTGCCGTTTGATTTACTTTTACCTTACAAAAAACAGTTCAGATTGATCTCGGCCTGAGCCAGGGGACTGCCCGAGAATTCCCGGAGCAGCTGATTCAGGTGATCCAGAACCGCCTGATCCAGACTGCTTTTCACGACCGACTGAGACTGAAACTGCCCCTTGATCACATCACCGACTTTGGTTACCACAAACCGGCCCTCAAACCGGGGTTCGCTGGTCCTGACATACTCCAGGAGCCTGGGCAGCAGTTCCCGGTTAAGGATCTGTTCCATACGCTGTTCCGATTTTAAAGCCTCCCCCCACTTGCGGGTGAGCTCTTCCGTTACCGGCATGACAAACACATCGTTGATTTTCGTATTGATATCGGGATATTCCATTCTTTATACCTCTTTCCTCATTGATTCCTGTCCATGGATCTTTTCCAGGCTCATGCCTCCCTTTCAAGGGAGACAATCGCAGGATGTTTTTACTCCCGATCCGAAGCAGGCTGAACTTCTTCCTCTGTTTTGAGTTTATACTTCAGGGCGCCGGTGGGACATTCCCGCACGACCCGGATGACTTCCTCCACGGGGGCCAGATCCACCATGATCCAGGGACGGCTGGACGGGTCGAATACAAACTCATTTTCCCGGCTGCAGACGCCGGTATGGTTGCAGCGGTCCTGGCTGTAGTAGACATCGATGTCCTTGCCCCGGTATTTACGATAGCCTTGGGCCATCAGTTCTTCTTCTGTCACGAATGCATTGCTCCTTTGTCTGCGGCAACTGCCGGGCATCCACCTTCGGTGGGTTACCGGAAGGATCTGCGCCAGATTGCGGCTCGGTTGGTTTGAGTCCATTATACCGTGACGCTGTCCGGCATTTGAGAACATTCTATGAAAGAAGGGCAAGTCTTTCGTGAACCTCCGGCACTCAGACAAGGTTCTTCCGGTTCATCGGCAAGTCTTCGACGGCTTCGGACCGTCGGGGATGATCGGCTGGCAAGAATCCCTTGAAGTATTTAGGAAAGGATCTGAGGACAGGATCGATGGACAGGATCGATGGACAGGATCGATGGACAGGATCGATGGACAGGACTTGATTTCAGTGGAAGGCGTGATTCGAAAAATGCAGCGATTTGATTCTAAACGCGAAAAAAGCCGGGGTTTCCGGCTTTTTTCTATCGGTTCTCATGATTCATTGTTAGCTTATGTTTGCTGCCCACTGGTTCAAAAGGTGTTTCCCGGCATCGGTAATTTCAAAGAAGTAGTTGACCAGACTGTTATCCCGTTCGATCAGCCGATCGGTGCGGACCGTCACCAGGTACCCTTTCTCCGTCAGCCGTTCCGCTTCTGTCTGGATCTCCTCTTTTCGGTAATCACGCAGCTGGGAATGGCTCTTCAAGTAAACATACTCGTCGCTGTTTTTATCATGGAGAATCTTCAGAATTCGAATGCCCAAATCAGACATGAACGCTTCCTCCATCTGTATTTATTTTGTTAAAGCAATCTTAACAAAATATTTACTATTTGTAAAGCATCCATTCTGTTTAATCGTACCCAATTAAGTTAAATATCGGTTAATTCGCTCGGCTAAATGACGCGGTGGCGGGGTTCGCCGGCCAGGTAAGAACGGATGTTGCGCATGGTAGAGTCCAGAATCCGGATTCGGGCTTCCTTTGTCGACCAGGCGATATGCGGGGTGATGATCAGATTCGGGGCTTCCCGCAGGATATGGCCTTCCGGCATGGGTTCCATGGACAGAACATCCAGAGCGGCACCGGCAATGACGCCTTCATCCAGCGCCCGGCGCAAGTCTTCCTCCACGATGAGGGGGCCGCGGGAGGCGTTGATCAGGAAGGCACCTGGCTTCATCAACGCCAGGCTTCTGGCATTGACGATGCCCCTGGTGAACTGGGTCAGGGGACAGTGCAGCGTCAGGATATCCGACTGCCGGAAAATCTCTTCCAGGGAAACGGATGGCACATCGAAGGCCCGGCCCGGCCGCTCCACAGTAATGACCTGCATGCCGAAGGCGCGGGCCAGTTCACCGACCCGCTGTCCGATCCGGCCATAGCCGATAATTCCCAGTGTCTTGCCCATCAGCTCAACCTGGGGTGACAGGGTATAGCACCAGTCGCTGGCGCTGGTCCACTCCCCGGCCCGGACGGACTGGCTGTGCCGTCCGATCTGGTGGGCCAGCTCCAGGATCAGAGCCAGCGTAAACTGGGCAACGGTATCCGTGCCGTAGGTGGGCACGTTGGACACCACGATGCCAAGGTCCCGGGCAGCTGCCGCGTCAACGCAGTCATAACCGGTTGCCATCACCGTAATGTATTTCAGCTGCTTAGCCTCTGCCAGCGCCTGACGCGTCAGATTCGCCTTGTTCGCGACCACAATGTCGGCGTCCCGGATCCGGTCCGCGATCTCTTCGGGCAGGGAGCGGTCATAGACCGTTACGTCGCCGAAGGCTTCCAGGCCTTCCCAGGTCAGATCGCCCGGGTTGAGGGTATATCCATCCAGTACAACTATTTTCATGCTATACCTCCTCCAAGGTTGATGCGGCGAGGGTCTGGTTGATAGCCCGGGGCAGGAACCGGCCCTGGCCGCGCTCTCCCAGGAACTCGCCCTGTCGGGCGAGCATCCGGCCTGCTGAGAACACATAGTCAATGGCGGTGCGATGCGTCATGCCTTCATAAATGCTGTAATCACAGACTGACGCCATTTCTGAAGCCCGGATGGCGGTTTCGGGTCCTTCCCGCAGGATCACCAGATCGGCATCGCTGCCCGGTTGAAGCGTGCCTTTTCTGGGATACAGTCCAAAGATCTTTGCGGCATTGGTGGAAGTCAGTTCCACAAACCGTTCCAGCGTAATGCGATGTTTCAGGACGCCTTCGGTGAACAGCAGCGGGATCCGCTCCTGGACGCCCGGAGCTCCGCCCGGAGCCAGACTGAAGTTGTCCTTTCCGGCCAGTTTTTCCTGAAGGCAGAACGGACAATGATCCGTTCCGACGGTCTGGCAGGTGCCGTCAATGACGGCGGTCCAAAGGCTCTGCCGTTCCGCCTCGCTGCGCAGCGGGGGTGCCATGATGTACTTCAATCCCTCTTCAGGTCCGCCGGATTCGTAGCGCTCCTCAGTCAGGAGCAGATACTGCGGGCAGGTTTCCATGAAGACCGGAATGCCCTCCCGCCGGAACTGAACCATGCGCCGGGCTCCCAGGCCCGTCGAGGTATGAACCACATATACTGGTACATTGCCGGCCATTCCGGACAGCTCGCACAGCCGGCCGATGAACTCGGATTCGGTCCGGGGCGGGCGGGTCCTGGCGTGATAAATGGGGCTGAGCTGGCCCTGCTCCAGGGCCTCCTTCCTCAGAAGCCGCGTCACCTCATCGTTTTCGCAGTGAACCGTCAGCAGCCCGCCCGCTTCCTTCATGACCCGCAGGATTCGGATCAGATCCTCGTCCCCCATTTTAAAGCCGTAAGTGGAGTACGCCTTGAAACTGGCAATGCCCTCCCCAATCAGTTCCTTCAGCTCGGTCAGAATGGCCTCATCCACATGCTGTATAACGCCGTGGAAGGCATAGTCGATGACGCTTTTGCGCGCTTTTTCCTGGTACCGGTCCAAAGAATACCGGAGCGGTGAACCGGCCGGCGCAAAGCCGATATGATCAATGATCGTGGTGGTTCCGCCTAATGCCGCAGCCACCGTGCCGGTATAAAAATCATCCGCCGAGCGGAATGTCTCCGACTGCTGCAGCTCCATATGCGTATGGGGGTCAATGCCCCCCGGAATTACCCAGGCTCCCTGGGCATCAATGATTTCCTCTCCGGGCAGCGGCTCCAGTCTGCCCATTTGGGCAATGAGCCCGTCTTCGATCCGAAGCGACTCCTCCCGGATGCCTTCCTCCGTAACCAGTTTTCCATGAATGATCAAGTACCCCATGGTTGCCCTCCTTTGCCGGGTTGGTCATAACGATTGATCTGATTGAAAATGTCTGTTGCGTTATTTTGGCTCTATCATTATTTACGGTCGATCATTATCCTGTTTCTATCATTCTTTGGTTTCTATCATTGTTATAGTTCTTTCATTGGCATCGCAGTTGATCCTGACATCGCAGTTGATCGAAGTGTTCCCGCTGAATCAAATGTTCACGGTGATCCACCGGTTAATGCATACCGCTGCAATTGCATATGAGTATTGCCTGAATACCTGCCTCTCTGAAAACAAGCTGGTGCCAATGACTGGTCTGGTTTCATTATACTCCCGGACAGGCGCCTCGGACAGTCCGGGCCGGTGGCCCGGATGGATTCCGTCTTCCCCTGGGCCAGCCCGGGCACTCAGGAACAGGTCTGGTCCGTGATAATATGCTCCACCCCGGTGTGCTCCCGACTGAGGTAATCCTTCAGAAAGGTCGGAAATGCCTTGTACCGGTCCAGGTCATCCATCGGGATCCAGTGCATGTCTTCCCGGATGCCATTGATATTCCAGCTGTTACTGTTCAGTTCCCTGGTGCCTCTGGGCTTCATGACAAAATAGAGGCAGATCTCGTGGCAGTTCAGTCCGGCCAGGGTGCCGGTGCTGTCATTGAAAAAATTCTCATGGACCACTGCCAGGTGCTGGATCTCATACTTTACTCCGGTTTCTTCCAATACTTCCCGGACCACCGCGTCCTGTGCGCTTTCCCCCATATGGACAGCGCCCCCGACGGAATACAGGTAGTCTTCGCACGGATTGCCGGCAAACAGCACGCAGCCCTCCTCCACAATAATGGCAGCCGCCCGGTAGCGGAACCAGTGGCTCTCTCTGGTAAATCCACAGTCGTACATGTACTGTCCCCCCCAAATATCAAAGAATCAAAAAACCGTCCCTGCTTTCAACAGACCGATCCTGGTTCCCTCCTGCAGGCAGTTTGTACTATCCATGATACATCATCTCCCCGTCCCATGGGAACGGATCCGCCGATGCCGCATTGGGACCTGATCGTTTGCTCACTGGCGGGCTGCCGATTATACGCACCTGCCCATCAGAGACAGCAAGGTGCCGCCGCGGGGTGGGCGGCAGCACCTTGCTGATTTGGATCCCTCATACGTTCAGATCCCTGACATTGATCCTTTCCGGGGGTCTGTGCCTCCGGGCTCAGGCTAAAGTCTGGACCAGAGCTTCTGGGCGTGGTCGCGGCACTGGGCCATGAGGCGGGGATGGTCCACGGTCAGGAAGACGCGGTCCTTCATGACGAAGCGTCCGTTGATCATGGTGTCCTTGACCTTGTACCCGGACAGTCCGAACAGGACATGGCCGCCCCAGGTGGTCTGGTTCAGGGGGGTGAGGGGATCGTAGTCCACCACAATGAGGTCCGCGTAGGCGCCGGGGCTGAGGAGGCCCAGGGGCTTCTTGAAGTAGCGGGACAGAATTCGGGGGTTGTTCTTAAACTGCAGGGTCAGCGCTTCGCCGAAGCCCACGGTGGGGTCGGCCAGCGCATGGGACTGCAGGATTTTCGCGACTTTCATCGACTCAAACATGTCGTTGGTGTAGGCGTCGGTGCCCAGTCCGACCAGAATGCCTTTCTTCAGCATTTTGATGACGGGGCTGGTGCCCACGGCATTGCCCATGTTGGATTCGGGATTGTGGACCACCATGGTATCGGTGGCCAGAATCCGGTCAAGTTCCTCGTCATCGGCATGGATGCAGTGGACGGCCAAAGTTTTGGGTCCCAGGATGCCATGTTTTTCCAGCCGGTGCACGACTCTCATGCCGTAGCGGGCCTGGGTCACGGCTTCATCGTCGCTGCCTTCGGCCACATGGATGTGGAAACCGGTATCCAGTCCCTGAGCTGCCTTGCGGCAGGCGTAGAGCGTCTCTTCCGACAGGGTGAAGGAGGCGTGCAGACCGAACAGGCCGTGGATCAGACCGCTGTCATCGGCATTGGCCTGGCGGATGAAGTCGGCGTTCTCGCGGATTCCTTCCCGGGCGATGGCTTCGCCGTCCCGGTCCGAGGTTTCATAGCACAGGCTGGTCCGGATGCCCAGATCCCGCGCCGCTTCGGCGATGGCGCTGAGGGAGCCGGTGATGTGATGGGGGCTGGCGTGATGGTCAATCACCGTGGTTACGCCCTGGGCAATGGAATCCGAGAGCGTGCCGTACGCCGAGTAGCGGGCATCCTCCACGGTGAGCTCCTTGTCCAGATGCCACCACAGGTTTTCCAGGATTTCCAGGAAGTTGCGGGTGGGATCCTTGGGGCCGAATCCCCGGGCAAAGGCCGAGTAGATGTGGCTGTGGGCGTTGATCATGCCGGGCATGATCAGGCGGCCGCCGACATCATAGACTTCCTCCTGCGGGTATTTCGCTTTCAGCAGGGCAAAGTCCCCCACTTCGGAGATTTCCTGACCGCGAACCAGAACCGCTCCGGCGTGGAGCACCTGGCCCGCCTCGTCATTGGTCAGCACAATGCCGTTGCCGATAATCATAGGGCACCTCCGGTTTCAACCAGCAGCCAGGGATAATCCCGGGCGACGGTCTGAGCCATGGTCCGCAGTCCCTCTTCCCGAATGCCGTCCAGCGTCGTGGTCTCGACGCCGCCTTCGGCATATCGGACCAGAACTTCCTCCTCATGGAGGTAGAAGCCGACGTTGGCGGAATCATGGAAATCGGCCGCGCTGCCGAACAGCGTGACTTTGTCCTTGTAGGGACGCCCGGCATGGGGACAGAAGGTGGTGCAGTTGCCGCACTCGTTGCAGGCAAAGTCCAGATGCAGAATCTGATGGACGTTAGCAAAGCCCGGCACCGCAATGGCCACATTGGCCCGGTTGGGGCAGACCTCGGTGCAGATTTCGCAGACATCATGGCACGACAGGCAGCGCTCGCCTTCCCGGCTGGTCTCCAGCGGGAGGATCAGGAAGCCGCGCTTGTTGTAGACGGCCGCTTCATCCAGGGGCAGGCGGTATTCGGCAAAATCATCTTCTTCCAGGATTTCCAGCGCCAGCTTTTTGGCTTCGGCCATGGCGTAGACGGCCTGAAGGCGGGTCTGCTGGTTTTTCACCGTCAGTCGGGCGCCGGGGATGCTTTCCTCCCGGCCGGTGGTGGAAATCACCAGATCGGCACCTTCCGCCAGGGCCGGCAGCTGATCGGCTGTCACATTGAAATGGAATTCCACGCCATAGGCTTCGATGAAGCGGCGGTCCAGCTCCATGGAATGCAGGCTCTGTCCGGTTTGGTCCTTGATGTTGTTGAGCATGCCGAAGGCGCGGTCCTTCTTTTCTGCCACCTTCACCGCGTAGCCGGCCCGGGCCAGGTAGAGCGCAGCGGACAGTCCCTGAACGCCGGCGCCGATGACCAGGACGGTCTTGCCGTTGGGCTGCGGCCGGACGATGGATTCAATAAATTCCTCCATGGCCTGTTCCACCGCCACATGCTTGACGCCGCGGATATCGATGGACTGATCGTAGTCCACCCGGTTGCACCGCTTCGTGCAAGGGTGGTAGCAGATTTCGCCCAAGGTGGCCGGCAGGGCGTTGTCCTTGGCAATGACGGCCATGGCTTCGGCATAGCGGCCCGCAGCGGTCAGCTGCAGGTAGGCCGGAATATTCTGGCCGATGGGGCAGCCCCCGTCCTGACAGGGTGCCTTGAAGCAGTCGAAGAGCGGCAAGGGGGAATCGGTCTTGCGCAGAACGATGTCTTCCCGGTATTTTTTATGATTGCGGGCTTCCTTCATCAAATGATCCGCCAGGGCGGCGATCCGGTCCGCATCCGGTCCGGTGTATTCATTCTGCAGGAAAGGCTGGCTCAGGTAGGCGATCTGGGACAGGCGCTCATAGCCGCCCGGCTTGAGCAGCGTGGTGCAGACCGTAACCGGCAGAATGCCGGCTTCCACAAAACGAGGCAGGTTCAGGGCATCGGCGCCGCCGGAATAGGCCATGGGCAGCCGGCTGCCAAAGGTGGCCGACAGCAGCTTTGCCACATGAACGGTCAGCGGCAGCAAAGCCCGGCCCGAGGTGTACATTTCTTCGCCGGGGAGTTCTCCATGGGCAATGCCCACCGGGAAGGTGTTGGTCAGCTTGACGCCGAAGACCCGGCCTTCTTCGCGGGCGAGCTCCAAAAGCTCCTCCAGCATGGGCACGGCTTCCTCATACTTGAGATCCTGATCAAAATGATGGGTGTCGAAGCTCAGGTAGTCAAAGCCCAAGGCGTCGACCAGACGGCGGGCTTCGTCGTAGCCCAGCAGAGTGGGATTGCATTTGAGGAGCACGTCCAGCTGCTTCTCCTGCAGGAGGTAGCGGACGATGCTCTGGATTTCATCCTTGGGGCAGCCATGCATGGTGGACAGCGCCAGGCTGGTGCAGATGGCCGGAGAAATCCGGTCCAGATCCTCCCGGGTAAAATGCTCAAAGGCTTCGAGCTGCTCTTCCAGGGTCCGGCGGCACTCCTGGAACACCGGCGTCGGCGCGGCATTTTTCAGCCCTTCGATGAAGCCGTCGATCTTGGGAGACTGAATTCCCTCCAGGGTATAGCCGACACTCATGTTGAAGGCGAAATCCCGCGTCGGGGCGAGTTCGAGTTCCTTCATGGCCACATGGCACAGGAACCAGGCCTTGATGTATTCTGTCTGTGCTTCCTCCACCGTCAGCTCCGTGGACCATTCCACGTTGTAGCCTTCATCGGCGGCATTGATGCAGGGTTTGGCAATGGCTTCCCGCAGCGCCTGACCATCCATGATCTGAACGGTCTTAAGCTCCATGAAGCGGGCTCCGGCTACGTAGGCAGCCACAATGTTCTGGGCCAGCTGAGTGTGGGGGCCGGCAGCCGGTCCGGTGGCGGATCCGATGAGGCACCCGAAGGGAGTCATCAACCGGTGACTCCCGCTTCGGTAGGCCTTTTCCAGATCCACGCCGAATATCCTGCCCGTGTTCCTTTTTTCCTCCAGCATCCACAACAGCAGATCCTGGAACGGGACGGGTCGCATAATATCAGACATGGCATTCTCCTTTGTCTGTCACAGAATAAGGGTTAGTTGGAAATCCAGGTGCCGGTATTGCCCGCCAGGGCTTCCCGGGCTTTTTCCAGAGAAGTGATCAGGGCGCGACGGCCCGGTTTGGACTGCGCATACTTGATGGCCGCTTCCACCTTGGGCAGCATGGAGCCCTTGGCGAATTCGCCGTTGGCGATGTGTTCCTGGGCCTGAGCCAGAGTCAGATCCGACAGCCACTGCTGGTCGGGCTTGCCGAACCGGATGGCCACCTTCTCGACTGCGGTGAGGATGATGAACGCGTCCGCGTCCAGGGATTCAGCCAGCAGCTCGGAGGTGAAATCCTTGTCGATGACCGCGGCGACACCGGTCAGATGCCGGTTTTCGTCTTCCACCACGGGGATTCCGCCGCCGCCGCCGGCGATGACGACATGACCGGAGTCGAGGATGCTGCGGATGGCCTTAATGCCGACAATGCGGATCGGCTTGGGGGAGGGAACCACCCGGCGGTAGCCGCGGCCGGCATCCTCTTTCATGATGTATCCGCGCTCGGCGGCCAGGCTTTCCGCCTCTTCCTTGGAGTAGAAGCTGCCCACAGGCTTGGTCGGATCGGCAAACGCCGGATCCTTGGAATCCACCTGAACCTCGGTCACGACGGTGACGACATCCTGGGAAATCTTGCGGGCTCTCATCTCATTGATGATGGCATTCTGCAGATGATAGCCGATGTAGCCCTGACTCATGGCGCCGCATTCGGGGAACGGCATGGCCGGGGTACTGGCCGGGGTGTTGACGGCCGCTTCAAAGGCCAGGTTGATCATTCCGACCTGCGGTCCGTTGCCATGGGCGATGGCGATCTCATAGCCCTCTTCAAGCAGGTCGACGATGGAGTCCGCCGTCAGGCGGACGGCCTCCATCTGTTCCTGCGGGGTATTGCCCAGGGCGTTGCCGCCTAGAGCGATGACAATGCGTTTGCTCATGGCCTCTCCCCTATTCCAGGTCTTTCAGCAGACCGGTCTTTTCGTTGAATTCGTTGATCAGCCGATCGACTTCGCCGGCCTGTTTCGCAACAGCCTCGAAGGTTCCGGCCTGGTCATACCACAGCTGGTTGATTTCTTCGTAGGTCTTGCCCTGCTGTTCAACCCAGGTGTAGTACTTCAGGTTGTGAACGCGCTTGCGTTCTGCGTAGGTCAGCTCAATCAGGTTGTCGGTCTTCTGGCCGAGCAGGCGGCGGTTGTAATCCACAGCGGCCTGAGTCGGGTTGTAAGCGCCTTCTTCCTCATGGAGTTCCTGAATGCGGGAACCGTACATTTCGACGGAGTCGGTCAGAACGGTGGCCACTACGTCGTTTCCGGTCAGCTCATAGTACTTGGCGAACTTGATGGCCATGAGCATGTTGGAGATGCCTGAGATTCCCATGAGGGCCAGGTTGTCCACATCTTCCGGCTTGAGTCCGACGGTTTCGATGAGGTATTTTTTGCCTTCGGCTTCGTTGAAGAGGCGCAGCAGAGCCATGGAGTCATTGTCGTCAATGGCGATGCCCATGTCGGTGGTCTTGACGTTGTGGATCCATGGAATGTGCTTGTCGCCGATGCCTTCCAGACGGTGTGCGCCAAAGCCGTTGTCCAGAATCGTCGGGCACTGCAGCGCTTCGCCCACTGCCAGCTTGGACTTGGGGTAGACAGTCTTGAGATAGTCTCCGGAAGCCAGGGTTCCGGCGGAACCGGAAGTCAGGGTGACGCCGGCGAAGTTCAGGCCTTCGCCCATGGACTGGAAAGCTTCTTCGATGGCCGGACCGGTCACATTGTAGTGCCACAGATAGTTGCCGAATTCTTCAAACTGGTTGAAGATCATGATGTCATCGCGGGTGGCTCTGAGCTCATGGACTTTGTCAAAGATTTCCTTGACGTTGCTTTCGGTTCCGGGAGTGGCAATGACTTCACCGGCAATGGTCTTGAGCCAGTCAAAGCGTTCCTTGGACATGCCTTCCGGCAGGATGGCGATGGAATCGACTGCCAGCAGCTTGGAGTTGAACGCGCCGCCGCGGCAGTAGTTGCCGGTGGAGGGCCAGACGGCCTTTTCGGTGGAAGCGTCAAACTGCCCGGTGACCAGACGGGGAACCAGACAGCCGAAGGAAGCTCCGACTTTATGGCAGCCGGTCGGGAAATACTTGCCGACCATGCAGATGATCCGTGCGTCAACGCCGGTGAGGGCCTTGGGCAGTTCAATGAAGTTGGGGCCGCCGAACTGTCCGCCTTTCTCCTTCGGTTCGTTCTTCCAGGTGATGCGGAACAGGTTGAGCGGGTCAACGTCCCAGACGCCGAGCTCGGACAGCTTTTCCTTGATTTTTTCCGGAATCCGCTCGGGATGTCTCATCATTTCAAAGGTCGGGATGATAATGTTGTTGTCTTTGGCCTTTTGGATATTTTTCTCAAGATTTTCCTGATTGATGGTAAGATCCAGCATGTTTTCTCCTTTATTCATGGCCTCTGGCCCAGATATTGTTTTGCCCGGCAGGCTCCGTCAGGGGTGCCTGCCGGGCGGGGGTGCCTTATGATCACGCGAGGGCCGGCCGCCGAAGCTGCCGGCCTTGCGCTGGTCTTATTTGTTCTTGTTGTCCATGTAGACGGTGGGCAGGGCACTGTAGATGGCAGCGCACTTGACCAGGTCGTCTTTCCAGGTTTTTTCGTTGGGAGCGTGCGCTTCCTCTTCACGGCCAGGGCCCAGGCCGATGGTCGGGATGCCTTCGCGGCCCATGATGGAAACACCGTTAGTGGAGAAGGTCCATTTGTCGACCTTGGGCTCGCCGTACATGCTGCGGAAGGATTCAGCCATGGCTACAACTTCCGGTGCGTCTTCCTCACGCTTCCAGGTCGGGAAGTAGCAGTCGGTGGGATAAACCAGACCAGTCCATGACGGCCGCTCGTAGGTGTACATGGATACCTTGGCACCGTACTTCTTCACGGAGGGCAGCTCCTCGATCTCCTTCAGAGCCGACAGGTAGGTTTCACCCCAGGTCAGGCGGCGGTCCAGGGAGATGGTGCAGGAGTCGGCCACGGCGCAGCGGGACGGTGACGTAAAGTAGATCTGGGAAGTGGTGACAGTTCCCTTGCCCAGGAACTCATCATAGGCCAGATGGTTGTTCAGCTCACGGACTTCCTGAAGGATGTCCGCCATTTTGTAGATGGCGTTGTCGCCGCGTTCGGGTGCGGAACCATGGCAGGCTACGCCGAATACTTCGACCTTGATTTCCATGCGTCCGCGGTGGCCGCGGTAGATGTTGCCGTTGGTCGGCTCGGTGGAAACGACAAACTCCGGCCGGATCTTGTCTTCGTTGATGATGTACTGCCAGCACAGGCCGTCGCAGTCTTCTTCCTGCACGCTGCCTACAACCAGCACTTTATACTCATCGCTGAGCATGCCCAGATCCTTCATGATCTTGGCGCCGTAGACTGCGGATACGATACCGCCCAGCTGGTCCGAGGTGCCGCGTCCCCAGATATTGACGTCGTCTTCCTTGCCTTCAAAGGGATCGAAGGTCCAGTCCTCGATGTTGCCGATGCCGACGCAGTCAATGTGCGCGTCGTAGGCAATGAGGGTTTCGCCGGTGCCCATGTAGCCCAGGATGTTGCCCATGGGATCCACGATGGTTTCGTCGAAGCCGAGCTTCTCCATTTCTTCCTTGATCCGGTATACTTTATCCTTCTCTTCGCAGGATTCGCCGTGTGCCTTGACCAGGTCACGCAGGAAGCGGGTCATGTCTTCGCGGTAGCCTTCAGCGGCTGCCCTGATCTTTGTATAATCCAGTTCTGCTTTTTTCATTTTACGTTTCATACTCCCTTATGTTGTGTTTTGCTTCTTGATTTGCTGTTTGTCCGATTGGAATCGGCGTTGTTGCTGACATCCCTCAATCCGGAACCCGCCGGGTGGGCTTTCCCGGACCGCAGGGTCCGGGGCCGCCCGGGGGGAGGCAGGATGGATGGGCCTGCCGTGGAGGTATCATCCCGGAGCCATTCGGGGCGAGGGGTTCCCCGAGCCGGCCCAGACGGTCTGGGCCGGAAGGATCCTGGCGGCCCGGGTGATCTATCTGAGGCTTGCCTGACTACTTCGTAACGCGTTCCTTGCCATTTTCAGCCAGCTTCTTCAGCGTGGCCGCCGGATCCTGGACCTTCTGCATGAAGATCATGGAGGCGATGACATACGGCTTGAAGCCGGCTTCCTTGTACAGGGGCACCCGGTACCGGTCGAAGACGCTTTCCTCGACTTCGCCTTCCTTGCAGGAGACGCCGGTGATGTCAGCCGGGAGGCAGTGCATATAGAGCGCCTTGCCGTCGCGGGTTTTCTTCATGAGGTCTTCGGTGCAGGTCCAGTCCTTATGATCGGCGTTCTGAGCCAGGAGACGCTTCTCCAGTTCCTTGATGCCTTCATGATCGCCGTTGCCATACAGTTCGGTCCGCTCTTCCATGGCCTTGAAGGGAGCCCAGCTCTTGGGATAAACGATGTCGGCATCCTTGAAGGCTTCTGCCATATCATTGGTCTTGGTGAAGCTTCCGCCGTACTGCTCGGAATTCTTCTTCGCGACTTCTTCGACTTCGCTCATGATCTCATAGCCTTCCGGATGGGCCAGGACGATATCCATGCCAAAGCGGCTCATCAGGCCGATGATTCCCTGAGGAACGGACAGCGGCTTGCCGTAAGACGGGGAGTACGCCCAGGTCATGGCAATCTTTTTGCCCTTGAGGTTTTCAACACCGCCGAACTCATGAATGATGTGCAGCATGTCAGCCATGGACTGAGTCGGGTGGTCAATATCGCACTGCAGGTTGACGATGGTGGGACGCTGTTCGAGAATGCCGTCCTCGTAGCCCTGCTTGACGTAGTCGGAAACGTTCTGCATGTAGGTATGGCCTTTGCCGATGTACATGTCGTCACGGATTCCGATGACATCCGCCATGAAGGAAATCATGTTGGAGGTTTCACGGACGGTTTCGCCGTGAGCGATCTGGGATTTGCCTTCATCCAGGTCCTGAACTTCCAGTCCGAGAAGGTTGCAGGCTGAGGCATAGGAGAACCGGGTGCGGGTGGAGTTGTCGCGGAACAGCGAGATGCCCAGGCCGGAATCAAAGATCCGGGAAGAAATGTTGTTCTCCCGCAGGCTGCGCAATGCATCCGCTACGGTGAAAATGGCTTCCAGCTCATCCTGCGTCTTGTCCCAGGTCAGGAAGAAGTCATTGTTGTAGAGATTCTTGTGATCGAGACCTTCCAGTTTTTTTACCAGTTCGTTGAATTTTTCCATGTTGTTCCTTCCTTCTTCAATATTTATTGGGGATGAATGATGTTGATTCTGATCTTGATTCTTATATTGGGATTGGGTTTGGGATTGAGATTGATCTTTCTCCGGTTTTCCTGGTCCGCGATTCCATCCGAGCGAATCGCTGCCCAGGCTTAGTCGAAGCGGGAGAATTCTCCGGTCCAGACGATGCTGCGGTAGCGGTCCGGATCCGTATCGCCTTCGGTGGAGAAGAGCAGTACGCGGGAGGTTTCATCCAGTCCGAGCTGCCGGCGGATGGGTTCGAGGTCCAGATCCGTCATCAGGTTGAACAGGGCGCCGGTGGGAGGAGCTCCCGATTCGCCGGACACGATGCGGTCATCGCCGGTCAGGGGATTGCCCAGGACCCGCATGCCGTCTCCGGACACGTAATCGGGCAGAGACAGGAACGCTTCCGACCAGTTTTTCATGATCTCGTAGCTGATGGGGTTGGGTTCGCCGCAGGCCAGGCCCACCATGATGGTGCGCATGTCGCCGGAGATATTGACCAGCGTGTTCTGAGCGGCGGACTGGTAGTAGCAGTTGGCTTCATCGGGTTCCACGACGATGGTATGCGGGCAGTCCTTGCCGTAGACCGAGGCGAAGAAGCCCTGGCAGGCTCCGGCCATGGATCCGACACCGGCCTGGAGGAAGATGTGGGTCGGTTCGGGGAGACCCTGGGTGCGGATCTGCTCCAGTGCTTCCAGAGCCATGATGCCGTATCCCTGCATGATGTAGATCGGAATTTCCGTGTAGCCTTCCCAGGCGGTATCCTGGATGACCACGCCGTTGTTCTGCTGTGCCATTTCATTGGCATAGCGCACGGCATCGTTGTAGTTCATGTCCGTGATGGAGGCATCCGAGCCGCAGGCCAGAATATGGTTGAGACGGGCCTGTGAGGAACCTTCCGGCATATAGACCACGGAACGCTGGCCCAGTTTCTGTGCGGTCCAGGCAACAGCCCGGCCCTGATTGCCGTCGGTCGCAGTGTAGAAGATCATGTCGCCGATCTGTTCCTTGGTTTCCGGCAGCAGGAGTTCTTCCAGTGTCAGCTCGTCAATGCTTTTTCCCAGGCGCTGTGCCAGGTAATTTCCCATGGCCCAGGCACCGCCCAGAGCCTTGAAGGAATTCAGGCCGAAGCGGAAGGATTCATCCTTGACGTAGATTTCCCCGACCCCGATCCGGTCCGCCAGCCTGGTCAGCCGACGAAGCGGCGTAACGCTGTATTCCGGGAAGGTGGCGAGAAAGCGGCGGGCACGTTTGACATTGTTCTCCGACAGGATCTCGACGCAGGCGGCCGGATCGTCGTTCTTCGTGAACTGATTGGGCACCATTCTTAATTTTCTGTTCATTTTCCCTCTCCTGTTATGTTCGGATCTGGGCCGCTGCGGCTGAAGATATATCGCGGCCCGGACAGATTCCAGCTGTCCTTATCCATTCCACCTAATATATAAGCAAAACCAGTGCCAAAATACGGACTTCCGTCTGGCTCCTCCGGGAAACCATTTACATTTTAACATACCGTTACAGAAAATCCTTAATTATTAAGATATGTTAAGAATTGTTTATAAATAATTAGGAGTTATTCAATCTGATCCGGTCGGAAATCAACAAAAAATACTGGAGTTTTATTATCATTTTGAGAAACTTTCTCATTTTGATAATAAAACTCCAGTGACTTTCCCTGTACTTATTTTAACAAATATGTGGTTTTAAGTTCTCTAACCCGCGCATTTTTATCGATCCTGTAATGAAGTAAACGTTTAAAGTCAGATTGGCAATCATGAATGATTATTATCATTTTGAGAAATCACAGCCAGTTTGCGGTAAAGCGTCGCGATGCCAATGCCCAGCACCCGGGCCGCTTTTTTCTTGCCTTCCGTCGTGTTGCCGTACTGCGCCAGAACCCGTTCAATGTAGCGTGCCTCCATCACTTCCAGGGGGGCGAACTCCTGCCGGCGGCGCGGTTCCTGAAGAGAGGCCCGATCCTGCTTGAGCATGGTGTCCGGCAGCATGAAGCGGTGGATCGTATTGGAAGAATCCGCCAGGGCGATGACATACTGGACCACGTTTTCCAGCTCCCGGACATTGCCCGGCCAGGCGTAATCCATAAAGACGTCCATGACGTCGTCGTCCACCTTGGTCACCTGCTTGCCCAGTGCTTCATTGTATTTGTCCAGCAGCGTCCGGAACAGCAGTGGAATATCCTCGGTCCGGTCCCGCAGCGGCGGTACATCGATGGGGATGACATTGATCCGATAGAACAGATCGCGGCGGAACTGGTTCTTTTGGATCAGCTCCTCAATGTTGCGGTTGGTGGCGGCGATGACCCGGATGTCCAGGTTGATCAGATCATTGGAGCCGATCCGGGAAAAGGTCCGCTCCTGCAGGATGCGCAGAACCTTGCTCTGGAGATACAGCGGCATGTCGCCGATCTCGTCCAGGAACAGTGTCCCCTTGTTGGCCAGTTCGAATTTACCGATGCGGCCGGACCCCGAGGCCCCGGAGAAAGCGCCTTTGACATAGCCGAACAGCTCCGATTCCAGCAGCGTGTCCGGGATGGCGGCGCAGTTGATCCCGATGAAGGGTTCCTTGCGCCGGTCGCTCTCGGCGTGGATGGCCCGGGCAATCAGCTCCTTGCCCGTCCCCGATTCTCCCCGGATGAATACCGTGGAAAAGGTCGGAGCCACTTTGCGGATGGTATCGCGGATCTCGCACATGGCCCGGGATTCCCCGACCAGATGCTCCGGGGTAATCAGCCGGGACTGCTGGGTGATGCGGTAGGCGTTGCGCCGGACATCCTTCATTGTCCGGAAGATCAGAATCCGGTCGTAATTGAGATAGGAATCACTGAATTCAAGGATTTTCCCCACGACGGCGTAGCGCTGGCCGGCCAGCTCCACCCGGAACTCCATGTTGGACAGGGAATCCGGGACATAGCCCGAATAGCTCAGTTCTTCCCCCAGAATACTCTCGTCCGTCCGCAGGTTGATCATGGCCTTGCGATTGACGTACTGCACCCGGTTATCCTTTGACAGTACAATAATACTGTTTTCGACGTCGTCCAGGATCCGGGACAGCTGGTTGACATTGCGCAGGGCCTCCTCATGGGACAGGTGTTCCTGCACCTTGGCGGAAATCAGTTCGGAGATCTGCGCCAGAAACGCGACATGGGAGTCCAGGTGCTGGTTGATGTGCTCTTTCTGCTCCGGCGTGGTGCAGATCAGTCCGATCACGCCGATATTCTCTTCATGATATTTGATGGGTGTCGAGATCTCCATGGTTTCCAGGCAGGTTTCCTTGGCCTCGCACTCAATGCAGTACTCGTCCTCCCGGGGAAACTGGATGATCTTGTGTTCGCCGCCCTGCAGCACATGACGGTAGATTCGCCCCGGAGCCTTATGGTTGACGCGGCGGGCAAAGATGCCGGTTCCGGAGATACGCTCCAGGGATTCATCCACAATTTCGACATCCACATTCAGGACCTGCGAGATGACTTCGGCGTATTTGGTAACATCGGGCTGGATTTCATGCAGGTAACGTCGGGTTTTATCCATGGATTCTCCTTTCAGCAGTCATTATTCGGCCCTGGTCCGCTCAGGCGGAGTCCAGGGACCGGCCGCGTCTTTCTTCAGCTGCAGCGGCCGGTGGTTCTTGACCAGCAGGAGCTCCGCCAGAATCGAAACGGCAATCTCTTCCGGGGTTCCGTCGGCCAGATCGATTCCGACCGGCAGGTGCAGGTCCAGGATTTCCTGTTCATCAAAGCCTTCCCGCAGCAGAGCCGTCTTCACTGACGACGCTTTTTTGGAGCTGCCCAGCCCGCCCAGGAAGGCATATTCCCGTCCCAGACAAACCCGGTAGGCTCGGGCATCCAAGAGATGCCCCCAGGTAGCCACCACCAGATAAGTGGACGGGCCAAACCGGATCTGTCCGACCGCATCCTCCGGTGTCATATTGAGAAAGCGCACATCCCGGAACACTTCCTTGTCGGCGTAGCCCTCTCGCTCATCCACCACCGTGACGGCAAACCGCTGATTCTTCAGCAGCCGGACCAGCGCTTCGCTGCAGTGCCCTGCGCCAAAGATGACCAGCTCAGGCCCCTGACTGAAGTAGCGGACATAGCCCCTGGCCGATCCGCCGCACACCATACCCAGATCCTTGGCCAGCTCAAAGGCAAAGGGGAAATGACGGGCTTCGCCCATTCCTTCCATGACCTGCTGGGTCAGCATTTTCTCCAGATTACCGCCGCCGCAGGTTCCGCGGGAAGATCCATCCTCACACAGTGCCATGATCGCCCCCTCCGCGCCCGGAGCCGAGCCGTCCTGACTTTCAATCAGTATCAGCGCGCAGGTCCTGCCCTGTCCCAGCTTCTCGTCGATAAACTGCAATATTTCCCGATCCATGCTTCCTCCTTGGTCCCGCTCTGCGCGGGCTTGCGAATTTCTTCTTCCTATATATGCTGCTTCCGCTGCGGGAAAACGCCTCATAGTATTCCCGACTGAACAACTGGAAATATCCACCTGGCCCAGTGCTTATTCCGATTCTCGAACAACGGGGGCACCGCAAAATAATTATCATTTTGATTATAGCCCTGTTTGGTGAAAGCATGGTTCAAAAACATTAATTTTTATTGAATCATTGAGAAATCGAGCTTTTTCTGATAGACTGAAAACGAAATCAGGATATTGAGGGCAGGCTGATATTCCAGGTCGACAACCCTGTCCCTTCGGCTGGCTGACTGTTTCTCCTCAGGGGTTACGGTCTATTTGTGTTTATTGAACAAACAAGGAGGAAATCCATGTACCGATTCAAAGTCAATGGGAAGGACGTCCAAACCGAGCGCGATATCGATCTGA
Source organism: Clostridiaceae bacterium HFYG-1003 (assembly GCA_024579835.1). Taxonomy (NCBI): domain Bacteria; kingdom Bacillati; phylum Bacillota; class Clostridia; order Eubacteriales; family Clostridiaceae; species Clostridiaceae bacterium HFYG-1003. The sequence goes on from CP102060.1 coordinate 2,690,591, forward strand.
TGAAATTTCTGCGTGAGGAACTGGGACTGGCTTCTGTTAAAAACGGCTGTGGGGAAGGCGCCTGCGGCGCCTGCTCGGTTCTGATCGACGGACGTCTGATGAAAGCCTGCGTCCAGAAGACTTCTAAAATGGAAGGAAAGTCCATCGATACCCTGGAAGGGTTTACCACCCTGGAAAAAGAAATTTACGCTTACGCGTTTGATAAATCAGGGGCCGTTCAGTGCGGCTTCTGCACCCCGGGCATGCTGGTGGCGACCAAAGCGCTGCTGGATGTCAATCCGTCGCCGGACCGGGACGCCTGTGCCCAGGCGATCCGGGGCAACATCTGCCGCTGTACCGGCTATGTCAAGATCATCGATGCGATGCTGCTGACCGCCGAGCTGCTGCGCAAGGGCGAAATGCCGCCTCACGCGCCCTTAGCCGGCGTCGGACGAAGCGTGCACAAGGTGGACGGCCGCGCCAAGGCGCTGGGTGAACCGGTCTATACCGACGATGTCCAGCTGCCCGGCATGCTCTATGGCAAGGCGCTGCGCACGCCGGCTCCCCGCACTCTGATCCGGGCCATCGATGTCAGCCAGGCCCAAAGCGCCCCGGGAATCGCCGCGGTCATCCTGGCCGAGGATATCCCCGGTGAAGTCAACTGCGGCCATCTGGTCAAAGACTGGCCGGCCTTGATTCGGGTCGGCGAGACCACCCGCTACGTCGGAGACTCCCTGGCCCTGGTGGTGGGAGACACGGAAGAAGCGGTGCAGGCCGCTTTAAAACTGATCCGGGTGGATTATGAAGAACTGCCGCCGGTGACCACCCCCCAGGCCGCCATGGCACAGGATGCCCCTCTGATCCATGAAAAGGGCAACCTGCTGTCCACCCAGAAGCTCAAGCGGGGAGACGCCGCGGCTGCCCTGGCTGCCTCCAAATATGTGGCTTCCTATCATTTTGAAACCCCCTTCACCGAGCATGCCTTCCTGGAACCCGAATGTGCCGTGGCCTACCCCACCGAGGACGGCGTTGAAGTCATCACCTCGGACCAGGGAGTATACGATGACCGGCGGGAGATCGCTTCCCTTTTGGCCATTGAACCGGAACGGGTGCGCATCAAGGCCGCCTATGTCGGCGGCGGCTTCGGCGGCAAGGAAGACATGAGCGTGCAGCACCATGCCGCCCTCATTGCCTGGCTGCTCAAAAAGCCGGTCAAGGTCCGGCTGTCCCGGGCGGAAAGCATTCTGGTCCATCCCAAGCGCCATCCGATGTATATGGACTTCCAGCTGGGCTGTGATGAAACCGGCAGACTGACCGGCCTGGTCGCCCGCATTATTTCAGACACCGGCGCTTATGCCTCACTGGGCGGCCCCGTGCTGCAGCGCGCCTGCACCCACGCGGCCGGACCCTACAATTATCAGAATGTCGACATCGAAGGGCGGGCCTACTATACGAACAACGTTCCCTGCGGCGCCTTCCGCGGCTTCGGCGTCACCCAGTCCATCTTTGCTCTGGAGTGCTGCCTGAATGACCTGGCCCGCCAGACCGGACTTGACGGCTGGGAAATCCGCCGCCGCAACGCGCTGGAACCCGGTGACATCATGCCCAACGGCCAGATCGCCGATGAATCCACCGCTTACCGGGAAGCTCTGGAAGCCCTGAAGGAAGATTTCTACCGCTATGACGGGGATGAGAACTACCATGTCGGCATTGCCTCGGCGCTGAAAAACGCCGGCCTGGGCGTCGGGGTACCGGACACGGGCCGATGCCTGGCCAAAGTCGAGCACGGCCGGGTCAGCCTGGGCAGCTCCGCCTCGGATATGGGTCAGGGCATCCATACCGTGATCAAGCAGATTTTCTGCGAAACCACCGGATTGCCCCAGGAGCTGGTGACCGTGGGCAAACCTGACACCTATCTCACCCCCAACGCGGGCACCACCACTGCCTCCCGCCAGACCGTCTTTACCGGCGAAGCCTCCCGCCGGGCTGCTCTGGAGTTCAAGGCCGCCCTGGCCGAAGCCGGTTCTCTGGAACAGCTGGAAGGGCGTACCTTCCTCGGCGAATACTCCTTCGCGTCGGATCCGATGGGCTCGGACAAGCCGAACCCGGTCAGCCACGTGGCCTATGGCTATGCGGCTCAGCTGGTCATTCTTGATCGGGAGGGCAAGGTCGTCAAGGTCATTTCGGCCCATGACATGGGCCGGGCCATTCATCCCAAGGGCGTGGAGGGTCAGATTGAGGGCGGCGTCGTGATGGGTCTGGGCTTTGCCCTGACCGAAGACTTCAAGACCGTCAACGCCGTGCCCCAGGTCAAGTTTGGAACCCTGGGCCTGCTGCGCTCGACTCAGATTCCGGAGATCGTGCCGATCCTGATTGAAAAGAATCCGCAGGAACTGTCCTACGGCTCCAAGGGCATTGGCGAGATTACGGTGATTCCGTCCGCTCCGGCCTGTCAGAATGCCTACTTTAAAAAAGACGGCCGGTTCCGTACCACGCTCCCTCTGGAAGATACGTACTACCGGAAGAGCAAATGAACCGGATCCTCGAAGATCTGACGCTGCATCCCGGTGAACCCTGTGCCATCACCGGCTCCGGCGGCAAGACCACTCTTTTGTGGTACCTGGCCGGGATCGCCCGCCGCCAGGCGCCGGTCCTGGTCAGCGTCACCGCTCATATATTCCCCCCGGCGCCCGGGGTCGTGGATCAGCTCTGCCTGAATCCCGACGCCTGGGACCCGGCCAGCCTCACGGCGGGTCAGGTCCACCTGGTGGCCCGGGGACTGAACGACCGGGGAAAGCTTCAGGGCATCACCGAGGCGGATGTGGCGCGCCTGAATCAGCCGGGTGCTTATTTTCTGATGGAAGCCGACGGCTCGCGCGGACTCCCACTGAAAATGTGGCATGACCATGAACCGCCGGTTCCATCCGGCGCCAGGGTCACCCTGGGCGTGCTCCCGATCCGTGTTCTGGGCGAACGGGTCTCCCCGGAAAATGTCTACAATTGGCCGGCCTTTTCCCGCGTTACCGGTCTGGGCGAAGGCGATGTCATGACGCAAGAGGCGTTTCGGCAAATCGTCTTTCACCCGCAGGGGCTGTTTAAAAATTCCACCGGACGGCGCATCGTCATCCTGAACCAGTGCGACAGCGACCAGTGGCTGGAACAGGCCCAGCAGCTGTCCCTGTCGCTGTCCCGCCACCCCGAAGCCAGTCGTCTGACTGCCATTGCCTGCATGAGTCTGGAGGAACTGAATCATGAAAATTACCGCCATTATTCTTGCCGCCGGATCATCCCAGCGGATGAACCGGCCAAAGACCAATCTGTGGATCAACGGACATAGTCTCCTCGAGCATGTGCTGGATACGGTGCAGAAAGCCCGGTTCCATGAAGTCATCCTGGTGCACCAGGCGAAAACCCGGCTGCCCGAAGGCTCCTTCCGGGCAGTGCTCAATGACCGGCCCGAGGCCGGAGTGAGCCATTCCATCGCCCTGGGGGTTCAGGCCAGTGATCCCCAGACGGAGGGGCTGGTATTTGTGATGGCCGATCAGCCGTTCCTTACGGCGGAAACCCTGCGTCACCTCAAAAAACGCTTCCGTAATAATCCCAGCCGCATCGTCATCCCGGTCTTCAACGGCCAGCAGGGCAGTCCGGTCTTTTTCCCCGTTTCTCTCAAGGACGAACTGAGCCGTCTGACCGGTGACACCGGCGGGCGTCAGGTGATCTCCGTACATCAGGAGCTGGTGGTGTACGAGCCGGTGGAATCCGTGCAGGAAAATCTGGATCTGGATACCCGGGAAGACTATCAGCGGGCCTACCGCCCCCTGACGGTCCTGGTGCGGGGTGCCGGTGACCTGGCTACCGGAGTTATCCATGTTCTCTTTGAGAAAGGCTGCCGCGTCATTGCCGTGGAAACGGACCGTCCCAGCTGCATTCGCACCGAGGTGGCCTTTGCCACCTGCATCTACGATGGGCGCAAGGCCGTGGAAGGTGTTACGGCAGTGTATCTTCCCTCCCTCGACGGTCTCGAGGACTGCCTGAATCAGGACATGGTCCCCGTACTCATTGATCCCGAACTGAAAACCCTCCGCGACATCAAGCCGGATGTCGTGGTGGATGCCATTCTGGCCAAGCGCAATCTGGGAACAACCAAAGACCTGGCCCCCCTGGTCATCGCCCTGGGGCCCGGCTTCAGTGCCCCGGAAGACTGCCACGCAGTCATTGAAACCATGCGCGGTCCCTCCCTGGGACGCATCATCACCCAGGGGACGGCAATCCCCAACACCGGTGTCCCCGGCCTCATTGCCGGTGAAGATCAGCGCCGGGTCATCCACTCCCCGGCAGATGGCATCCTAAAGCAAATCCGCCGCATTGGTGACCTGGTGGAGGAAGGCGAAGTCATTGCCCAGGTCGGGGATGTCCCGGTCACGTCTCGCCTGCGCGGTACGCTGCGCGGCCTGATCTATGACGGATTCGAGGTAACCCGGGGCCTCAAGATCGCCGACGTGGATCCCCGCCTGGATCCTGCCCTGGCGCTGACCATTTCCGACAAAGCCAGAACCCTGGGCGAATCCGTCGCCCGAGTGATCCAAAGCCAGGCGGCCAGACCGTGAGACAATCCCCCAATTTTTTCAATGAAGCGATGCAACGGCTCGACCGTCTGGTCGGCATCCGGCTCGGCATCAGCCCCTTCACAAACCGATCTGGTTGAACAGACAAGAACCGCGGTGTTTCCGGGAAGCCTCCCAGCGACACTGCGGTTCTTTCATCATCTGGGGCAAGGCCCCTCTAATTCAGGGTAATCTGGAAGTCGGCGGCAATCCGGTTCAGGAAGAGCTCCGCGACCACTTCATGGCCCAGCGGATTCAGGTGAATCGGATCCTGTGGCAAGAGAACCAGATGGGTCATATAATTGATGGAATCCACTGTTGGCACAAACTTGGCGCCGGTGGCGGCGGCTGCCAGCTTCAGCTGACTGTTGGCCGCGCTGAGAGCCTCAGCTGCCTCGGGGATATAGGGGAATGGATTGTAGTAACCCATCAGGTAGATTTTCGGATTTTTCCCCGGCAGCCATTTAATGGTGTTGATGGTCAGCTCGACCTTGCTGCGCATAATGCGAATCTCCATGGCCAGAACGGTGGAAAGGAAAACATCCGCCGGCAGGGTCTTGTAGAGCAGCGCCAGGGTCAGCTTGCCGACTTTTCCCGGATAGGTGTCCAGGCGCAGCGGCTCCGTGTTGGCCCAGATCAGGATCGGCAGGAGGTCATTGGCGCCAATGGTAATGGTCACCAGTTCGCTCTTGTTCAGGCGGTTGCGCACCGTGCTGTTCAGAGTGACCTGCCGGAGCAGATCATTGCTGGTGTAGGCGGTGACTCCCGCTTTCAGGTAAGTGCCCGGAACCCCCGCATCACGCAAGGCTTCATTGATCAGATCGGCATAGCTGGTTTGATCGGTTTGAGTATACGGGTCATAGCCCGCCGCAACCGAATCGCCCAGTGACACGTAATCCAGAGTGGCGTAATCCGCAAGTGCAGTAGCAGGCATCAGGAACAGGAATACCAGCAGCAGCGCGAGACTTCGTCTCCATTTTTTCAACATGTCGCATCCCTTCCTTTCTTCCTTAACTGATCGCAAAGACCGGCCGGTTCATTGAACAGACCAATCTCTTATGGGCAATTCCAAACTTTTTTCATCCTGATGCATTTGAGATCATCCGTTACGCAGAATAAAACGGATCCGATCGGCCGTTAACCAGACCACCGGCCTACTTCTATTATACTAATTGCCAGAGTAATAAAAAGAAGCGATCAAAACTATCATATACTTTCGCATAATCGCTTAATATTTGACTGTTCTTAGTTACAGATCTTAATTACTGAATAAATGATAATCCGACCATGCTTGTCAGTTTCTCTGAAGTCCTGATTTCCCAAGTCTGCCTGATGCCTCTGATCTCGGTTTCTCTGATCTCTGATTTTTGCTTCTCAGATCCTCTGAGCTCTGAGCTCTGTTCTTCTGATTCCTCTGGTTCTTCTGATTCCTCTGGTTCTTCTGATTCCTCTGGGACTGTGTGGTCTTTGAGTAGCTTTAAAGTATTTGAGTTCTATGAGTTCTATGAGTTCTATGAGTTCTATGAGTTCTATGAGTTATTTGAGTTATTTGAGTTATTGGAAGATTCAGAATCTATCTTTCAAGGAGAAGACGCTCAGCAATCTGAGAGAAATTAAATTTCCCCATTGAAAAGTGCTGGGAAATAAGCTAAGATATCCAAGATAACTTTAAAGCGGTACCGAGATACTGAAAAGTTGGGAACAAACTGGCCTCTGGGCCACATAAAGTCAGTTCGTCCTCTTTTCGGCTTCCTGTATGTGCGAAAGAGGTTTTTTTGTATGCAAAACCTCAGGCAAAGTAACAGTACAAAAGGAGCAGCCAACATGAACAAAGATGTAATCATCGCTCTGGATTTCCAGAGCAAGGAAGAAGTCGTTGCCTTTCTCAGCCAGTTCCCCGAACCGGTCTATACCAAGGTCGGTATGGAACTTTTCTACAAGGAAGGCCCTGAAATTGTCAAATACCTGAAGCAGGAAGGACACAAGGTGTTCCTGGACTTAAAATTCCATGACATTCCCAATACGGTGGCCGGAGCGGTTCGCTCCGTTGCTTCCCTGGACGTTGACATGATGAACGTTCAGGCAGCCGGCGGTGTCAAGATGATGGAAGCCGGCATGGAGGAACTGAAAAAGCAGGGCAAGGATGCTTTGCTGATCTCCATTACCATGCTGACCTCAACCTCCGGCGAAATTCTGAAGAACGAACTCCTCATCGACCGCCCGCTGGATGATACGGTGCTGCATTATGCCAGCAATACGAAGAAGGCTGGCCTGCACGGCGTTGTCTGCTCCGCCCTGGAAGTTCCCCTGATCAAGAGTCATCTGGGCGCGGCCTTTGTCACCGTCACCCCGGGAATCCGGCCCAAGGATGCCGCCATCGGCGACCAGGTCCGGGTTGTGACCCCGGCAGAAGCCCGCGCCCTGGGATCTGACTACATTGTTGTCGGTCGTCCCATCACAAAGGCAGCTGACCCCTACGCGGTTTACCGCGCCATCCGCAATGACTTCCTGGGACTGGAGGACTAATCATGAAACAGATCGCCGAAATCCTGCTGAATATCAAAGCTGTCTCCCTCTCCCCCAGTGAGCCGTTTACCTGGGCATCCGGAATCAAATCGCCGATTTACTGCGACAACCGCCTGATTCTGTCCTACCCGGCCGAACGCCGGCTGGTAGAGGAAGCGCTGGCTCAGACCATCCGGGAAAGCTTCCCTGAAACTGAAATGATTATGGGAACGGCAACTGCCGGAATCCCTCACGCTGCCATCGCTGCCTGGATGCTGGACCTGCCCATGGGCTTCGTTCGCGGAAAAGCCAAGGATCACGGCAAACAGAACGCCATCGAAGGTCAGATCCGGCCGGGCCAGAAGGTTGTCGTCGTGGAGGATCTGATTTCCACGGGCGGATCCTCACTGGATGTGGTGGAAACCCTGCGTCAGGCAGGCTGTGAGGTCATCGGCCTGGTCTCGGTCTTCACTTACGGCATGACCAAAGCCAGAGTCCGCTTCGAAGAAGCGGCCGTCCCGGTTGTTTCCCTGGCCAATTACGACGAACTTCTGGAAGTAGCCGCTGCCTCCCGCTATATCACCGAGGGAGAAATTCAAAAGCTGAAGACCTTTATGGCGGATCCCCAGTCCCCGGCCTGGATGGAACTCTAGCCGCCAAAACATGCACGCCCGGATCGAAGGCTGAACCTTCGATCCGGGCGATGTTCTTTTTTTTTCTGCGACAGACTTGTTTGATCCGCCGGGAAATGCCCTCTGTTCCGAGATTATTCCCCCGCCCCCTGCAGAGCTGAAACAATCTTCGTTTCCATCGCCGAAACAGAAAAACTTAGTCCGGTCAGCAGGAGCAGACTCCCAGTCATCGTCAGCATGGTCAGTACGCTTGAGGCCGTCAGTACTATCGTATACCTCTGAGCACTGGTGAAATAACAGTATAGTCGGAACAGCAGAAACCCATCCACCACCAGAAACAGCGCCAGCAGCGCGCCGGTGAGAATCAGCAGAACGCTTTCCTTGAAAAACTGCATCACGATATCCTGGGGCGCCGCGCCCAGGGCCCGCCGCAAACCGATCTCATAACGCCGCTCCTTCAGGGCATTGGCAAAGCTCCCCTGCAGATTGACCGCCAGAACCAGAAAAATCAAGCTGCCCAGGATCCATTTCAGCTGGATACTCTGACGCATATCTGCCCTGGAATGAACTTGCGGCTGAGCCGAAGCACTTGCGTCAAATTCATAACGCCGGGCCAGATTCAGAATGTCGATGGCATAGGGTGTAAAAATTAGAAACTGTTCTTCCAGCCCCTCCCCAAATGCCTCCCGGTTGACGGCTTCTCCGGGGATAAACACCTCGACATTTCCCGTCAGGTGTCCGCCCACATTTCGAACTTGCAAAGTCAGCTCCGAGGCATCCACCGTCGTTTGAACGGTCCAGTCCTTAAACCCCCATCTCCCCTGGCGATCCGGAAGATACAGCTGAATCCTGCCATTTTGAATCATACCGCTTTGAACAAGCAGCGATTGTGCCTGACTTGTTACAAAAACCGAATCAAGGGTTTTAAATTCCCTGCTTCCATCCTGAAGCGCAGCGGGTTGATTTTGTATCATCAGCTGTCCGAATGATTTGGGATAAATGTTGTAATTGTAATTGACGGAGTGAATCACGTGATGAAGCGGGGGATAGGAGGCCAGGGCAAATCGCTGAACTGGCGCAATCCGTGTGTCCGGCGTGGACTGGACCTGACTGAAGAAGGTTTTAAACTCCGTTCCGCTTCGGTTGATATGATCGGGGATATTTACCGTGACAAGAAAGGAGGGATCACTCAACGTTTCCTTGTTCCGATTGAAGGAACTGCTGTCAATGTAGAAAAAGACGCTGAACAGGAAGGTAAACGTCAGAAGAATGCTGACCATCAGGCGCTGGTAAGTCTTTCGATTTTTCCGGATTAACCGGACCGTTTGAACAAAAAAGCTTTCACGATACTTCATGTAATTTTCCTTCTCTCAGCAGGCAGGTTCTTTCCGATTGAGCCGCAGCCTGTAAATCATGAGTGATCAGAATCACACTTTTCCCTTTCCGGTGCTCTTCCCGAAGTATTTCCAGTACCCGGTCCCGATTCTCAGGATCCAGATTGCCCGTAGGCTCGTCGGCCAGCAGCAGTCTCGGATCAGTGATCAGGCAGCGAGCGATGGCCACTCGCTGCCGTTCTCCCCCGGACAACTGATCGGGATACTGGTGGAACAGATGAGAAATTGCCAGCCGCTCCGCAATCTGGTCCAGATCCAGGGGTACCTTGGTGGAATACATGCAGGGCAGAAGGATATTCTCCCGGGTCGTCATGGTGGGAAGCAAATGAAAGGACTGGAAAATGAAGCCAATTTCATTTTTCCGAATCACGCTGCGCTCTTTCTCCGAGCTGATTTTTTTCCCGTCATAAATATAATCCCCTGAGTCAAAGGGTTCCAGCAAGCCGACAATATTCATCAGCGTAGACTTTCCCGCTCCGCTGGCTCCCACAATGGATACGTACTCCCCCCTTCTCAGGGACAGATCGATCCCGTTTAAAATTTTCCGGTCATAGGCTTTATGCAGTCCTTTAATCTCCAGCAGATTCATTGGGAGTTCCTCCTGCGAATGGAATCATGAGCTGAGCATACCCAGCATCGCAGAATTCACCTTCCTCCAGGCCGATGATATTGATATTTTCTGAATCCTGCATACCTGTTGTTACTTTCCGCTCTTCCAGAAATTCTCCTTCTGCCGTCACCACCGAAACAAAACAGGTTCCGCCCGGGCTTTTCTGATAAACGCAGGCTTTTCGAATTATCATAATGTCTTCCTGTACATTCCCGTTGCGCAGAAATGCGCCAAACTTCTCACCCGCGGCATGAGTCCCTTCGGCCCGCAGCTGGATCGTCACCGCATGGTCCGAACTGATTTTGGAAACAGCTTCCACCTGGTATTTTTTATCTTGATCATCGGTTAATTCCTGACCGGCTTGAATCGGCAAGTCGTCCGGCCAGCGTACTTCCAGCACCGGATCCGTGAGTTTTTTCAATACAAATCCAACCATCCGATCGTCTGACTCTGTTTTCTCAAACACGCCGGCGATGGGTGATTTAATTTCTCTTGTTCCAATGTAAGCCAGGATCTGGCCTTCCCGGACTTCATCCCCTTTCGATACCACCGTCAGAACCTGCTCCGTCTGCTTTTTCTCCTGCCGAATCAGTTCCTGGCCGCAGGGCACGTATTCTCCCGTTACCGCCGCTCCTTCATAAATGTTTCCCAAATGAGCCTCGTAGATATCCCCATAAGCCTGCTGGGTCCATTCGACCCGCTCAGGCTCCTGGTACTGACTCATCTCCGCCTGTGACGTTAAGCCTAAAACTGCCAGGGGACATGCCAATATGATGGCAAATACCGCAAATAATATAATTTTCCTCAATTTCCAACCCTCACTTTTTCTCGCCCTGATGGTAGAAGCCATTATTTTTTATGGCTCAGCTTATACGCGGTCAGCTGGGAATCCACCAAATCAATTCTGGCCAGGTTCACGGTAACAGGACTTGTGTTCAACCGATCCCGCTCCGTTAACAGCAAATCCCTGCTGCTTTTCCGGGAGATCAGATTGAACATTGTGGAAGATGCCCACTCCTTTTCCTGCTATTGAAATTCGTAAAAGGCGGTAAGGTTGGTCTGAGGCAGAATCGCATCCTTCAGCTCCGGCAGCTTGATCCGGCAGCGAAATTTCAGGGAACTCCCTCCTGGGATGTTCCATTTGGATCCATCCTTCCATTTCCGTGACCAAATCAGCTTGCCCTCTCCAGAGAACAGATCTGCGTGCAGTTCCACACATGTTTCGCTTTCGGGGAAGAAACTTAATCCGGTGAAAACAACTGTCTCCTGAGCAATCAGTTCATCCTCCAGCACAGGATCCAGGACAAGTCCCTCCCGGTCAATTAACACAGGCCGTTCTGCCTGAAGCAATGTCGTGGAGGAGAGCACCTCGCTGACGGGGCGTTGAGACATCGGCTCTTCAAGGAAGGCAATATCGACATCTGTAAATTGAAAACTTTTCCCTTTTAAATGACAGGAAAAGGCAGACAGCTCGGTTTGCTTCAGAGCTGAAAAATCAATATTCACGCATCCCAGATAGTGAAACAGACTCCCGTTCCACTGTTCATTAAAGGTCTTTAACGCCGCTCCGTACTGCTGTCTCATTTCCAGAATGGGTTGAAAATCCGATTCCCAGGAGTAGTTTTTCTGTTGGATTTTCTGTTCAATCTCAGTCAGTTTCTGCTCTATGGGCATCCAGTCCACTGTCTGATAGCTCAGAAACACGGCTTCACTGACCGGAACACCAGCCAAATCCTCATCGCGTTCCAGAGGAACTGTTACTTTCTTTCCATTAAACTCAACAATCAGCGGCTCATCCACTGCCGCTGAACTGACGACATTGATCAGCAGGTTGTTATTATACCCGTCCCGTTTTGAAATCTCAAAATGGGGTTCACCGATGGACACCGCGAGGATGTCCTTGTCTGGGAGGACAGGGTTTTTAATCTTCCGGGCCGAGAGATCTTTACTCTGTACGAGCGGATCCGACTCATTTACGACCTTGCCTGATGGCTTTAGAGTCGTCTCGGGACTGCAGCCGGCCATCAGGCACAGAATGACCAATGCGGGGATTAATCGTTTCATATATATACCTCCTTCGTAATCAACCTGGCTCCAGGTCGGATTGAATTTGGATTTTGGATGGTGCTGTTCGACCTAAGAATGATCCCAGAAACAAAGCTCATGAACCGCCTCGGACAGAAATGGTTCATGAACTCCAGATTTTAGCCCACATTGGCATATCGATATACCCGTTTATAGGATTTATCCGTTTCCGGCATATACGTAATTGTGAAGCATTCTTCACCGATCTTTTCTCCTGTCTCCACCTGAAAAGAATTGAACTGAATTTTGCTGACGGGAAATACGGCCTCAACCCGGTATAACCCTGACCCACGTGTTTCGGGAATCGTCCAGCTCTGGCTCGTGGTAATGGTTTCTGATTCAGAAGTAGAAACGCCGATCTGAGCGCTGAGTGACACAAAATAGCTCTGGACTCCATAGCTGACCGATCCGCTGGCCTCGAGGGTATTTGTTTTTGAGGTACTCACCCCGATGGTCGTGGATATTCCATATGTGTGTTGAGTTTGGGTTTCAACGAAAGGTTTCTCTTTATCCGGTGTATCATACGCTGTCATCGTATAATACTTTGTTTTTGCCGGGTTATAGATCCCTGCAGCATAAGCAGCAGACGAAAAAACCATGGAACAACTGATTCCTAATGCAATAAAATTTCTTATTTTAATTTCATTCTTTCTCCAATTGTACGTAATTTTTCTTATTATGTACAAATTATTGCAAGCAGTCAATCTATAATGAATGATTTGTTGAAATCCAATTGGATATAATTAATAGTTAATATGACTACTTTTTTTGTTTAATGCCATAATCAATTTGGTTCCTTCCCAACGATCCTGATCGTGAAATGAATTTGTGATCTAAAAAATCATTCATTATGTAAACATAACTCAAATCTCAGAAAGCTGCCGACTGATCACGTCCGTAATTGACGGATCGCAAGGTCTATGATGCTACTATGTATTCTATTAAATTGTATGTAATTTAATATTGAAAAATATTAAGTATATTATTTAATTCCAATAGCTTTTTAGATATTGAAATTAAAAATAAATGTTTTTGTATAATAATCATTTACAATTGGTGCATTAAATTGTACAATTTTCATAAAAATAATAGGATGTGATTTTTAATGAAATTATCCAAGAAAATCATTCTAGCCGGAATGAATGTTCTGACCGCATTCGTAATCTCAGGAGCTGTTGTTCTGGCAACCCCAATAGTAATTTCACCTTATAAGTCAACTGTTTTATACAAGTCATCCCTCCTGGCAGAGACTGGTACAATGACTGGTACGTGGAAGGAATTTTCCGGTGAGGTCTACTCAACATCTGACTGTTCGGTTCGGTTTTCCTCCATGGTCAGCTGGGGGACTGGTTTTCATCAGGATGTAAACCTTACACTATCCATCGGAGCAGAGTTCTCCAAGGTCGCCACCGATAAAAAAACCATGGCTTGTATATGGAAACTCCGTTTGGAGCCGACTCAATGGACCCAGTATTCAGGAGGTTCTGCGAAGGGTTGGATGTGGCTCGATATGTAATGATTCGAAAGATAATTGATACTCAACCCCTGAATCCGTCTGTGTTCTTCAACGTTTCAGGGAAGCCTTTCATCTGATTTTCAATTCTCGGGAGGGATTATGACTTCATTTCATCTTTACGTTAAAACCATCTTCCGCCATCGAATTCTTTCAATTATCCTGCTTGCGGGAATCATCATTCCCGCCGCATTAATTCTGTTCAGCATCTCCCATTTATTCCCTGAGTTTCGGGATCCGATCCAGATTCAGCTGATCTTTTTCCAGACCACCCGTATCCTTGTCCTTTCAAACATTCTGTTCGCTTACGAATTTGCCATGCAGGCGAGAAGCCGCCGGATGCTGGAAACCATCCAGAGCATCGATCGAGGCGTCGAAAAACACTACCGCAAGATCTTTTATGTGTTCCTGTCTTTGGCTTCCCTGCAGTTTCTTCTCTTTGCTTCCGCTCAGTTGCTGGCCGGCTGGCTGAAGCCTCTCGATCTGTCCAGTGTACTGCATTACTTCCTACGCTCGAATTTTATTTATTACTTCCTCCTGCCGCTGTTCGGATTTCTCTTCGGGCTGACCTTGTCCTTTCTGAAACAGCGCCTTATGTCGTATCTGGTGATCTTTGGCTTCATCGGTCTGACACTGGATTCGACCCTGAGCAAGATCGCGCTGATGCCCATTCAGCAGTCCTTGCCATTTTGGATCGAGGATGTCGTCCGGTTGTTCCCTCAGCAAGCTTCACGGCCCTACATTTACGGCGTACCTGCCGAGACAGCCGTCCTCTTTCGGGTGCTGTTCTGGTCAGTCCTCCTGGTGACTCTGATCGTCTTCTCAATCCGAAAGTCCCTGAGCTCTGGGCAGCGCGGGATCAGCCTGGTGCTTTGCGCCGCCTTGGCGGGATCGACTGGATGGATGGCTTTTCGCCCCTCTTCCCTCGTTTCCTACACCACCTCCACCCTTCGCGGCATGAGTCACGACCAGCTCTATTATGGCCAGCATTCCGTGATCGATGAACCCGCCAGTTTCCAGATCACACAGTACGATATGGATCTGACGATCCGCCATCAGCTCAGCGCCGTGACGAAAGTCGCCTATCACAGCAATGATACCAGTCGGTTCATGAGCTTTACTCTGTATCACGCCTATCAGGTTGAGCAGATTCTGGATGAAGCTGGAAATCCAGTCCCTTTCCGACAGGAGGGCGACTACATTGACATTACCCGGGAACTGCCGGCAGATGGGTCTCTGTCGTTCCGTTACTCCGGTTACGCAGAGCGCTTCTACAGCAATGATCAAGGCGTCAATCTCCCTGGGTACCTGCCCTTTTATCCTCACGCCGGCAAGTATCCGGTATATCACATGTCAAGCGTTATGATGATACCGCAGCAGACCGGGAAAACTCAGTTCAATGTACGAATCAGCGGGGTCCCTGACCTGAAAACGAATTTGAAGAAAGTATCTCAGGACACCTACTCCGGCACTGCTGAATCCGTATCCCTTCAGTCCGGCATGTACGAGACGGCTCAAGTGGGTCCGGTCGTGCTGCATCGGCCTCGCCTGGAAGGGTATGATTATGAACGGACCCTGGCGGAATCCCTCCTCAACAATCCTGCCCTGGTGAATGGTGAACCCTTGAAACAGGTGACTATTCTTCCGATCATGAACACCGTAGGCATCTATGAGCTCCTTCATATCAGCTCAGATCACTTGCTGACCACCTCCATGGAAACCTACGATAGATACAAAAACGCGCTGAAGTACCCGCCTTCAAAGTTTCCCATTTACACTCTCTGGGAAGATTTCTACGCTTCCCTGCCTTGCTTCGAGATCTGGTCTGATCTGGATGTCGCCTATGCTAGAGAACACCCGGAAGTACTTGAACCGCTGGATCTGGTCCCTGATGATCTGGTTAACGTTGAACAGACCACTACCTTCATTCTGGGGAAAGCCCTGAATCACGCCAGCGTCGACGAGCTGTACGCCATTCTGGGAAACTATCTGGAGAACCAGAACGATCATCGCACTTCATCTGAAGTATTAGAAGATATTCGGGAGAAATATAATGATTAGAATTCATCGTTTAAAGAAATCCTTCGGCAGAAAAAAGGTTCTCGAAAATCTGAACCTGAATCTGAACGAAGGAGTTTATGGCCTTCTGGGCGCCAACGGAGCCGGCAAGACGACACTGCTTCGCTGCCTTACCGGAATATATCCGGATGCGAATAAGCATGTACTGTTTACCGGTGAAAGCCGTCCGCTCATTGGCTATCTGCCACAGTCTTTCGGTCTGTTTGACCATTTAACCGCAGGGGAAGCATTGACTCTGATCGGTCAGATGAAAGGCCTGCCGGCCGCCTCACTGGCCAATGAGGTGACGGAGGCTCTCAAAAAGGTGAATCTGCTGGATCGGAAAGATCATCGAATCACCACTCTATCGGGAGGAATGATTCGCCGTCTGGGCATTGCCCAAACGCTTCTGGGCACACCGGCCATCCGAATCTACGACGAACCCACCGCCGGACTTGACCCGGAGGAGCGGCTGCGCTTTCACCAGGTGGTGCGACAGCATGCCGCCCAAGGCCTGACCTTGATTTCCACCCACATCGTGGAGGATATCGAATCCACCTGCCAGCATGTGATCATCCTGGGCAATGGCCGCATCATCGCTCAGGGTGGAATTCAGGAAATCACCGACCAGGTTTCCGGCATGGTATTCGAACGCGCCACTGCCCCGGAATTCGGGAATCCAGATGAAATCCTAGTGAAAAGCTATGAACGGGACCAGACAAATTTCTGCCGCGTCCTCACCCGTAAGCCACTGGCGACGGATCTCAATCCGCTGAAACCAACCCTGGAGGACGCCTTCCTTGGCATTACCAGAGGATTTATCTGTGAAAAGAACTGAGTGCCGTCAGGGGATTTCCCGCTTCCGGCTCTGGCTCAAAGTTCTGGGGTCCGGCAGCTTGCTCCTGATCCTCCTGCTAACGCTGGTCCTGCCGCTGATCAATCGATGGATCGTTCAGAACATCCCCAGTCGGGAGGAAGCCGTTGACTGGATTCAGCTGACCAGTCTTCTGGTGCTGCCGATCCTGGTATGTGTCGGTCCCATCCTGATTGCCCGGCCGTTTCTGGAAGAACCTTACTGTGAGCTGCTCCGCCAGATTACCGGTGCGACTCGCCAAAGAGCTCTTCAGGTCGGGTCCGTGTTCACTTTTTTTTACAGCCTGACCCTGCTGATTCTGCTGATCTGGCAGAAAATCGGGTATATCCGCCCTGCTTTTAGTGCCGCGCTCTCAGGTTACCTGCTGTTTATGTTCGGCCTGACCTACTGGGTTATCGTTCAATCGAAAAGCTCCAGCCTGAGTTTTTTTACCCTGTTTGCTTTTTCCATCATCGGTTTTTTATACCACCGGGATCTCCCGTTCTTCCCGTTTCTGGGAAATATCAACCGCATGGATCTGGCGGCGGTGATCCCCAGACTGCCTCCCTTTGTGATCAGTGCTGTTCTGCTGTTCATCCTGGCGGAACACCGGGAAACCGTAAGTGTGTGATCTCTTAAAACCAACGCCTGAAACAGACAGCCAGCCCGTTGACCTCTCTTAGTCCAAGGGATGCCGGCGGGCTGGCTCTTTCAAATGGCTTTGATCCTGCGACCGATCGAATCATCTCACGGTTCTCCGGCGGAGCTGAAAAACGGCAGGCTGTCTGAAGGCAACCTGCCGTTTTGGGGTTGTTATTCAATTTTGCATTGTTTTTATGTTGCGTTGTTTTTATGTTGCGTTGTTTTTCATTAGGGGGTTGGTATTATGTTTCTTGGATCCTGAGTCCCCGCTTCTACTTGACGGTAGCAGTGAGAAGCATGGAGAGGATGAACAGGCCGGATACGATGTACATGATGGGATGAACTTCTCTGGCCTTGCCTTTGACGACCTTGGTGATCACATAGAAGATAAATCCCCAGGAAACGCCGGTGGTGATAGAATAGCCCAGGGGCATCATGGCCAGGGTAAAGAAGGCGGGAATGGCGACTTCCAGGTCTTCCCAGTCGATGTTCTTGATGCCTTCGGCCATCAGGATACCGACTACGATCAGGGCCGGTGAGGTGGCAACCGCCGGAACTACGCCGACCAGGGGAAGCAGGAGCAGGGATGCCAGGAACAGGACGGCGGTGGTGACGGAGGTCAGTCCGGTCTTTCCGCCGACGGAGATTCCGGCTGCGGATTCCACATAGGTCGTGGTGTTCGAGGTTCCCAGGATGGCGCCGATGGACGTGGCGGTGGCATCTGCAAACAGGGCTTTTTCCAGTTTGGAGTTGAAGCCGCCTTCGTTCTTCTCAAATTTTTCGCTGTCCTTGTCATCGAAGATGCCAGCCTTGCGGCCGGTTCCGAGGAAGGTTCCGATGGTGTCAAAGGTATCCGTCAGGGAGAAGGCGAAGATGGTGGAGAAGATGAGGAGGAATTTGCCCGGATCAGCAAACAGTCCGGCCAGATCCATTTTCATGAAGGTATTGCTCAGAGCGCCCAGATTGGCGTCCGAATTGATCACGCCGCCGGCCAGGGAGACATGGCCGGTGGCCAGGGAGGCAATGGTGGTGGCGATAATACCGATCAGGATAGCGCCCTTGACGTTGCGCAGCAGCAGAATGATGGTGACAATGAGGCCAAACAGCGCCAGCAGGGCACCCTTGTTGGCAAAATCGGTGACTGCCGGTACGGTGGCGTTGTAGAGACCGTCGGTGATCTTATGGGGCTCCTCGACCAGGAAAGTCAGGAAACCGGAGTTGATCAGTCCGATATAGGCAATGAAGAGACCGATGCCGCCGGAGATGGCATACTGCAGGGAAACCGGGATGGCATTGATGATGGCTTTGCGCAGCTTGGTCACGGTGATCAGAATGTTGATCAGACCGCAGATGAAGACCATGGCCAGCGCCTGCTGCCAGGTAAAGCCCATCCGGAAAACGATGGTAAAGGTAAAGAAGGCATTCAGTCCCATGCCCGGTGCCTGGGCAAAGGGAACGTTGGCCACCAGGCCCATAATCAGGGTGCCGATGACAGCTGCCAGAATCGTGGCGATGAACACCGCGTTTTTGTCCATTCCCGCCAGGGAAAGAATGCTGGGATTGACGAACATGATGTACGCCATGGTAAGAAAAGTAGTAAGTCCGGCGAACAATTCGGTTTTTACATCCGTATTGTTTTCACGCAGCTTGAAGAAATGTTCCATGAGTTCCTCCTGATTAAAAAATGTAATATAGGATGCGATCGTATTCTTTTATCTGCTGTTGTTAAGCCACTTCCCTGATGCGGTTCGTAGACAGGCGTCCGATCCCCTCCCCGACTATTCTACCTGAAAACCGGGGCAGGTTTCCAGTAGATCATCGAATCTTCCAATTAAATTTGACAAAATCATTCGGTTTTTGGTTCGCCCTGACAAACTTCCTCGATGGCGTCAATCACATGTTCATAGCCGGTGCAACGGCAAAGATGCCCCGTAATTTCGCGCTTGATATCCTCCCGGCTGAGTTTTTTGCCGGATTCATGCAGCGTCGTGGCCGTCAGCACCAGCCCGCTGGTGCAGAAGCCGCACTGGACGGCGCCGTGCTCGACGAAGGACTGCTGAACCGGGTTGAGCTTGCCTTCCTGGGCCAGGCCTTCCACGGTTCGGATATCGGCGCCCTCCGCCAGAACGGCCAGATAGAGACAGGAATCGATGGTAATTCCGTTCAGAATCACGGTGCAGGCGCCGCATTCGCCGACGCCGCAGCCGATTTTCAGTCCGGTAAGATGGAGCCGGCCGCGCAGGACTTCCTGCAGCGTTTCCCGCTCGTCGATCTCAACCCGGGTGGGTTTCCCGTTCAGAGTAAATTCAATGGTTCGGTTCATGACTTTATTCCCTCCGTTTGAGCCAGGCAGTGCTTGAATGCGTCCCGAATCAGGACACGGACCAGATGTTCGCGATATTCTTTCGAGGCGCGCCAGGAATCCCGCAGCTGAATCGAGCGTTCGATTTCCGCCAGGATCTCCTCCACCAGCGCCTCATCCGGCTGGCGTCCGGCCCAGTCGACATCCCGTAGCAGCCGCAGCGGAACCGGAGCCGCCACGCCCAGGGCGCAGCGCAGCCGCTCAATGACTCCGTCCTTTACGGACAGGCCCACGGCGACGCCCAGCACCGCCAGGTCCATGGACTTGCGCACTGAGTACTTAATATAGTGGGCCTTGAGTCCGGCCAGTTCCTCCACCGGCAGAAGCAGTCCCGTCAATAGTTCATTCTGCTTCAGATTGGTCTTGCCCGGTCCGGTAAAGATGTCCTGCAGCGGGACTTCCCGCTTCCCCTCGACGCTTTGAATCCGGGCAACAGCATCATACACCAGCAGGGAGGGAATCGAGTCCGCCGATACGGCGCCGTTGGCGACATTGCCGCCGATGGTGGCCGCATTCCGGATCTGGGGTCCCGCGATGGTGCGGGCAGCTTCCGCCAGCACCGGCGCGTGGGATGCAATCAGCTCCGAATTGATAATCTCGGTGAAGGTGGTCAGCGCTCCGATGCAGAGGGAATCCCCTTCCCGGCGGATGCCGCGCAGCGCTTCGATCCGGCCCAGGGCGACGACGGAGGTATTGTCCAGCACCTTATTGCGCAGATCGACAACCAGATCCGTACCCCCGGCCAGCGGCCGGAGCTTCTGCTCCGCCATGAGCGCCAGTGCTTCCTCCAGGCTGGAGGGCGTATAGACATTTTTCAGATCAAGCATGGTCTTCCTCCTTTTCCATCAGCAGGCCGGCCGCCTTGATGGCTTCAAACACCCGCTGCTGAGACAGCGGCAGTGAGTTCATGGCAACGCCGGTGGCATGAAGCAGGGCATTGCGGATGGCCGGAGCCGGAGACAGCGTGGGCGGTTCGCCCAGGGATTTCTGGCCGTAGGGCGCGGTGGGATCATAGGAATCAACAAAGACGCAGTGCAGGCCGTTGTTGTCCATGGCCGTCCCGATTTTGTAGTCCAGCAGGTTGGGGTTCTGGCAGCGGCCGGTGGCCGGGTCAAACTTGAGATCCTCGGTCAGCGCCTGGCCGATGCCCATGTGCATGCCGCCCAGAACCTGGCCTTCGGCGGTTTTGGGGTTGATCACGGTGCCACAGTCGTGGAAGTTGGTGATATCGAGCACTTCGATCTTGCCGGTGCGCAGATCCACTTCGATCTCGCAGAAGGTCGCGCCGTAGGAGAAGGTATTGATCCGGGCATTGTTGGACACATCCGCCGTAATGGGCTCGGCGTGCATCAGATCGTAATAGGCGTTGAGCGAAACATCGGCGATGGAGATCACCGGTTCGCCGGTGCGGGCATCCACCACCTGGTCATTCTCGGTATCCAGGTTCTCGATGGAGCGTCCCGTCATGCGGGATGCCACCTTGAGAATCTTGTCCCGGACCTGAGTGGCGGCCTTATGAATGGCAAAGCCGACGATGTAGGTCTGGCGCGACGCATAGGCTCCGGTGTCAAAGGGGGCAAGGTCGGTGTCCTGGGTGGACCGGACGTGGACTTTGTCATAGGAAATGCCCATGGTCTCGGCGGCCATCTGGGCAAAAACGGTGTCGGCGCCCTGACCAATCTCGGTGGCGCCCACCATCAGGGTGGCCGAACCGTCCTGGTTCAAGGAGATCCGGGCACCGGAAATTTCCAGGCCGGCCGGGAAGGTGCCGGAACCGTAGCTGAACAGAGCCATGCCCAGGCCGCGGCGTCTGGAACCCGTCTGGTTCTCGAGCGCCCGCCGGCGATTGGTCCAGTCATAGCGCTCCATGCCCAGGCGGATGCATTCGGGGATGCCGAAGCTGGCAACCCGGTTATGCGTTACCGGATCTTCATAGCCGACCCGGACCAGGTTGTGCCGGCGGAAGTCAATGGGATCCAGACCGAACTGACGGGCCAGATCATCCATGTGGCATTCCAGGGCAAAGGTCATCTGGGGCGCGCCGTAGCCGCGCATGGCACCGGCCGTGGGCAGATTTGTGTACACGGTCTTGGGCTCGATGCGGAAGGCCTGCCAGTGATAGAGCGGCCGGAACTTGCTGGTGGCGGCCATGATGATGGAATGGCCGTGGGAGGCATAGGAGCCGTTGTTGCTGATGCCCTCGACATGGGTCGCCAGCAGCTTGTGACTGGCATCCAGGCAGCTGTGGAAGGTAATCTCCACGGCATGGCGGGTGCGGGTGTCGGTGAATACTTCCTCCCGGTCATAGGTCAGACGGACCGGCCGACCGCCGCATTTCAGGGTCATGGCGGCCACAATCGGCTCGGCAATGACATCCTGCTTGTTGCCGAAACCGCCGCCGATGTAGGGCTTGATCACCTGAACCTGACCCCACGGGAGATCCAGGGCCTGTCCGACGATGCGCCGGGCAATGTGGGGGATCTGGGTGGAACTGGTGATGACAATGCGGCCGTGGCTGTCGACGTGGGCCGTGGCTGTCTGGTTTTCCATCTGGGCGTGCTGCACGATGTTGGTGGAATAGGTGGCGTCCACACAATGGGCCGCTTCTTTCATGAACGCCGCGGTATCGCCGTAGGTATTGCCGAAGGAAGCCAGCACATTACGAGGGAATCCCTCATGGAGCTGCGGAGCGCCATCCGCCATGGCCTGCCTGGGATCCAGGACGAAGGGCAGCACTTCGTACTCCACTTCGACCAGCTGGGCGGCCCGGCGGGCGGTGAGTTCATCCTCCGCCACGACGCCGGCGACAATATCGCCGACATAGCGGGCTACATCGGCAAAGATTTTACGATCCGCCACATCGCGGTGGGAGGGATCCAGTGAATAGGGATGGCCTGCCGTCGGATACTTAACATCCGGCAGGTCGGTGTGGCAGATGACCGCCACGACGCCCGGCAGCGCCAGGGCTTTTTCCTTGTTGACCCGCACGACCCTGGCATGGGCGTGGGGTGAGTGGACGAGCCGGCCCGTCAGCAGGCCCGGGATGAAGAAATCATCCGTATACTGCCCGGCTCCGGTTACCTTGTCCACCGCGTCTTTTCGGACCGGACTGGTCCCAACGACCTTTGATGTCATTCCTGTCCCTCCTTGATTTGTTCCAATGGGAGCAATTTTCTGATTTTCAGCGCAACGGCCAGATTGAGTTTCTGGTCTTCCTCTTCCAGATTCAGGCCGGTAATCTCCTGGATCCGGTTTAACCGGTATAAAACCGAATTGTAGTGCAGATAGAGTTCCCGGGACATCTCCATGAGATTGCCTCCGGTCTTGAAATAGGCTTCCAGAGTGTCGAAGAGCTGGCCCTTCATCCGGTCGTCGTAGGCCTCGAGCGGACCGAGGTAACGCCGGGCAAAATCCCGGATCTCCTCCTCCTGTCCCGGACCGAGCAGCAGGCTGTAGATGCCGAGATCCTCGTAGAATCTCATCCCCGAATCACCGGAGCGGGCACTGACCGCCAGGCTGCGCCGGGCTTCCTCGTGGCTGTCCCGGATGTTCTCGTAGGATTCCTTGAGCCGGCCGATGCCGATGCTGACCCCGAACCCGGGGAAATGACGGAGCATGATGTCGTTCACCGCCGTTGCCAGCCGGGTCATCACCGGCCGGTAGGCGTTTCTCTGGCCAAAGGCCAGCAGCAGGCTGACAGCATTGGCCCGGGTCGCGATGAGTCCGTCCAGTTCAAAGGCGTAGCGCAGCCCTTCCAGTTCCGGGGTCAGGTAATGGATCAGTCGGCGCACCGCCAGATTGAGATGCTCCTCCACTTCCTCTCCGCCCAGAGGAATCAGTTCCGCCCGCAGCACGGCATAGTGCAGCGGCGCGGCCGGATCGAAATAGGAGTGGGACTCCATGGCCCGGCGCACCCGCTGGGGATCCTGCGCCACCAGGTCCTCATAGAATTCCGAAGCGTATTTGACCTCGACCTCCCGAACCGACAGCGACTGCATGATCAGAAGACTAAGCACGGTGGCTGCCACTTCCATGACGGACAGGTCCGACCCCGTCAGGTCCGAGTCATAGGACCAGCTGGTCAGATACCCGTAGATGTTGTCCCGCAGAACGATGGGAATGCTCTTGCGCCGGATGCGGCGCCCGTCCCGGGCGAATTCCTGTTCCGTGATCCGGCGTTCGCTGCGCCGGATGCGGTCGCTGCGAAAGCGTTCGTAGTCCTTGCGGATCAGTTCCTGTTCCTCGTCCCGCAGGGAGCGCCAGCTGGTGATCAGTTCCCTGGAATAGCTCACCTCAAAAATCACCGGGTTATTAATGTAGTCCGACAGAATCGATACGATCTCTGGCGGGCCGCCCCCGGACAGGATGATATCCATGAACCGCTGGTGGATGTTTTCAAAGCGTTCGATGATGTTGGCCTGGCGGCTGAACAGAGCACCGGCGACCTCCGCGTTGACCTGGGCCAGCGGCACATCCTGCGGCACTTCGATGACGGGGAAGCCCGTTTCTTCCAGAAACGTCAGAATGGCCTCATCCAGCTGCTCCAGATAAGGCTTGATTTTGATGGCGACGGCGACCACGCCCTTGTCCCGGCAGGTCCGGAAAAAGTGAAGGCGCTCCTCGCCGGACATGCCCGGCAGGATGTAGGCCGTCATGGCCAGCATCTGGCCCCGGTCGATCCAGTCCAGGATCTCCGGGTCCGCCATGATATTGATCAGCTGGATCCGATCCCCGCCCGACGGATCGCCGGCCAGCAGCCGGGCATCCTTCATCGCAGGCAGACCCAGGATGTCCTTGATGGTCAGTCCCACATATTTACTCATAATCAACTCTCCGTTCCCTTACATTTTACATCAGTTGTAACCGTTTGTATTTATAGAATTCTTACAAACAACTTCAAATCACTGAAAAAACAGCCATTTATCCCGAAGGTCCTTACTGCCGGCCGAATGGACCGGATCCGCTCCCATTCCTTCCCCCGGAGCCCCGCCATCCCGGACCGGCCTCGCCGGACGCCCGCCGGTCGGCAGTCCCGGACCCGCCATTGGCTGCCCCAGACCAGCTAATGGCTTGCCTGCGGCTTTGCGGGGTCTTTGCCCGGCGCCAGAGGAACCGGTGCCGGCCGGGTCCGGTTTGCAAATAAACCGGGTCGGGGTGATTTGGTGATTTTCTCTAATGAATCTTTTCCGTTTTCATATTATTATAAAGTCGACGGAATCTTTTTAACAGAAAGCCATTTGAAACCGACACTCACTTATGGGGGTATTAATATGGATTTACTCAAAGCCGCTTCGCTGGAACAGGCCCTGGATTTTCTGGAAGCTCACCCCGGTGCCAGAATTCTGGCCGGCGGCACCGATCTGGTCATTGAACTGCGCAAAAAAAAGGCACACCCCGCGGCGCTGCTGGACATCTCTTCGGTAGAGGAACTGAAAACGGTGACCGAAGAGAACGGCCGCTGGCGTCTGGGCGCGGCCCTGACCTACGGCGAGCTGCTGGAAGCCGCGCTGCCCGAGGGGCTGTCCGGTCTGAAGCAGGCCGCCCGACAGGTGGGATCACCCCAGATCCGCAATACGGCCACCGTCGGCGGCAATGTCTGCAACTCCTCGCCGGCGGCGGATATCGTACCGCCTTTCCTGGCCCTGGATGCCCGGCTGCGGCTGGCATCGCGCCAAAGCGGCCAGACCGTGGAACGGGTGGTTCCGCTGTCCGGGTTCTTTACCGGCAAAGGGCACAACTGCCTGCTTCCCGGGGAACTGCTGCGGGAAATTGAATTCGGACCGGTGGCGCCAGGCGCGGAGCTGGTCTTTGAAAAACTGGGCCTGCGCGAAGCGCTGGCCATTTCCCGGATCTGCCTGGCCGTTTACGCCGAGCCGGCTGGCGACGGTCTGGGCAAGGTCCGGATCGCTTCGGGCTCTCTGGGCGAAACCGGCCAGCGCGAGCCGGAAACCGAGGATGTTCTGACGAACCAGCTCCTGGACGACGAACACATCGCCCGGGCTCAGACCGTTCTGAGCGAAGCCTGCGCCCGCCGGCTGGCGGGACGCTCGACCCTGCCGTTCAAGCGGGAGGCTGTCATGGGCCTGCTGGGCCACGCGCTGCGCACACTCAACTTGAGGAGGGACAACCAATGAATCTGACTGTCAATGGCAAACCGGTGACCACGGATGGACCGGGAGAAATGCGCCTGCTGGATTTTATCCGGGAGGAACTGCACCTGACCGGAACCAAGGAAGGCTGCGGCGAAGGGGAATGCGGCGCCTGCACCGTCCTTCTGGACGGTAAGCCGGTGGATTCGTGTCTAGTTCTGCTCTTCCAGTGTGAAAACCGGGAGATCCTGACCATTGAAGGCCTGTCGGACGGAGATACGCTCCATCCGGTGCAGCAGGCCTTCATCGAGGTCGGCGCCGTCCAGTGCGGCTACTGCATCCCGGGCATGGTGCTCTCATCCAAAGCCATCCTGGATCGGAATCCCGACCCGGATGCCGCTGCCATCAAAGAAGGGCTCTCCGGCAACTTGTGCCGCTGCACCGGCTACCTGAAGATGGAACAGGCCGTCCGGCTGGCTGCCCGCCGTCTGCGAGGTGACGAAGATGAAGCATAACAGCGTCGGTGCTTCGGTTTTCCGGGTGGATGCCCCGGGCAAAGTCACCGGAAAGACCTTATACCCCCAGGATCTGTACCGCGACGGCATGCTCTGGGGCGTCACCCTGCGCTCGCGCGAAGCCCATGCCCGCGTCCGGATGGATCTGGCGGAAGCCTCCGCCATGCCCGGCGTCCGCCTGATTCTGACTTGGAAGGATGTGCCGGGTCTGAACAAACACGGCGTGATGTTCAAAGACCACGATGTCTTCGCCAGGGATAAAGTGCGCCGGATTGGCGATCCCCTGGCCTTCCTCGTGGCGGATACCAGGGAACAGGCCGAAGCGGCCCGGGACCGCATCCGGGTGGACTACGACATCCTGCCCGGACTGTTTGACGCCCGCGCAGCCATGGCCGACACCGAGAATCTGGTCCATGAGGGTCAGCCCAATCTCCTGTATCAGTACAATCTGAAAAAGGGCGATGCCGACGCGGCCATTGCCGCCTCCGCCCACGTGGCGCGCAACACCTATCATCTGAACTCGGTCGAGCACATGTTTCTTCAGCCGGAAGCCGGACTGGCCTGGATGGAGGACGGGATCCTGCATATCTCAGTATCGACCCAGTACCCCCATTTTGACGTGACGGAAATCGCCGAAGCCCTGGATCTGCCCCAGGATCGGATCCGCTATCTCAATCCCGCCATCGGCGGGGCCTTTGGCGGCCGGGAAGACATTTCCCTGCAGATCCACCTGGCATTGGCCTCGTACCGGCTGAACGCGCCGGTCAAGTGTGTCCTGGAACGGGATGAATCCTTCTATGCCCACTCCAAGCGCCATGCCGTGAGCATGGACTGCGAAACGGCCTGTGACGAGTCGGGCCGGCTGACGGCGGTAAAGGCCCGGTTCTACGGCGATACCGGTGCCTATGCGTCCTGGGCGGTGAATGTCATGCGCAAGTGCGGCGTTCACGGCACCGGTCCTTACCACGTCCCCAATGTGGACATCGAGTCCTACGCCATCTATACCAACAATCCTTATGCCGGTGCCATGCGCGGCTTCGGAGCGACTCAGTCGCCCCTGGCCTATGAGCCGCAGATGGACGATCTGGCCCGGCAGGCTGGCATCTCCCCCGCCGAGATCCGGCGAATCAACATGTACCGCAAGGATTCCGTCACCGCCACAGGCCAGAACCTGCTGGACACCGTTCCGCTGGACCGCTGCCTGGACGCGGTGGAGGACTATTTCCGCGGCCGGCCGATGACGCCGCCTTCGGATCCGGCCCTGCGCAAAGGCCGGGGCATCGCCCTGGCGTTCTATGGAACGGGTTACGGCAACGGCTTCCCTGATGTTTCCACGGCTCAGATCGAATTCAAGGCCGACGGCCGGTTCAACCTGTTCGTCTCTGCCGCCGAGTGCGGTCAGGGTTCGGATACGGCCATGCGTCAGATCGCGGCCGAAGCGCTGGGCTGCTCCGTGGACCGGATTGATGCCTATACCTGCGATACCAGGGTGACTACGGATGCCGGCACCGCCGCCGCCTCCCGCCAGACCTACAATACCGGCAACGCCATCCGCCTGGCGGCTCAGAAAATGGAGGCTCAGCTGGCCGAGGCCGCCCGGATCTGCCTGAAGCTGAACACACAGGTGGGGCTGGATCTGACGGCGGACGGGGTGCAGCTGTGCTTTGACACGACCCGGCACTGCAGCTGGGAAGAGCTGGCGAAGAATACTCCGGAGCTTCCGCTGCGCGCGGAAGCCGTCTTCACGGCCCAGACCACGAAGATGGATCCGGCCACGGGCCAGGGCAATCCTTACTGGCCTTACACCTTCGGCGCCTGCGGTGTGGAAGTGGAGGTCGACATCACCACGGGCAAGGTCCGGGTGACAGACGCCATCTCCGCCCAGGATGTCGGCCGGGCCATCAATCCGGTTATGGTCGAGGGCCAGATGGACGGGGGCTTCGCCATGGGACTGGGCTATGCCCTGATGGAAGATCTGGGCCTGAACCAGGGCCGGATCAAGAACAACAGTTTTACCGGCTACATCATTCCCACTTCCATGGATATGCCGGATCTGAAGAAGGTCATCATAGAGCAGCCGGAAGCCACCGGGCCTTATGGCGCCAAGGGAATCGGCGAACCTGTCATGACTTATGTGGCCCCGGCCATCCTGAACGCCATTTATGACGCCACGGGAGTCCGGATCCGGGAAATCCCGGCGACGCCCGACCGGGTGCTGAAAGCGCTGGCGCTCTCTCCCACCGAAGCGAGGTAACTGACATGAAGACATTCTATATCAAAGGGGATTTCATCCATGCCGACCGGCCCGATCACCTGTCGGAACAGCCGGACTGCTGTCTGCTGGTTCGGGAGGGCCGCTGCGCCGGCTTCTTTGCGCAGTCCGAGGCTGGAATTCCGGTCCTTGATTACAGCGGATCGCTCATCATTCCCGCCTTCACCGATCTCCATGTCCATGCCGCCCAGTTCCCCAACATGGGGCTGGGCATGGATATGCCGCTTCTGCCCTGGCTCGAGCGCTACACCTTCCCGCTGGAGGCGGCCTACCAGGATCCGGAGTACGCCAATCTGGTCTATTCGCGCTTTGTCCGGGAGCTGTGGCGCAACGGCAGTCTGCGTTCCTGTGTTTACTCCACGGTGCACCAAGAGGCCACAGCCATTCTGATGGATCTCTTCCTCGAGTCCGGTCTGGCCGCCTTCGTCGGCAAGATCAACATGGACCGCAACGCGCCCGAGGCACTGACTGAAACCACGGAAGAGTCGCTGGCCGAAACCCGGCGCTGGCTGGAGCAGTACGCCGGGGTTTCGCCGAAGGTGAAGCCCATCATTACGCCCCGCTTTGTCCCTTCGGTGACGGCGCCGCTGATGGACGGACTGGGGGAACTGGCCCGGGAATTCAACGTGCCGGTCCAGTCCCATCTCAACGAGAACCGGGATGAAGTGGAATGGGTGAAGCAGCTGCATCCCGAATCGGACAACTACCTGGACGTCTACGGTGATCACGGTCTGATCCGGGATCAGGCGACCATCATGGCACACTGCATCCATAATGTACCGGAGGAAGTGGCGCGGTTTGCCCGGGACGAGGTCTTTGTGGCCCATTGCCCCACCGCCAATCTGAACATGTCCTCCGGCATCATGCCGGCGGCCCGGCTGCTCCGGCAGGGCAATATCCATCTGGCGCTGGGCACGGACGTGGCCGGCGGCAATACCCTGTCCATCCCCCGGGTTATGGTGGCGGCCATGCAGTCATCCAATGTGCTGTTCAGTCAGGATCCGGCACAGACGCCGCTGAGTCTGGCGGAAGCCTTCTGGATGGGCACGCGGGGAGGCGGAAAATTCTTCGGCGACTGCGGCGATTTCAGGGAAGGCTCCTCGTGCGACCTTCTGGTCATCGACGATTCGGCTGCCCGCCGGATCAAGGCCATGAGTCTCACCGACCGGCTGTCGCGCTTTGTGTTCGCGGGGGATCCCGCGGAAATCCGCTGGCGCATGCTGGAGGGGGAGATTCTGCCCGAACCCCGGCTGCGGGAGTAATGGCTGGCAGCCGCGTCAAAAGCGCGGCTGCCGGTTTTAACTTTCCGGAAAAAATATCCGTCTGATTCAATGGAATCAGCTATAATAGTCATAAGAAAAATGAGAAATCGACCAACGGAGGATCTCCCATGGACTACAGAACACTGCTGGAGGCGTCAGCCGGGCGGGTCAGGGCTGACCTGGTCCTTAAGAACGCGTATTTGCTGGATGTATTCAATGCCCAGTTTTTTCAGGCCGACCTGGCGATTGCCCATGGGCGGATCGCCGGCATCGGTGACTACGAAGGCGTCACGGAGCTGGACTGCTCCGGCCGCTGGATTGTCCCGGCCTTTCTGGACGGCCATATGCACATCGAATCGGCCATGGTGACCCCGGGTCAGTATGCCCGGGGGGTGCTGCCCCACGGCGTCACCACGGTAATGGCGGATCCGCACGAAATTGCCAATGTCCTGGGGGAAGCCGGCGTGCGCTGGCTGATGGACGCCTCCCGGGGCCTGCCGCTGGATTTCCGGTTCATGATTCCGTCCTGCGTGCCGGCCGCGCCCATTGACCATGCCGGCAGCGAACTGACCGCGGAGCAGATGAGCCGCCTGAAAACCCATGAAGCGGCGCACGGTCTGGGGGAAATGATGGACTTTCCGGCGCTGCTCCAAGGATCCGAAGCCATCGCTCAGAAGCTGGCGGCCTTTTCCGACCGGCCCCGCGACGGCCACGCTCCGGGCATTACGGGGAAAGCCCTGAATGCCTATGTGGGCAGCGGCATCCAGACCGAGCATGAATGCTCCACCCGGGAGGAAATGGAAGAGCGGATCCGGCTGGGGATGTACATTCAAATCCGTGAAGGCACGGCCGCCAAGAACGCTCTGGCGCTGCTGCCGGCGGTCAATGACCATAACTGGCGCCGCTGCTTCTTCTGCACCGATGACATCGAACCCTTTGATATCCTGCGCGACGGCACCATCGACCACCTGATCCGACTGGCCATCCGCCACGGAATTGACCCGGCCCGGGCATATGCCATGGCCAGCTTCAACTCAGCCCAGGCATACCGCCTGGAGGATCGCGGTGCGCTGGCGCCGGGCCGGCGGGCTGATTTCCTGATCCTCGATGATCTGGCCGATGTCTCCATCGAAGCGGTTTATGCCGGGGGCCGACTGGTCTGCCGCCAGGGGCAGATCACGGACTTCGATCTTCCGCTGCTGGACCGGCCCGACCCTTCCGTCCGGTTTCAGCCGCTGACGGAAGAGTCGCTGCACCTGACCGGCACAACCTACCGCGCCCTGGTGATGTCGCCGGGCAGCCTGGTCACCGGACTGAAACAGGGCCGGATCGAATCGGAGAACTTCCCCTACGGCCAGGCCATGGCCAAGCTGGTCAGCCTGGAACGCCACCGGGCATTGCCCCTGGCCGGGGTCTGTGCCCTGGACGGTTTTGGCATTCAGAAAGGCGCCATCGCCTCCACCATTGCCCATGATGCCCATAATCTGATCTGCGCCGGAGCCAGCGATGCCGATATCCTCCGGGCCATCGAGCGGGTTGGGGAAATCAGCGGCGGCATCGTCCTGGTTGAGAACGGCCAGGTCCTGGCGGAGCTGGAGCTGCCCATTGCGGGACTGCTCACGGAAGCCCCCATCGAGGAAGTGGCCGGCCGCCTGGAAGAGATGGATCGCATCGCCCATCAGGTCCTGGGCATTCCCGAAGCGATGAACCCCTTCCTCTCCCTGGCCTTCATGGCCCTGCCCGTCATTCCCGAAGTCAAGCTCACAGTGGAAGGACTCTTCTCTGTCACAGAACAGCGCCTGCTGCCCGCTGTCGAGTAGAAACACCGATTGCTTCCCCCTGAATCCCCTGCCGGCAGGGATTCAGGGGGTTCTTTGCGCACTTTTCTGCGAAGGATACCGTTCTTTCTCCGCCGGGTTTCACTTCAAGGCGGCCTGCCCCGACTCGGGATGGGGACCTCCCGATCCAATTTGCCTGGTCCCGGGATCGGATGCCGCCCGTTCGGAAATCCTTCCTTAACTTCTGTTACTTCCGATTCATAAATCGGGGATTCCTTGAAGGTTTCTCGAACGGCTTATGAACAATGCAAAAATAATCCATTCCACTTTTTTCGAGTTTGTATGATGGAGATAACAACGTTTACGGAGGGAAAGTATGGCCAGAAAAGCAAGTTCAAAAAAAGCAGAGGCAAAGAGTTCAACACCAAAAAAGTCACCGGAAGCAAAGAAGCCGGCTGAGCGGACGGATCCGACGGAAACTGATTCCAAAACCAATGAAAAGCTGGCCCAGCTGGACCAGGTGAGAGTAGAATCGGAAGGCACCGAAATGACGACCAATCAGGGCGTGAAGGTCTCGGAGGATGAATTCTCCCTGACGGCCGGAGACCGGGGTCCGACCTTGATGGAGGACTTCCATTTCCGTGAGAAGATCACCCATTTCGACCATGAGCGGATTCCCGAGCGCATCGTGCATGCCCGGGGCACCGGAGCTCATGGTGTCTTCACGGTCTATGAATCGATGAAGGAATTTACCCGGGCCCATTTCCTGTCGGAGGCCGGTCTGGAAACGCCGGTGTTTGCCCGGTTCTCCACGGTGGCAGGGTCCCGCGGCTCGGCAGACAATGTGCGGGATGTGCGCGGCTTTGCGGTGAAGTTCTATACTCAGGAAGGGAATTACGACCTGGTGGGCAACAATATGCCGGTCTTCTTTATTCAGGATGCGATCAAGTTCCCGGACCTGATTCACGCGGTCAAGCCGGAACCTCATCATGAGATGCCCCAGGCATCCTCGGCTCACGATACGTTCTGGGATTTCATCGCCAACAATCGGGAAAGCGCTCATCAGATGATGTGGTCCATGTCGGATCGGGCGATTCCGCGCTCCCTGCGAATGATGGAGGGCTTTGGCATCCATACCTTCCGCTGGATCAATGAGCGGGGAGAGGCGCATTTTGTCAAATACCACTGGAAACCGCTGCTGGGCGTCCATTCCAAGGTCTGGGACGAAGCCCAGAAAACCAACGGCAAGGATCCGGATTTCCACCGGCGCGACCTCACCGATGCCATCAACCAGGGCGCCTTCCCGGAATGGGAACTCGGGGTTCAGCTCCTGCCCGAACAGGACGAGTTCTCCCTGGACTTCGACATTCTGGATCCGACCAAGCTGTGGCCGGAGGAGGACGTTCCGGTCCGGATCATCGGCCGGATGACCTTAAACCGGAATGTGGACAATTTCTTTGCCGAAACCGAGCAGTCCGCCTTCCACCCGGGACACCTGGTGCCAGGCATTGACTTTACCAACGACCCGCTGCTGCAAGGGCGGCTGTTCTCCTACACCGACACGCAGCTGATCCGGCTGGGCGGTCCGAATTTCCATCAGATTCCGATCAATCGTCCGGTTGTCCCCATTCGAAACAATCAGCGGGACGGCTACCACCAGATGGAGATCCATCGGGGTCAGACCAGCTATCACCGCAATTCGCTCAATGCCAATGCTCCTGTCCCGGTTCCCGGGGATCAGGGCGGATTTGTCCACTACCAGGAAAAGGTGGAGGGGCGCAAGGTGCGCAGCCGCAGCGAGAGCTTTAAGGATTTCTATTCCCAGGCCGTGATGTTCTATCGGTCCCTGTCAAAGGTGGAGCAGGAGCACCTGCGGGATGCCTTCATCTTTGAGCTTCAGATGGTGGAATCGCCGGATGTACGGCAGCAGATCACCGAAATGCTGTGTGAGATTGACCTCCCGCTGGCAAAAGCCGTGGCTGAAAAAATCGGAACTAAGACCGTGAAAACCAAGGGCACCTCCTACGAAAAAGTATCCCCGGCCCTCAGTCAGGAACATACGGTTAAAAAGACGGATACCCTGAAAGTTGCCATCTGGATCACCGATGGCTTCGATTCGGCGCAGCTGAAGGACCTGGAAAGCACCCTGAAACAAGCCAAAGCGGTTCCGGAAATTGTCTCCGCCAGAATCGGCACCATCCAGGGAAGCGATGGGACCGCACAAGCGAAGAAAAGCCACCTGACCGCGGCAGCTGTCCTGTATGACGCCGGAATCTTCCTGGGCGGAAAACCCGTCAAGGATCCGAGCTTCCTCCCCCATTTCGAAGATTTCGTCAAGGATACCTTCCAGCACTTCAAGCCCCTTGCCGTCCACTCCGCCATCGCGGACTGGATTCCGCAGGAAGTCTCCCTGGAAGAACCCGGCGTTCTGACCGGCGACCCCCTCGACTCAGCCGCGTTCATCGAGCTGCTGGCAAATCACCGGTTCTGGGATCGCAAGGTTAAGTAACCTGATTTCACCTCAAAGAGAAACGATCACAGAATGACCGAATTACGGAATAGCACCGAATCCCCATGATACCCGAATCATGGGGATACCCGAATCATGGGGATTCCTGTTTCTAGGAAATACCCGATCCTGCTCGAACAGGCTGCCTCAGGCAGCCTGTTCTCTTTCCGATGGAGCAGTGCGGACAACTAGGGGTCGATGAATCGCAATCGGGCGTGCGGCCGGCCATCCGGAACCTTCACGGTTTATTCACAGGCAGTTAATTGATAATCCTTATCAATTGGCTATAATGAAGCTAATGAATGAAACAGTCCATCGGACTTCGGGTCGTCGGATCCGGGGACTGGCGATGGATCAAACCACTAAAGGAGAGAATGACACATGATCAAATTACCTGAATTAGAATATGCTTATGACGCACTGGAACCCCACATTGACGCCAAAACTATGGAAATCCACCACACCAAGCACCATCAGGCTTACATCGATAAGCTGGTGGCAGCACTGGACAAGTGGAACTCCGGCAAGGCCGCCGATGAATATGACGACGAAGCGGTGAAGGAACTGATCCGGAACCTGGATCAGCTGGATGCACCGGATGATATTAAGACTCAGATTCGCAACAACGGCGGCGGCCATGTCAACCACGCCTTCTTCTGGAAAGTGATCGGACCCAATCAGGGCGGTGAGCCGTCCGGCGATCTGGCCGAAGCCATCCGGCAGAAGTTTGGTTCCTTCGATTCCTTCAAGGAAGAGTTCGGCAATGCCGCGGCAGGCCGATTCGGTTCCGGCTGGGCCTGGCTGGTACGAAATGACGGCGGCGAGCTGGAGATCCTCTCCACCCCCAATCAGGACAGTCCCCTGTCTTTGGGCAAACATCCGCTGCTGGGCCTGGATGTCTGGGAACACGCTTACTACCTGAACTACCAGAACAGACGTCCGGACTACATCAAGGCTTTCTGGAACGTTGTAAACTGGAAGGAAGTCGAACGGCTTTACAGCGACAGGCAGTAACTGGCGGCGCAGTCCCGAACCAGAGGGCAGCCGGACCGGTTACCGAATAGATCCAGTGGCGAACAGCCACAGATTTTTAGTACAATTGATAAAAATCAGGAAGTTTACGTCCTTCCGTAACTGCTCACTTCACCACACTCCTCCTCAACACTGCTTACACCCCCCATTTTCAGGATTCCGGCAGGGCAGACCCTGCAAGGGAACGCATGACCGCATGGTGCAGCTCATCAGGGAATGACAACATGGATTGGCCGCAGAGCCCGACAGCATGAAGAAACCGGTGGAGAGGCTGCTCGGATAAAAAACAGAAAGGCATCCGAAAGGATCCACTAATTCAACCTTTCCGTATCCCCTTCGAGTTCTCACCTCCTCTCCCCCATAAGAAAAGCACTGTTTCCGTCTTTGGACGGAAGCAGTGCTTTTTGTTGTGCTTCATTCGCTCTGGCTTTGCGGTCGAAGTGTCCGGTGGGGAATGAGCGCTAGTTCACCGGTGCGGGCTGAGGCTTGCGATGGCCGCCGTTGGCCGCCAGTGCCAGAACGATGTATACGGCGGATCCGGCCAGTCCGGCCAGGATCGGAGCTTCTACCCAGCCGACATTGAAGCGCAGGACCAGGAGGATCTGAGCCAGGAGTCCGGCACTCATGGAACCGAGACAGGCGCGCAGGTCGCCCTCGACAAGGCTGGACATGATGGTGGGTCCGACCAGCATAGCGATGAGGCCGCCGGTTCCGATGTAGGCGATCTGATTGAGCATGCCGGCGGGGGCAACAAAGGTCAGGAACAATCCCCAGGCGGTGGTCAGCCCGACCATAATCCGGTTCATCCGGAGCGACACGTTCTCCTGGCGATTCGTCAGGGAAACAGTCATATCATAGGACAGCGCCGAAGCCAGGGTCTGCAGCACCGAGCTGATGGTCGACAGCATGGCAAAGAGGATAAACAGCGTGATCACCCCGCCAATGGCTGGGGGCAGATAGGTATTGAGAAAAACCGGCATAGCGCTGTCGGGATCGGCCAGCACGTAGCCCTGCTGGCGCATGAACAGGCCGACCAGGGGGATCAGGCTGAGGATGACGCCCATGGGGGCCATGTACAGAGCCATCCGGTGAATCTTGATGTCTTCCTTCAGGGAGAGAAATCGCACCGACATGTAGGGAAGCGTTGTGGTGAAGAGCAGCGCGTAGATGAATACCAGAAATACGCTGAGCTGGCTTTTGCCATAGGGTACGGAAGTTGTGGGATTGACCAGCTCCGGATCGATCCGGCTCAGGCCGGCCAGGAGATCCGTCGGACTGACATGGCTGAACATGACGGCAGCGACAATGACTGTGGCAATGAGCATGCCGATGCACATCAGGGTGTCCGTCAGGGCGACGGCCAGCAGGCCTCCCTGGATCGTGAACACGGTGATCAGGAGCATCAGGAGCATGGAGGCGGCTACTTCGGGGATTCCGAGCCATTGCGACGCCACCAGGCCGATGGCCCGGATCTGACCGATGAGATAGACCGAGAGGAACAGAAAGGTGGCAAAGCCGGCAATGAAATGGACCAGGCGCCGCTGACCGGGGGTCCCGCGATGGCTGTTGGCCAGGTACTCCGGGATCGTCAGACCGCCGCTGCGCTCGGCCCGCCGGCGCATGAATCCGGCAAACAGCATGGTGCCGAAGACAATGGCTGGGGCGAAGAGGAAATTAGCCAGAATCTCGACAGTACCATAGCGGTAGGCCGTGCCGGGGGAGCCGATGAAGCCCCAGCCGCTGTAGCCCGTGGCAATGAGGGTGCCGGCGCCGATGAAGGGGCCGATCTGGCGGCCGCCCAGAAGGAAGCCGGCGCCTTCGGCAGCCGCTCCCTTAATCTGGCGGCCGGACCAGGCACCCACTCCGATCAGAACGATGGCCGTGACCACCAAAACGGTCCAGTTAAACCACATGAGTTCCTCCGTGGTGTGCCATCCACTCACTGTAGATCGTGACCAGGGTCGGAATGACCAGAAGCAGTCCGCAGCCAATCAAAAATGAAATCATAGTCCATGAACCTGACATAATAAGAATCTCCTTTCTCCGTTGAGCTTTTCTTTTGTTCACATGATTCCGGCGCGGTCCGTTTGTCATCCGGCCGGGTTTATTTTTCCTGGAACGATACCAGGGTGGGATCCTCCACCTGATGGGGGAAGTAATCCTGACAGACGCCTTCGCGGTATACATCCGCCGTGGCGCAGTGCAATCCGCCGCCAAAGGCATAGGCATCGCGGAAGGGCAGCGGGATCACGTTCATGCCGAGCTTGTCCATCTGCTCCTGCTGAGCGGTTTCACTGGCTTCGACGATGACGGTCTTGTGATCCAGAACCAGGCAGTTCATTGACAGCCAGACGCTGGAGTAGCACAGTTCAGGTGGCTGGCTGTGGGCCGGCTGAGCAGCGTCCACAATCTCCCAGCCGTTGGCTTCGAAGATCTTCCGCTGTTCCTTGGGCAGTTTCCGAACGGGATTGTTCAGGATCAGACCCGGACGAAGCGGTACGAACGTGGCATCAATATGGATCGGGTACGGATCGCCGGGGAAGTTCACCGCATGAACTCTCATGTCCGGGTACATCCGGCGCAGCCACTCCATGCCCTTGCGGTTGGTGGTCAGGCCATGCTGGACAAACAGGTCCTTGCCCAGGCGGAGCACGTCGGCGGCGTCAAACAGGATCTCATGCTCCTTGGTGACCATATGGAGCTTTGCGGTCCGCTCCAGCAGAATTTCCTCGGTGACTTCATCATCGAAGTAATGCATGTCGTAGGAAGCGTCCGACAGTTCCGGGCGGGGAGCGGCGATCCAGCGGAAGTTCGGATCCTTGTCGAAGTACTCTCTCTGAATCCGGGAATAGGCATAGAATTCAAAATACCGGGAACGGAAGGACATCGGGGCTGAGATGATGTCGCTGCCAATGGTCAGGAGCACATCCCGCGGGGGCATGCAGCCGAACATGCTGCCGATCATGAAATGCGGCGTCACCACCGCCTGATTCCACTGCAGGGCATCGGGCCGGTCCACTTTGACGCCGCGGCTCTCCAGCAGCTTGACCAGGCCTTCCAGCTGTTCGTTGGCTTTTTCCACGGTGGCCAGCGGTCTGGGTCCGGTCATGCCGCGCATCGGGCTGTCCAGCGGCACTTTGGCTTTGGAAGCGGGTTCCGACGGGGAAATGCAGCAGTTGTCCGCCCGCCCCACAATCACATGCTTCAAGGGATCAAAATCATTCCAGGAATTCACAATCTTCATTTTCATTCTCCTCTTTTGTTTGCTTCAATTAAAAAAGCCGTTCCGAATCATCGATTCAGGAACGAGCAGCTCTCTCGTGGTACCATCCTAATTCACCGGATTCCAGAGGATTCCGGCCTCACTTATAATTACATATTTATGCAATTATTCAATCGGTAACGGGACATCCCGTC
Source organism: Clostridiaceae bacterium HFYG-1003 (assembly GCA_024579835.1). Taxonomy (NCBI): domain Bacteria; kingdom Bacillati; phylum Bacillota; class Clostridia; order Eubacteriales; family Clostridiaceae; species Clostridiaceae bacterium HFYG-1003. Next base: position 2,728,702 of record CP102060.1, read on the forward strand.
GCCGCCTCATCAATTTCAGCGGCACGACTCGGAGGCTCTGTTCGCCAGGAAATTCCATATCCCCTTCCACCCACGGGACTCGCTGTCTGAATCACCCCTGGCTACTCTTCTCGTCTCAGTCTGTATATTTATTCATTTATTGTTAATAATATACCCTATCGCTTTTTCTTCTGTCAACCCTCTTATCGCCGAATTATCAAAAATATCCTTGCAGATCAAGGGAAAACGACTTCACACCCCTTCTCCGATTCCCCGGATTGCCACTTATGCAATATAACACCAGGTCATAACGAAATTCCGCTCATTTCCGGCAGTTTCCTCCACTGCTCCCGCTGCATATTCCGAGACTGATTGTTCGACGAGCGGACGAAAACCCCGGACGTTCTCCACTGAGACCGGTCCGGGGTTTGTTCTTCATGTGATGTGGATCCTGTTCTGCTGATCCTGTTCTGCTGATCAGTTATGCTGATCCAGTTATGCTGGTCCTTTTATGCTGGTCCTTTTATGCTGGTCCTTTTATGCTGGTCCTTTTATGCTGACCCTGTTCAGTCGGAAGAAATCACTGCCTGATCCGGCTGGGACGTCAGATAATTGAGGTAGTAGGTCACGATGTAGGGATAGACCCGCTCGTCCACATTATATTTAGGGGAGTGGCCGGGGTAGATGCCGGTGATTTCGCTGCCCGCTCCGGCAAAGGCATAGCAGCCGGGCCAGCGCTGGAGGAGTTTGCCGAAGTCGTCGGAAGCCATGATGCGTTCGTTTTCCTGGACGTTGTCGTTACCGAAGGTGGCCCGGGCAGCGGCCCGGCATTTTCTGGTGACGGCTTCGTCATTCCAGACCGGGGGCAGTCCGGGTGAAAACACCAGATCGATGTCAACGCCGGTGGCTTCGATGACGGCCCGGGCGGTCCGTTCCAGGATATCCCGCAGCTGATCGCCGACCCGATCGTTGAAAAAGCGCATGGAAGCCCAGATTTCGCAGGTTTCTGGCACGATGTTGGTTTTCGTGCCGGCATGAACGCCGGTGAAGGACAGAATAGCTTCCTCAAAGGGGGAGATGGTCCGGTCCTTCAGGCGCTGGGCTTCGGACAGAAAACTGACCATCGCATTGATGGGATCAATCGTCTGATCCGGTCGGGAAGCGTGGCCGCCCTGCCCCCTGATCAATGCCTTCATAGTCCGGGTTCCGGCCATGACGGCGCGGGACGGGACGGAAATCAGGCCAAGTTTCAGTTCGGAACCGGTATGGACGCTGATGGCTTCATCCGGTTCGATGCCCAGGCGCTCCATGTCCTCCAGCACCAGCTTGGCTCCCTTGCCGATCTCTTCCCCGGGCTGAAACAGAAACAGCACTTTACCGGAGAAGGAAACCCGTTTCTCCGCCAGGTATTTGATCAAGCCCAGCACGATGGCCATGTGGCCGTCATGGCCGCAGGCATGCATGACACCGGCTTCCTGCGAGGCAAAGGGCAGTCCGGTTTCTTCGGTCAGGGGCAGCGCATCCATCTCACACCGGATCAGAGTCGTCAGTCCGGGCCGGTCTCCGCTCAGATTGGCCAGCACGCCGGTGAGTCCCACGATCTGCCAGGCGATGCCCATGGCGTCCAGCTGCGCCAGGATATGGTCCCTGGTGCGCTCTTCCTTCAGCGAGAGTTCAGGATGGGCGTGAAAATGACGCCGCTGCCGCACCATGTAATCCTGAATGGCCTGCGGAAAATCAGCGACCCGATACATCCTGATCCTCCCGTTCATGGGCTTCGTTATACAGGACGAAGCCTTCATAGGGCCGCAGTTCATACCGCCCCTCCGGGGACAGCCTGAAATCAGAGTAATTGGCCAGGAACAGTTCAAATTCGCCTTGCCGGGCAATGCCTGACAGATCCACGGGAGTGGGCTCGGCGGAGAAGTTGTTCACCACGATCAGCCGTTCCTCTCCCAGAATGCGTTCCCAGGCAAACAGACTGGGGTGATCCGGGAACAGGGGCTCAAACCGGCCGTAGACCATGACCGGGAGCTCCCGGCGCAGGGACAGAATCCGGCGGTAATACTGCAGCACGGAATCGGGGTCGGACAGCTGCTGGGCGGCGTTGATCCACTGATAATTCGGATTCACCCGAATCCAGGGCTGTCCGGTGGTAAAGCCGGCCTGGGGGGAGTCGTCCCACTGCATGGGCGTGCGGGCGTTGTCTCGCCCCTTGCGCCGGATGGCTTCCATCATGTGCTCCGGCGTAAAAAGCGAGCGGGCTTCCACCAGGTCATGCCAGGCGTTGATGGATTCCAGGTCGCGCAGATCGTCCAGGCCCTCGATGTTCAGATTGGTCATGCCCAGCTCCTCCCCCTGGTAGATGTAAGGGGTACCTTCCAGGAAATGGACGACATGAGCCAGCAGCTTGGCGGATTCTTTGGGGTAGCGGCGGTCGTCGCCGAAGCGGGAGACCATGCGGGGCTGATCGTGGTTGTCCAGGTACAGGGAATTCCAGCCCCGTTCGTGCAGGCTGAGCTGCCACCGGGACAGATTCTCCCGCAGAGCAGGCATCGCAAACTCCCTGAAGTCCCACTTGCCGCCGGGGCCGCTGTCCAGATCCATGTGCTCGAAGGTAAAGATCATGGTCAGTTCTCCCCGTTCGGGTGCAGTAAAGTCAATGGCATCCTCCGGGCTCGCTCCGGGGCATTCGCCGACGGTGAGAAGATTTCGTCCCGCCAGTACGTTTCGGTTCATTTCCTGCAGGTACTCATGCAGGCGCGGTCCCTGGAAGTAGAGATCCTCCCCCTCGGGGTCGGCGGCAAAGGACTTGGAGATTAGGTTGATGACATCCATGCGGAAGCCGTCCACTCCCTTGTCCAGCCAGAATTTCATCATCTCATGGATTTCCCGGCGCACCGCGGGATTGTCCCAGTTCAGGTCCGGCTGTTTTGGGGAGAAGAGGTGGAGATAATACTGACCGCGTTCGGGAACATACTCCCAGGCTGATCCGGAGAAGATCGACTGCCAGTCGTTGGGGGGACCGCCCTCGGGCCGGGGATCTTTCCAGATGTAGTAATCAGCCCAGGGGTTGGTTCTGGATTGGCGGGATGCCTGAAACCAGGCATGCTCATCCGAGGAGTGGTTGACGACCAGATCCATGACCAGCTTCATGCCGCGGGCATGAATGCCGGCCACCAGCTCATCAAACTCCGCCATCGTGCCGAACTCCGTCATAATCTCCCGGTAATCGCTGATGTCATAGCCGTTGTCATCGTTGGGCGACTTGAAGAAGGGGGAAATCCAAAGGACATCCACCCCCAGATGCTTAAGATAATCCAGCCGGGAACTGATTCCGGCCAGATCCCCGATGCCGTCGCCGTTGCTGTCCTGAAAACTTCTCGGGTAGATCTGATAGACTACCGCCTCTTTCCACCATTGTCTTTCCAATTTCATTCCTCCGTTGGGCTTGCGCCCCTTATTCCCCTGGATCGTTTCGAGGCGGCCGTCACCTGGAAACCCCTGACAACCGTCCCCTGGATCCGGCTGCTTCCGGTTCTGTGCCCCTTCCTTTTCTGATTGCTTCCATTATACTCCCCGCTTCCTTGCCTGGGCAATTTGTCCGGTCCGGCCGGGAGAGAATCCTCAAGCATCCGGCGACAATTTGATGCGGATTCCTTGATTTTTTCGCATGTCCCAGGCGGGAACGTCTGCCGTGAGTCCCCGGGTGATATTGTGTCCCAGGGACTGGGCGTGTAAAATGGAAGCAGAAGGAGTATAAACGATGGAAAAAAATATTCTGCTCGCATTCTTACTGACTTCTCTGGCTGGTTTGGCCACCGGCTTTGGAAGTCTGATTGCATTGTTATCGAGAAAAACGAACACGAAGTTTCTGTCGCTTAGTCTGGGATTTTCCGCCGGAGTCATGGTTTATGTCTCATTCATGGAAATATTTCCCAAAGCGCTGGATTCCCTGAGTCACGGCCGCAGTCCGAAAACAGCGACAACCCTTACGGTAATTGGCTTCTTTGTCGGCATCGCCCTGATTGCCGTCATCGACCAGCTGATTCCGGAAGAAGAAAACCCTCATGAAATCAAAGATCCGGCTTCGTTCATGGAGCATCACGAAAGCCAGCGTCATTCCAAGAGCAGCCTGATGCGCACTGGCGTATTCACGGCCCTGGCCATCGGAATCCACAACTTCCCGGAAGGTCTGGCCACCTTTATTACAGCCCTGGATAATCCGACTCTGGCCATTCCGATTGTGGTGGCGATTGCGATCCATAACATTCCGGAAGGAATTTCGGTTTCGGTACCGATCTACTTCGCGACGGGCTCCCGGCGCAAGGCCTTCCTCTACTCATTTCTGTCCGGCCTGGCCGAACCGCTGGGCGCACTGGTGGGTTATCTGATCCTGATGCCATTTCTCAACGATACGGTGGAAGGGTTTGTCTTTGCCGCCGTGGCCGGAATCATGGTGTTTATCTCGATTGATGAACTGCTGCCCACGGCCGAAGAATACGGCCAGCACCACCTTTCTATCCTGGGCTTTGTCCTGGGCATGATGCTGATGGCGCTCAGTCTGATCCTGTTCTTGTAGGATCGATCACGAAAATATGCTTTCCTTAAGGAGGAACTACCATTGGAACGAATCGTTGGAACTACCGTACGTGGGCTCAGAGCCCCTATTATCCGCAAGGGTGACGATCTGAGCGAGCTGGTCACCAAGCTGGTCATGGATTTTCTGGAGTCCGAGCACCTGCAGATGCAGGACCGGGATATTGTCGCCATGACCGAATCCATTGTTGCCAGAGCCCAGGGCAATTACGCCTCGGTGGATGACATTGCCCGGGATGTCCGGGAAAAAACCGGAGGCGAGACCTGCGGCGTCATCTTCCCCATTCTCTCGCGCAACCGCTTTGCCATGATCCTCAAGGGCATTGCCCGGGGGGTCAGAAAAATCGTTCTGATGCTGTCCTATCCTGCGGATGAAGTCGGAAATCACCTGATCTATCTGGACAAGCTGGATGAATCCGGAGTCAATCCGTGGACGGATGTCCTGTCCGAGCTGGATTTCCGGACCGCTTTCGGTCAGGCCAAGCATACCTTCACCGGCGTCGATTATGTCCAGTATTACCGGAGCATCATCGAAGGCGAAGGCTGTGAGTGTGAAGTGGTCTTCGCCAACAATGCCCAAACCATCCTGGATTACACCAAAACCGTCATTAACTGCGATATCCATACGCGCAAGCGGACCAAGCGGATTCTGCTTCAGGCCGGCGCCGACCGGGTTCTGTCCCTGGATGAGATCCTCAGCGAACCGTCCGATGCCCATGGCTACAATGAGGAATACGGTTTGCTGGGCTCGAACAAGTCCACGGAAGAGGAAGTCAAGCTGTTCCCGCGGGACAGCAAGCGTCTGGTCGAAGGCATCCAGACCAAGCTCCAAGAACTGACCGGCAAACGGCCGGAAGTCATGGTCTACGGAGACGGCGCCTTCAAAGATCCTGTCGGCTACATCTGGGAACTGGCAGATCCGGTGGTATCTCCCGGCTATACCGACGGGCTGGAAGGCACGCCCAATGAGATCAAGATCAAGTATCTGGCAGACAACAATTTCCGCGACCTGTCCGGTACCGAGCTCAAGGCGGCCATTGCCAACCACATCAACCACAAGGAAGCGGATCTGACCGGCAGCATGGAATCCCAGGGGACCACGCCGCGCCGTCTCACCGACCTCATCGGCTCCCTGTGCGACCTGACCTCCGGTTCGGGCGACAAGGGCACCCCGGTCATCTACATTCAGGGGTACTTCGACAACTACAGCAAATAAGTCAAAACTCAAAAAATATCGGCAGAACGTCCGATCCGAAACCCGGCTGTCGAAAGACGGCCGGGTTTCCGGTCTGGTGAAACACATCACAAAGCGACTGAATCAGAACAGAACCTGAGCCGGGCAGGCATCCGGCACTGCCGTTTTGTAGTACACTGGAGTTATCATGCGCAAAGCAGTACGGAGGGTATTCCATGCAGAAAGTACTAATTGAAGACCTGAAAGACATTCGTTTTTTATCCGCTCCGGAATTTAATGAAGCGGGCACCTGGCTGGCCTTTATCCGAACCCAGCCCGATCTGGAGGAGAACGGCTATCAGTCGGACATCTGGCTCCATGATGTAAAAAAGGGCGAGAGCTGGCGCCTCACCGCCTCCGACGAAGTCACCGGCTTTGTCTGGGACGGCAATGACCACCTGATTTTCTCCGCCAATCGCAAGCAAAAAGACAAGGATCAGGCCAAGAAGGATGATTTCACCAATCTCTACCGCATCTACCTCAAGGGCGGCGAGGCGGAGAAATTCATTACGCTTCCGGCCAAAGCCGGAAAAGTCGAGCGGATCGACGAATCCCGTTACCTGTTCACCATGTCCACCGACCTGAAGGGTCAGGACCTGCACATCCTGAAGGATGAAGCCGAGAAAAAGAAGGAACTGGACCGCCGGGAAGCGGAAAAGGATTTTGAGACCATCGAAGAGATTCCGTTCTGGAGCAACGGCGGCGGCTTTACGGCTGGCAAACGCGGACGCCTGTGCCTTTATGATGCCAAAACCAGGAAGATCACCGCTCTGAATAAGGGCAAAACGTCCATCCATGACTTTTCGCTCAATGAGGCCAAAACGCTGGCTCTGGTGACCATCGATGAAAACAAGGGCGTTGCTGCTCTGGAATCCAAGCTGGGTATTCTCGACGTCGCCGCTAAAAAAGTGAGCGAGGTAAAAATCGGCAAGCACCGGATCTATGACGCTCAGTTCCTGGATGATGAAACGGCGGTTCTTCTGATCAGCGAAGGAAAACGCTTCGGACTGAACGAAAACCCCAAGTTCTTCCTGCTAAACCTGAAAAGCCTGGAGCTCCAGCCGATTCTGGAAGACCAGGATTTCTCCATCGGCTCCTCCATTAATTCCGACATGCGCTACGGCGGCGGTCATTCCCTGATCGTAAAAAACGGCTGGATCTACTATGTCGAAACCAATGACACGGATTCCCTTCTGAAGCGGATGGACCGTCACGGGAAGATTGAAGTGCTCATGGATGAACCGGGCTCCGTGGATGCCTTTGATGTATCCAGTGACGGCACCATCGTATTTGTCGGAATGGAGACTTCGGGTCTGCAGGAACTCTACCGGGTGGAGAAACGTTCCCGGGTCCGGCTCACCAGCTTTAACGAAGACTACCTGAAAAACCATCAGGTTCTGATTCCTGAGTCCATCCGCTCCCGCGGCGAAGGCGATGACATCGTCAATGGATTCGTGCTGAAACCGGCCGACTACAAAAAAGGCAAAAAATATCCGGGCATCCTGGTCATTCACGGCGGCCCCAAAACTGCCTATGGCTCCGTCTTCTATCATGAAATGCAGGTCTGGGCAAACCTTGGTTACTTTGTCTTCTTCTGCAATCCCAAGGGCTCGGACGGCAAGGGCAATGAATTTGCCGACATCCGCGGCCGGTACGGTTCCGTCGACTATGAAAACCTGATGGACTTCACGGATAAAGTGCTGGATACCTATCCGGATATCGATGAAAAGCGCGTCGGAGTGACCGGCGGTTCCTACGGCGGCTTCATGACCAACTGGATCATCGGCCACAGCAAGGCCTTCCGCTGTGCTGCATCCCAGCGCTCCATCTCCAACTGGATGTCCTTCTTTGGCAATTCCGACATCGGCTATTTCTTTGCCCCCAACGAAAACGATGCCTGGCCCTGGAAGAATCCGGAAAAGATGTGGGAGCTCTCCCCCCTGAAATACGCTGATCAGTGCACCACCCCCACCCTCTTCATCCACTCCGATCAGGACTATCGCTGCTGGATCCCCGAAGCCTTCCAGATGTTCATCGCTCTGAAGCTGCACGGCTGTGAAGCCCGCATGGCAGTCTTCCACGGTGAAACCCACGAACTCTCCCGCAGCGGCAAACCCAAAGGCCGGATCCGCCGCCTCACCGAAATCACCAACTGGTTCGAAAAGTACCTCAATTAAGCTCCAACCAATGAAATCCACACAACAAACAGCAAGAAGGCAGGGATATACACCCTGCCTTCTTTGTCATTGTGATTTTTCGGGATCATTTCCCAGTAAAGTACCTCCCGCACACGCGGGGACGATGTTAGACAACATCATGGACTTAGGATCACCCCGCACACGCGGGGAACACACTTATCAAAGCATTGATTTAACAGCTTTTCAACTTTAGTGAATCATTAGAATTTATCAGCTTCAAGAATACCGGTTGCGATAGCGTGGAAGAGACCTCACTACCTTTTCAAATAATCAAGCAGAAATAATCTGATGTTATTCTGTGACTGTAGATGTATTTAAAATTAATAATAACAAATTTCAGTTCTAATAGCTATACATATTTTTATTATAAGCGATAGTGTAAACTATATCGAAGACTTTCGTTATTTTCCAATCATAATTCGATCTTTTTATCTTGAAAAAAATAAATAATTTATGAAAACATTTCTGTTTAAAAATTACGGAAAATTTTTCATTAATAACGCACAAAAATGGCTTCTGCCATAGATAATTCCAAAATGAACCGTGATATCAAGGTTCTACACTGCGATATTCTTAAAATGTAAACGAAGATTGAACGGAAGCTTAACATTTGTTTGTTATGATGATTTTACAATTGAATCCAATCTATTCCATTGATATGGACAGGAGGTACGTAATGAGGAACAGGAAAACGGTACTGAAGTCACTCTTGCTGATTCTTGCGTTCGTCGTTTCTTTGTTTGCCGGAATTTCTAACACCTATGCCGCCACCGGAACCGAAAATGCCATTGCCAAGGGCGGAAATGCCTATTCGAATGGACAGCGCTCAAAATACGAAACCATTCAGTTTGTCGCTTTTAATGATTTTCACGGAAATGTCGAGTCTCTTGGAAGCAACCCCGGAATCGCCAAGATTGCCGGTGTGCTCGATCAAATGAAGACCGAATATCCCACGTTCTTCTTCTCAGCCGGAGACAATTTCCAGGGTACGGCCATATCCAATCTGACCCACGGCAAAGTCGTCAATGACGCGTTCCAGCTGATGGATTTGCAAGCTTCTGCAATCGGCAACCACGAATATGACTGGGGCAAGGATATGATGTATGACTGGTCCGAAGAGGGCGGTTATCCTTTCCTGGCTTCCAATATTGTTTATAAGGACAGTGGCGAGCCGGTGGATTATGCGGATCCTTACATGATCAAGAAAGTCCGCCTCACCAGCGGCAAAGTCGTAGAAATCGGAATTATTGGAATCGCCACCCCGGAAACGGCCACCAAGACCGCTGCCGCCAACGTAGCTGACATCGAGTTTACCGACCCGGTCAAGGCAACAAAACACTGGGTCAAATACCTGCGAGAAGTTAAAAAAGTTGACGCGGTGGTTGCTCTGACTCATCTTGGCGGATACCAGGACAGCTCGACCGGTGAAGTAACCGGAGAACTGAAGGACTATGCTGATCATATTTCCGGCGTCGACCTGATTTTCTCAGGACACACCCACCAGACCATCGATGCCGTCGTAAATGGCATTCAGATTCTGCAGGGCCGATATAACGGGCGCTCTCTCCAGGTGGCCCGACTCACCTTTAACAATCGCAACACCAAGCTTGAATCCATTGACGGGTTCATCGACCCGATCTCCACCCGGATCGCCAGCCTTCCGGTGAACCAGGAAGTAGCGGATCTGGTAGCCGGTTACAAGGCCGATCTGGCAGATGTCCTGAATGAGTATGTCGGAATGAATGCCCAGCTCCTGGAACATGATACAACTGGACCTCTTGGACTGACCCCGCTGGGACAGTGGACTGCCAAAGCTCTCTCAGAACTAGGCGGCACTCAGATCGCGATCATCAACGGCGGCGGAATCCGTGAACCGATGCCGGCCGGAGAAATCACCATGGGCATCATGTATAAACTGTTCCCCTTTGACAATACACTGGTGACCCTAAAAGTCACCGGAGCGAAGCTGTACGAACTCATCGAGCATGGCATTGAGGAAGGAACCTTCAAGGACGGACAGTTCTATGGCGTCAAGGTCAAAGTAGATCTGTCCAAACCATATGGTTCCCGCATTGTGGAGATGACTCTGCAAAACGGTGATCCCATCGACAATGCAGCCCTGTACTCCGTTTCCACGCTGGACTTTGTATACACCGGCGGAGACAAGTACAACTTCACCGGTGCCATTGATGTTGTGGATACTTTCATTCCGGTCCGTGACAAGCTGGCTCAGTATATTCGGAGCCTTCCGAGACAGACGCTGATCCATGCCTTTGACGCATCAGCCTATGTCGTCCAATAAACTGACTTCACAAAAAAATGATTTCCAGCAGGCTGCCCCATGGGCAGCCTGCTGGCTGTTTTCACCAGCGTATGGTTCTCACCAGGGCGCTGCTCCATGGATGGTTCAAGGGGTATAATAATATCAGAGTGAACATAGCTGTATTGCAAGCAGTTGAAACGGAGGAACCTTGCTGATGAAACTTTACAACAAGTTGGTGCGCGACCGGATCCCGGAGATTATCCAGGCGACCGGTAAATCCGCTGACTTTGAGATCCTGTCGGAAAAAGGATACGCTGCCAAACTGGAAGAAAAACTTATGGAAGAAACCAAAGAGTACCTGGAAGCCAAAAACACCGAGGAGCTGGCCGATCTCCTGGAAGTCATCCGGGCTCTGGCCCAACTCCAGGACTGTTCCATGGAAGAACTGGAAGCTCTGCGTCAGAAGAAAGCAGAAGAACGCGGCGCTTTCAAGGAACGGCTTCTGCTGAAGCAAGTCTGGGACAGGGATGAGAATCCTGATCCGACGACGTAAAAAGCGAAAAAAAATTCTTCAACCGACCGGTAATAGCAATTTTGGTTGGGTATCTTTTCATAAGACGGGTTATCCTAACATCAGACCGAAAAGGAGGTTCCCCTTGAATCATCGGTTTCAATCCATTCTTCAACATCTGGAGGATCACCTGAATGATCCGGTAACTCTTGATCAGCTGGCCGCCGAAGCCGGACTCTCGAAGTATTATTTGATTCACCTGTTCCAGGCTGAAACGGGATATACCGTCATGGACTACCTCCGACGCCGTCGTCTGGAGGAAGCCCTGATCAGCTTGAAAGACGGCAACCGCATCCTGGATGCAGCACTGGATGCCGGTTATGGGTCGGAACAAGCCTTCTCCCGGGCAGTTCGGAGAACCTTCGGTCAGCCTCCCAGTGCCTTTCGAATGGATCCGCCCATTCGGATCCGACGTCTGAAGTCCTATGACAGAACCCTTCAAATCGATCCGCAAAGAATTTTGAAGGGCTTACCCCCTGCCTTTCGCCCGCTGCTGCCCACCATTGAACAAGGAGTATCAAGCATGCAAGATTATTTAAGTGATGTCCGTTATGAAATTCTGCCAGCCATGACTGTTGTCTGTGGAATCGCCATGGGTTCAGAACCAGAAGACGAGATCCTCGGCCGCATGGATCGTCTGGCGAAAGCCTGGAATCTGAAGGTCAGCCGTCGGTTTGGTTTTGATTCACCGGTTGAGGGATCGGAAGATGTTACTGCCCTGCGGAGATACGAAGCCTGGCTGGTGATCGACCCGACTCAGGTCGGTCAGCTTCCCGCCTCACTCGTCTTTGAAGATACACCCCTGACAATAAAGCAGATTCCCTCTCTGCGGTACGCTATCCTACGCATCACCGATCCCTTTGCCGCTCCCTTTGAACGGATTCCAGGCGGATGGCAGGCACTCGTCGCCTGGCTCGAAGAGCACGACTTCAAAGATCCGGATTTCAAGCATGATTCCCAGGCCCCCTGCCTGGAAGAAGTTCTGACAGTCGAGGGAAAAACGGTTATGGATCTGCTGGTCGCTGTCGATCGCGCCTGACCATCTGACAATAACAATGAACTCACCGGCATGAAAATGGGAAACAGGAACTGTCATCTAACGCTCCAGTTCCTGTTTCCCTTAATTTGCTTATGAGCTGATGCTTTCATCCGATACGACACAGCTACCCATCACCAGTTCCAGCCATAAAAACTGCTATAAAGCCCTAAAATCATTATCATTGACATCCAACTTTCCAATTGGTAATATAATATAGTCACATGGAGAGTTGGTCGAGTGGCTTAAGGCACCGGTCTTGAAAACCGGCGATGTGCAAGCATCCCAGGGTTCAAATCCCTGACTCTCCGCCATAGAATACTGATAAAAATAGCTGAATCCTTGTCGTATCAACGATTTCAAGGATTCAGCTATTTTTTTACTTTTACTACACTTTTACTACACTCCTCAAATTACGATCCTGAAGGTTGCATCATATTCTGAAGGTCGGTTTATTATCATTTTTTCAAGTTGACAGGATCATAAGTTCATTTTAACCAAATGTTTAGTGATCTTCAATTATTTCTGTTTAATTCACATCTTAGACTTATAATTCTTTACAAATAGATATCCCTTGAACAGGGTCTTCTGTAACCAGCTGGATGTCTTTAAAAAATCAAGCCTGGGGGTGAATTGGATGAAACGATGGTTATCCGCGATTACTGCAATCCTGCTTAGTATGACCTTCATGGGACTCCCTACCAGAGCCGCCGACAAAGAGTTCAAAGTGAACGACTCTCTGGGAAAGAATGAATTGAAATTCGTGCCTGATGAAATCAATGTGAAATTCCGTAATGACAAGAATCCCTTCCGAACAATCAAAGTTGCGGCCGGTTCAGTGAAGGACGAAGTGGCCAAATATTCGAAGCAAGCCAATGTGGAGTATGCTGAACCTAATTATATTGCTCAGGCATACATGGTTCCGAACGATCCTTACTACAGCTATCAGTGGAACTTTAAAGACAAAGCACAGGGCGGCATCGAGCTGGAGCAGGCCTGGGAAAAAACAACGGGCAGCAATGTCGTTGTCGCGATCCTGGACACGGGCATTGCCTACGAAAACTACGGAAACTATTACAGAGCTCCGGATCTCGCCGACACCAAATTTATGCAGGGATATGACTTCATCAACAATGATGCTCATGCCAATGATGATAACAGTCATGGAACGCATGTGGCCGGAACGGTGGCCCAAAGCACCAACAACTCCCTGGGCGTTGCCGGCGCAGCATTCGGAGTCACTCTCATGCCGGTGAAAGTACTGAATAAACGAGGATCAGGATCCTATGCTGCCATTGCGAACGGAATTTATTATGCTGCTGACAACGGAGCCAAGGTCATTAACATGAGTCTGGGCGGGCCAGATGATTCCTCGATCCTCCTGGATGCTATCAGATATGCCCATGATGTCAAAGGCGTTACCATCGTAGCGGCTGCCGGTAATGAGGGATCAAGCTTCACCGGTTATCCCGCAGCCTATGATGATTACGTGATCGCAGTCGGCGCGACAGGCTATGGCGGTTATCTGGCACCATATTCCAATTACGGATCCAGTGTCGATCTGGTTGCTCCAGGCGGAGACACCAGTGCAGATAAAAACGGAGATGGCTATGTGGACGGTATCCTGCAGAATACTTTTGATCCGACCTCCAAGAATCCGTCCAGCTTCAATTATTATTTCTTCCAGGGAACCTCCATGGCGACTCCACATGCAGCAGCCGCCGCTGCTCTGGTAATTGCGTACGGAGCGGCAGTGACGCCCCTTGAAGTGCAGAATATCCTCCAGAGTACTGCTTATGACCTTGGATCTTCCGGACGAGACAATACCTTCGGCTGGGGCCTCATCGATGCTGCTGCCGCGCTAAGCGGCGCACCTTCCCCTAATAATCGGCCGTTCGCAGTCAGCCAGTCTGTTGCGTCCCCTGAAGACATCCCAAAATCCATTGTTCTGACGGGAAGCGACCCTGACGGAGATACTATCTCGTTCCAGATTGCCTCGGGACCCTCTCATGGCACTCTGAAAGGAACAGCTCCGAATCTCGTTTATTCACCAGCGCTGAATTACTTCGGAGATGATTCATTTACATTTAGAGCCTATGACGGAAAAGCATACTCCGATTCTGCCACAATCAGCATTACGGTAACGCCGGTCAATGATCCCCCCACTGCCGGCAATGTTTCAGTGACTGCAAAAAGAAACGCAACCATTCAAGTCACACTGAAGGGTGCTGATGTGGACGGGGATCCTCTGACTTACGAAATTGTTGCTCCACCTGGCAGCGGCAGTGTCACCCTTGCGGATCATATTGCCACCTATGTTCCGAATAGCGGTTTTACAGGCACGGATAAATTCACCTGTCGGGTACGGGATGGAAGTACATACTCCAATACTGCAACCGTATCGATAACGATCAAGCGGAAATAAGATGGCTTAAACAACTTATTGCAGTAACAGCTCCTTACTGGGGAAAATACATGATTGAACAAATAACCACTGACTGGAAAGAAGACTCGCATGAGTCGTCTTTCCTTTATTTAACTTAAATTCAATCAGCAATCTACACCTGAACGCTATTCCACCACACCAAAAACCAAAACAGCAGAACCGAGAAAGTATGACATTTCTTGGTTCTGCTGTCTTTTGCTTACCTCATTTTTCAGCAATGATTCATTACCTAAGACCTCTCTCTTATATTTTGGCCATTTGTAAATATCGACTGCTTTCCTGTTTTTTCGCTCCTGGCATACAATTCTCAGTGAGGATATGTTGAACGGTGTCTGGATGATGCATATAATCTTTCTTTTAATCTTTTCGATCGATCCGTTTGACTTATATTCCTCTTTTAAAAAATAACAAGGATCAATACAGCAGTTTTCTGTTCAGGTTTAGAAAACTCTCTCGGATGACACTTCTTTCAGTCCTTATCCTGAGCCAGCAGCCACAGCAAGTTGGATTCATTATAGATTTTAATTCTATTTAATTTTACTTCAAGTCTTTATATAACTAATAAAATCCATATTTAAATGCGGAATTTCTATTTACAAAACATGGTATTATTTGAGATATGTGAAATTAACCTAATTTACTAATCAAAAGAATACGCTTAAGGAAGGTTTAATGGAATGAAACATCGTAAATCACTTGTCACCCTGGCCATCATACTCGGGATCTCACAGTTCGCTGTACTCTCCGCGCCTCAGTCAGCGCCAACGGATCCTGGTTCAGTCATTCAGACAAACTCAGTCAAGACTGCTCTTCCCGCGGGTCAGTCACAGACAAACGCCCCGATGATGGCTCCGGTCGCCAGAACTCAGGAAGTCCCGTCCCTGCCGGATACCGGTGCGATCTACCAGACCACGGGTTCTGTAAATTTCCGGACCGGGCCCTCCACCTCTTACTCCGTCATACGTAAATTGTCCGCCGGCACAAAGGTGGAACTGATATCCAAATACAGTTCCACCTGGTATAAAGTAAGCGTCAATGGAACCGTCGGCTATCTTTCCGCCAGTTATCTGAAAGCAGCAACAACCTCAGCACTGCCGACAACAGCTTCTGTCTATGTAACCACTGGATCGGTCAACTTCCGGACCGGGCCTTCCACTGCCTATTCTGTCATCCGCAAACTATCCGCCGGCACCTCCGCCACACTAATTTCCAAATACAGCTCCACCTGGTACAAAGTGAGCGTCAATGGCACCGTTGGCTATCTTTCTGCTTCCTATCTGAAACTCGCCAGTGAGTCCACCGGTACGACCAGCGTTCCGGTGCACAGCATCGGTTACCTGGGAGGGCTGCACAAAAAAATCGCCGATCTGCGGCCTTACTTTGATCCGTCCTGGGGCGAACATAACTATATGAGCGGATCCACCCTGCAGACTTACTTGGACAAAGGACTTCTGGTAACCTGGGGTCCGGCTCTGTACAACTACGACAACAAGACCACAATGATCCTGGGTCATGGTTCGGGGGTTTTCAACTATATGATCAATGTCAAGACAGGTTCCCTGGTATCGGTCTCTGATCTGAACGGGAAGGTCAGAACCTACAAGATCATCGATGTGAAAAGCAATCCCAATAATGATTTCTATCTCAAGTTCAATAACGGGGTCAGTCTCATCGATATCTACTACAACGGCGGCAAGGAAGAAGGCATCTGCCTCCAGATGTGCCAGAATTCCATCAACACCCATTATTACGGCGTGCCGGTCAACTAAGCTCTTTTTGCGCAAAGCCGAAATCCTCGAATAGCTTTCGAATCGCATGGTGCCTGATGAGCATCGGATGAAGTAAAAAGACCGTCGAATCGATCACCTGAAGCAGGCGGTCGATTCGACGGTCTTTGTCATTGTTCGCTCCAATGTTCCACCGGAAGGTCAGATTACTCTGCACAAAGTGGCTGAAATAAGCTCTGCAAACCACCTGCCGCCTGACTTCATATCCCGGCTGCCTGACTTCATGCCTTGTTTTGCAGAGACTGATTTCGTGTCAAGGAGATCTTCAGATGAACACGATCTTTTGTCCCGGAGAATGCTAGTTCTTTGTCAGGACATAGCTGCTGTCGTCCTCTATTTTTTCAGATTCTTAACATCCGATCCATCGAGATTCATGATCCGGTAGGCTCCGGTGGAGTTGTCAAAGAAAAGAATCTGATCGTCCAGGAAGTGTACCCAGGTGAAATCTCCCGGACCGATGAGCCGTTCGCGTTTGCTTCCGTCCAGCTTTGCCCGGTAGAGCCCGGCTGCCTCCATCCCGTTGTAATAATAGACATGGCCTTTGTAAACTCCGATTAAAGTCAGGGTATCCTCGCTCAGAATTTTTTCTTTTCCGGTTCCGTCGAGATTCAAGCGATAGATCCCCGCCGGGTCGGATTTGATTTTTCCCATCCAGTCTTCATCGGGCGCATAGAACATCGAGCCTTCGCCGACGGTCATGTGCTGGACGATTCCCTTCAGCAGCATTTCTTCCTCGCTGCCGTCGGTCTTCGTCCGATAAATATCCTTAACGCCCCAGTTGTCCTCTCGGGGATGAGACCAGTAGACCCAGTCTCCCTCCAGGGCTAGAAGAATGGCCTGCCCTTTGTTTAGAACTGTCAATTCAGTGCCGTCGGTCTGGATCTTCCAGATCTGATTTTCTTGATCCCGGTCGGTAAAGTAAATCCACCCGTCCCGCACAATCATTCCGGAAACACTGCTGTCATGGATGACTCCATAGGAAGTCCCGTCGATTTTCATGCGGGCAATGCTGCTATAGGCATCACCATCAATAAAGTAGAGCCAGTCTCCGACCAGATTCAAATATCTCACGCTCTTGGGAGCAAGCACGCTCCGCTGGGAACCATCCCGCTTCATCCTGAACAGACTGCTTTCCGGCGATGTAACATCAATGCCGTAAATCCAGTCTCCCTGAGAGACGAACATTGATCGATACTTCTGATTGGCGTTCAGGGAACCCAGTCCTTCCACCACCGGAGTTCCAGGGGGATCTGGTTGAACCATCTTCAGCGCATAGGCTTTTTCCATTAAATTGGAGCCATCCGCCTTGATGCGATACAATCGACCGCTCCGATGAAGCACATAAATCCAGGACTCGGTAATCTGAACTCCTTGGACTGGATAAGTCAGCAGTTCTCTGACCTTAGAGCCATCCAAGCTGCTTGTTATAAGGTTTCCGGTTTTCTGATCAATGAAATACAAAGTATCTCCATCGATGGTGTAATCGATGATGGGTCCCGCAACGATTTTACTGCTCTGGGCTTTATCGTATGGTATGCGGAACAGGCTGCCTGCGTCATCCGCATAATACAACCAGCCGCGATCGGCCATCAGATTTCGTCCGGCCGGTCTAACCAGAACTGAATCTTCAGACCCATCCAGCCTCATCTTATGGATTTCCAGCACTTGTTCCCCCTGATTCATGACGCTCGTCAGATAGAAAATCCATTCCTCATCGATATTGGCCATCCAGGTCGGCGAGTCATTTACTTTCGTGAGAGTCTTCCCATCCAAATCCATTCGATAGAGGCGATCTCCATCCTCGGCATTCGTAAAGTAGATCCCGTCATCCAGGATGACGCAGGTTCCAAGGACATTCACCTGGACCGGGCTGATCTTTGTCAGATTCGTCCCGTCCTGATTCATCCGGAATAGCGATCCGCCCATCTCTACGCCTTCCTCATCCATTGCGACATAATAGACCGCCTCACCAACGAGACTGATATGCATGACGTGCACCGCTTCAAAGGATGTCACCTGCGAGCCTGATTTGATCATGCGGCTCAGCCGATATTCCGGCAATTGGGAGAACCATACCCACTCGTCGTTTTCAGCATACAATCCGCTGTTCGAATAGTTTCGGTTGAGATTTCCCATGTTGTGAACTGTCGTTCCAGGAGTAGTGGAAGTGGGGCTCGTCCCTGGCTGGGTGCTCGGAATGGTCGCCGGCTGGGTGCCCGGAACGGTCGCCGGCCGGGTTGATCCGGAGATTACCGGCTGAGTACCTCCGATCGTTGAAACAGGAGTTCCCTGACAGGCTGTGAGCAGCAGTATGCTTCCCATCATCCCGACCAGGAGGCATTTCATCCGTTTCATGATCTTCATCTCCTCATTTGATATGGACATAACCAAGCGTTTACAAACATTAAGTGCAAACCACAAGATGCATATGTTTTCGTATGGTGTATTTTTTCACCTTAAGCTTACACCTTGCGAAAAGTACTTTCCACCATGATCCTACTCATTCAGGCATTGCCATGTCCTATTTTCACCTATGCTCCCACGGAAGCATGGATCAGATAACAGTGTTCATCCCTGTGAAATCTGCAGGAATTCTCTCCTCTGACGGTCCACAGAAGTCTGATTGAATCTGATTCCAGGCAGATTTCCCTCCGGCGAACTCCCTTTTATTTCCTTCTTGGGACGAGATGTGAACCAGCGCCAGCTGATCCTCGGTGATCTGATTCAGACCGGGTTATCTCACCTTGTATTCTGGTTCACTTTATCGATGAAACGGGCAATAGCCGTTGCAGCGCCTCTGGGATCCTCGCAGTAAAGCAAATGCCCGGCGTCCTTCAGTACAACCAGCCGAGACCCGGGGATCACTTTCGCCAGCTCCTCCTGACTGCTTCTGGTGAGAAGTCTGTCCTGGTCTCCCCTGATAATCAGGGTAGGCGAACTGATTTTGCTTAACCCCCCTGGGAATGCCTCCTTCATCATGCCCTCCATCGTATCCCGCCATACCCTTGCCGGCACTTTCAGATTTTCCCTCAGTAACATCTCCTGGAAATCTTGGGCAATCGGCTTTGACAGAGTGCTCAATAAGAAGCGTTCTGCGAAATCCCTTTCCACCGGATCTGTCAATTTTGAAAGGGTGGACTCCCATACCTCCTGAGCTGCCGGATTACCCTGAAGGGTTGCCGGAGCTCCCAGAAGAATCAGGGCCAGGGTGCGATCCGGGTGACTGAGTGCAAAACTTCTGGCTGGAAAACCTCCGCTGGAAGCCCCCAGAATAACCGCTTTCTCAAGATTCAAGGCATCCATGGCCATCTCCAAATCCCCTTGAAAATCCCCGGTGTCATATCCTGAGTCCGGCCGGCTTGAATCCCCATGGCCTCTTTGCGACAGGGCAAACGCATGGATTGACTGGGGCAGATCCTGCATGAGGAGTTCAAAGATATGCCAGGAGTCGCCTAGTCCATGGAGCAGAATCATCGGGACGCCTTCCGATGACCCCCTCTCAAAGCAGGAAATCTTTACTTTATTGGGAAGTTCAATGCTGACAGCAGAATCAATCATGACTCGTTCCTCCTTTTTAAGTTCAGCTTTTGCATATTCCAGGTAGTATACTAATTACCTTGATAACACCGGAATAGGTTTCCTGTGCTGATCGAAACAGTCGCCGGAGATTTTTACTTTACAATCATTTGATCCTAGGTATCCTACAATAGGATTTACTTCCGGTTTCATGAATCCTCTGATTATTTCCCAAGCTGACGACAGCCCGCTGAATTCAGTACTACAGTCCGCCTCAACTTGTTTTATCCTTAGAACTTGGTTGAAAGTTGATTTGAATCATAGTTTACCGGGCAGAGTTCGACTAGAATAGAATCAGAAGATCGGATATCAGAGACAGGCCTATTCCTTCGGTTCACGCGGAAAAGCCGCTCTGATAAAAATACAGGTAATAAAGGAAGGAATAAAAAATGATGACATTCGCACAAGCAAAAAAACGGAATCTGGACAAGCTCAAGCTTTTTGTACCGGTGGTCGCCCGGGTTCACGGGGAACATCACCCTGAATTCCATGAAGTTCGGAAAGTATACGATGAGATGATCGCAAAAATCAATCAATCTGATTCGGAAGCCCCGGATCTTGAGTCTGAATTCAGCCGCCTGAGGGAACTCACGGACCGCTATACCGTTCCCGGTGATGTCTGTGAGAGCTATGAAGCGGTCTATGTCATGCTGTCCGAGCTGGATGAAGCTTATCACGGATAAAGCGGGACTCCTCTTCTTTGCATCTGCCGGGAAGAGGAACTTTTTTGAAGTGGAGTCAATGAAGACATCGCCTGGAGAAGGAAAGGAGTTGCGCTTATGCAGCGGTATATTCTAAAACACAAAAATCAAATCACATGGCTCAGCGGGATTCTGATCGCGATCGGGTTCCTGGCTGAATGGCTCTTTCATCAGGAAATCGTCCTGGTCTGGGCGCTGATCATCGCATCCCTCATCGGAGTGGCTCCCATTGCAATCCAGGCTTATCAGGCATTGCGAGTCAAGGTGGTCAGCATCGATGTCCTGGTTACCATCGCTGTGGCCGGTGCCTTTGTCATCCGTAACTTTGAGGAATCTGCCATCGTAACCTTTCTCTTCCTGTTCGGAGCATACCTGGAGCAGCGGACGCTGAATAAAACCAGATCCGCCATCCGTGAGCTGACGGAAATGGCTCCGGAGAGCGCGCTGAAGCAAATGGAAAACGGCGAGTTCGAGGAAGTGGATGTGGATGAGGTCGATGTGGGCGATGTTCTCCTGGTCAAAACCGGAGCCAAGGTACCGGTGGACGGAACCGTGCAAAGCGGCGAAGCCAGCATCAACGAAGCCAGCATCACCGGAGAATCCCTTCCGGTCAGCAAGGAGAAGGGTTCCACCGTTTTTGCGGGAACCATCCTCGACAACGGCACCCTTCAGATCGTGGCTGACCGGGTGGGTGAAGATACCACCTTTGGCCGGATCATCGAACTGGTGGAAGAAGCCCAGGATTCCAAATCCGAAGCGGAACGGTTCATCGACCGCTTCTCGAAATACTATACCCCCGCGGTTCTGGTACTGGCGTTCATCGTCTGGCTCGCAACCAGAGATGTCGAGCTGGCCATCACCATTCTGGTCCTGGGCTGCCCCGGTGCTCTCGTCATTGGAGTCCCGGTATCCAATGTAGCAGGCATCGGCAACGGAGCCCGTCACGGCATTCTGCTCAAAGGCAGTGAAGTCATCGGTGACTTCAGCCGGGTGCAGACGATGGTCTTTGATAAGACCGGGACCCTCACCGTCGGCAATCCGACGGTGGCTGAAAAAGCCGGGTACGGTGAACCCGGCGAGTCCCTGGCCTATCTGGCCAGTGTCGAGTACGAATCCGACCACCCCCTGGCCAAGGCTGTCCTTCAGGAGATCGGGCCAATCAAGACTTATCCCGTAAGCAATACCGAAGTGTTCAAGGGCGGAGGCATTGTTGCCAGTGTCGACGGACACCGCGTGGCCGTTGGCAATGTCGCCCTGATGGAAAAAGAAGAAGTTGTTCTGAGCGAGCAGGTCCGGTCGGATATCCGGCGCTTCGAAGGGAATGGAAACTCCCTGGTGCTGACCGCAGTGGACGGCGAACTGAAGATCCTTATGGGAATCCGGGACCAGCTCCGGCCCGGAATCCGCGAAGACCTGGCCCGGCTGAAAAAACTGGGTGTGAAGAATCTGATCATGCTCTCCGGCGACAACCAGGGCACGGTGGATGCCGTAAGCCGCGATCTGGGACTGACCCGAGCCATCGGCAATCTCCTGCCGGAGGATAAGTCCAAGTATGTCCGCAATCTGATTGAAAAGGAACATCAGATTGTCGCCTTTGTCGGCGACGGCGTCAATGACAGCCCCTCCCTGGCTCTCGCCCAGATCGGCATCGCCATGGGCAGCGGTACGGATGTGGCCATCGAAACCTCGGATGTGGTATTAATGAACTCCGACTTTGGCCGTCTGCCCCATGCACTGGGACTGACCAAAGCCACCGCCCGGAACATGAAGCAGAACATCCTCATCGCGGTAGGCGTCGTCGTGTTGCTGCTGGCCGGCGTGCTGTTCAGTGAATGGGTCAGCATGTCCATCGGCATGCTCGTTCATGAGGCCAGCATCCTGGCTGTTATCCTCAACGGCATGCGGCTCATGCGCTATCAGCTGAACTAATCCGGACTGCTATCAATCTGACCAACTGAACGGACTCCCGCTTGAATCCAGATCCCGCTTGCATCCCCAGCCCATTTATCATAAAATTACATCAATTCGAAAGAGGAGAGAAAAAAATGAAATCTGCAACCATCCAGTTAGAAACTCTGACCTGCCCATCCTGTATGCTGAAAATTGAGGGTGCTCTGAAAACCCTGGACGGCATCGACCAGGACGCTACCAGTGTATCCTTCAACACCAGCAAGGCGAAGCTCAAGTTTGATGAAACCAAGCTGTCCATCGAAACCATCGAAGCTGCCATCCGCAAAGTCGGCTATGAAATCATTAGCTCTAAAGTGAAATAAGCTCTGCCCGAGCAGGATGGATATCATCTCACCCAACTCACTCCAAATCACTTTGAATCACTTTGAATCACTTTGAAAACAGGATCCCGAGACTGGCTTGATCTCAGGATCCTGTTTTTTACTGGTCACCAGTTTTTCATCTCATATCCGTTCTATTGGCTTAATTAGCTGATATCCTGTCCGATACCGGTTGATTTACCCGATATCGTTCCTGCCGGCGACCTATGAACTCCGGAGCTAAGTTGCTTTCTCCCGGACCCCGGATTCGTGTTCAATAACCCGTTTCTCGCTATCGCCTCATCAGGACCGAGTCATTGCCGTTTCACCCGCTAATCATCGTAATTTTTGAACTCCAGCTGCTTCACCGGCACAATGGAGTTGCCGTCCAGTTTTCCTTCAAACAGCTCATTGTTCCCCCGCCTGATCAGATAATACTCTTTCTTGCCCTCGGGCCGGGTGACGATATAGACATAATAGACTTCCAGTTTCCCGGTATCATCATTCGGAACGGTGATCGGCACGTCTGCATATACTTCACTTTTGGGGAACAGCTTACTCTGAACCATGTCATTGATTTGCTCGTGGGGAATGAGGTTGTGGCCTTGCACCGGAGTCATGGCAACGGCAGCCATCGGGTGCTCCGCTCCCCCGTATAGCCCGATCCTCGCCTCTTGTTCACTGTCCCACTCAGGGATCAGAAAGATGGCCTGAATGAGACTCTTTTTGCCTGGTTCCAGAATCATGCTGTCCTGGTAGTCTTCTTCCGGCAGCAGATCGCTTACCGGAGACGGCGGCTGATTGTCAGCCGTTTCAAGGACTGCGAACCGCCCTCCAATCCAGCCGCCATCGGGCAGCATCAGGCGGAGCTGTTCCTTCAGAATCACCGCTTCACTTGACTGATTGGTCAGTTCAAAGGCAGCACACAGCCACCGGTCGCCCGTGATCCGATCATTGAGGGGATCGCGATTTTCATCCGGCCTGGCCATTACATTGGACGTAAATGCCGACAGACACTTTGCGGTGAGCTGATCGAAGGGAATCGTTTCATTCAGCCCGTATGTTTCATAGGAGGTTTCCGTATTCTCTGAGGTCGGCGGCGTCATGAGGTAGTCTTTTCGGTTGGTCCCATCCGTGTTCATGATGGTTTCTTTCATGCTGAAGCTGGCAAAATCCATGGTCAGGTATACCATGATGTCCTCGTGGATGTTGAGCATTAATGGTCCTTCGTTATTGACTACGGTTGGCTCCGATCCGTCCAGCTTCATCTTTTTGAACTCAATCCCCATGGTTTCTGCCTTTGTATTGCCATAGTAGATCCAATCCCCGCTCACGTTCATGGCACTGACTTTATCCTCCGACAATTTGAGGGGACCCGTTCCGTCGAGTTTCATCCGCCAGATGTTGTTTGCTTCCTGGGTGATGTAATAAATGTGATCTCCTACCACCTGCAGGGAGATGAAGGACGCCTTCCCCAACTCGGTATCCTCGCTGCCATCCGGTTTCATCCGGTGAATGGTCTCTCCATCCGAATAGTAGATCCCTTCCTGCGTGATATTGAACTTTCCGGTTTTGGCGGATCCGACCGTCTGGGACGAGGTGCCATCCAGCTTCATTTTGTAGATTCTGGAGTACTCTTCGGTTTTTGTCTCGTCCGTCCGGTTAATGGAATAGATCCAGCCATCATACACCATCGTGTTCTGGGCAGCCTGTTCGCCCAGTTTCTGTTTTTCCGTACCGTCCGGCTTGATCCGGTAGATTTTATTGTCCTCTGCGCTGCAATAGACAATCCAGCCATCATAGTAATTAAGGCTGTAGCTTCCCTCCGGCGTGATCATGGCTTCCCCGGTGCGATCCTTTTTTATCTTGTACAGAGCATTCTTGGCTGAGATGTTGGTAAAGTAGATCCAGTCACCTTCTGTGACGGACAGACCGGCATTGTCGATGTTCTGGTTTGAATTGCCGAATTTGGTCTGCTCCTTCGGTTCCCCACTGCATCCGACGATCAGCAGGCTGAAGAGAACCAGAAGAACAGAGCAGGCTCTCATAGGTTTCCGTTTCATGGGAATCTCTCCTCATAATATAGATATTGAACAGAGCGTTTCATCAGAGGATCTACATACTGTGTGCACATTCCACGAAATATTGCTATAGAAAGGAAGCACGGGCGTAATGGTCGAAAAAAGCAAACCGAATCTTCATGTGGTTGGTTTTAAGTAAGTTCGTATTGGTACAAATACTTTCCGGAGTTTGGTTCCATTTCGGATACTTTTACACCTTTATATTACTCCTATTTCTTAGTCACTGCTATACGGGTCCCCTCTCTGGATAGATGCGGACTGGATTGCCTTGACTTAAGGAAGTCAGGTTCCGTGCCGTCCTTCTTCATCTTCCAGTTCGACCGGGTAAACCGATCCTCCATCCTTTCCGGAATAACCGTCATTCGTCCGAAGGGAAATCAAAGGAACTTAACAAACGGACAAACGACTCTTAATCGATTTTTTCCACCTTCCTTATACTGCTGTTGCTGAGTATCTTTTATCCTATGAGCGTTTTAGACTCTGATGCACTCCGGCACTCCGACAGTCCGGAAGATTGGGGCTGGCACTTCGTCCAAGCCAAATTTTACTGAATGAACGAAAAAACTACTTCGTGAAATAGTCAAAAGCAGAAAAAATCCTTGAGTTCTCCGCCCGCTGCGAAAGCTCAAGGATTTTTAATTCTGATTACGGTGTCATGGCTGTCATTCCGGTCTGATCGTGGATCAGTCGGCGAACGGGGCGAGCTTCGATGTATCCGCGAAAACCCTGGGGTTCGAGCTGGAAGCGGGGTGCTTCATCATCTGCCCAGGCATAGCCGTATACCGTGGGGTCATAGTTCTCCATGGCCAGCCAGATTTCCTGAATCCGCTCACCGAAGGTTTCGTCCTCATAGGGTTCTCCCTGAAAGACCATCATTGTGCAGGGTTTCAGATCAATGAGTTCATACCCCTCAGGCACAATGCCCGTATAGTCTGCCGGGACTTCAACGCCTTGCACATATCGGGACGTGCCGGGCCGGATCAGGGAATCCGGCAGCCACAAACCAACCGGTTCGTACAGAGCCTCCTTGACGCTGGTCAGCAGCCCCCAGACATCGCAGCCGACTTCCTCACAGTAGTCAAAATAATGTTCCGCTTTGATGCCGCGTTTCAGAATGAGTTTTCGGGCCGGCCGTTCCACGATCTGAACGAACACAGTCTGAACGGCAGCATTGTGATCCGATTTCATTTGTTTCACCTCATTTTCCAGGAATCGATAGTAGTCCGCAATCCCATGGGGCATGAACAGCCCGATGGGTTGGGGGTGAGCCTTATACCGGCTGGGCGTCACGCCGAAGGTCCGGCTGAAGGCTCTGGTAAAGCCCTCGTGGGAATCAAACACAAACTCCAGCGCGACATCCAGAACGCGCACGGGCTCATCCCGCAGCTTCAGTGCGGCCCGGCTGAGCCGAAGCGCCCGCAGATACTCAAAGGGTGATTTGCCCAGCTCCTCCCGGAAGATCCTGGCGGCATGCCAGGGAGAATACCCCGCCGCCCGGGCGAGCTGCTTCATCGTAATGGGAACCAATAAATGCTCCTCCATATAATCCTGCATCCGCTGTACCGCTTCCACTGTATCCCGGGATCCCATTCCCGTCACCTCTTTTCCCTGTGTCTGAGTTCATCATACCAATTCTGAAGTTCAATCTCTTGACTGTACGTGTGATTCCTGCTCCTGTTTCAATCCTATTTGACCATGCGCCGAATCAGGCATCCCTTCCGCTGGCCGGATCCGGGTTCAAGGCGATGAAATCCTTCGCACCTGCGAAGCGGGGCCGTTCGAGCAGCCTGCGATACCAGGGCAGTCCGCTGAGAAAAGCTTCCCGTCGCTCCCTGGTATAGCCGATCCGGATATGCGGGTAGTTGCGGCGCAGGAACTCCATCAGATCCAGCAGATCATCCTTGGTGCGCGAAACCCCGGACCAGTCCATATCGGTCGTATGCGGCAGACGAACGATCCGATGCCGCTGATCCTTCCGGATGATTTCCAGAAAAAAGTAATACATGGAACGGCCTGAACCATAGGAAGTGTAGATCCAGTCGATTTCGTTCAGATCCTCCACCAGAAAATGATCCGGCTGAATAATAAAGAGGTGGCTATCCTTCAGATGGGTTTCAATGGTTGGCCAGACCCAGTCCAGGTGCAGGTACAGATCCCTGGTGTCAAAGCCCGGCGGAAAGTTCTTCTTCAGGACGTCCAAAGAATCTCTGGTCACGACATATTTGTCTCCCTTCACAATGCCCAGGAACACTCCAGGGAGAAAGCTGAGAACCGCCAGCAAAGTCATCGTATCGGGTGCCTGCCAGACCGAGAGGATCAGAAAAGCCAGGGTCAGAATCAGCAGACTCCGCCCTATGATGGCTTGAATTTTCAGTTTCCGGGAAAATGCATAGAAAGATTTCAGGTAGACCATGGCTGCTCCTTTTGGTTCAATACAGCGCCCACCGGCGCATCCTTCATGGTATCTCTACTATTATTATAGTTGATCGCGTGGCTTGGTGATAAAGATCCGTGAGAATAGATCCAGTCCCGGTGACCGGAAAGGGTTCGATGTCTAAAATGTCCTGCTGAGGAAACAGAGAGCAAGTCAAGTATGAGCAGATTACATGTAATGGCAGAGAACCTGAAAGCCTGAGGGTCCGGGATCCGGAGATCCCGATTGAGGGTCGGGTTAGGGTCGTGTCAGCTTACGCGTGGAACAGACGGTGCAGGAATTGAAACTGAACTGACAGGTTTTCATCAACTGTTCTCTTGTACTCCTGAATTCGGAAACGGATAATAAAGGAGAAAAGCAGGCCGATTTCAAATTCGATTTAGGGGATCACTATGCAGGGCTGTGTTTGGTCTCTGACCTGGCCTGCCGGAACGAAATCTGATGGAAAGCAGGTGAATCTGATGAAGTATTCATTCCGTTATTATCGGGAATCTGATGACGCACAGGTCCGGGAACTGGTGCTGGCCAGTTATCAATGGTCGGTTCCGGCCTGGAGCATCAGCCGCCATGAATTCTGCCGGGGACTGCATCCGGCGTTTGTCGGAGCTCCCGGCAGCTGGCGCCACACCAACGGGCTCTGGTTTGAAGGGGAACATCTGGCGGCAGCGGTGGTCAGTGAGGGGAATTACGATGGCGGCGCGTTCCTCCTCTTTGACCGGGTCAGCCGAATGAATGACCGCGAACTTCTGGACCGGATGCTTTTCCATGCCGAAACCCACATTGCCCGCTTTGAATCAACCACGGGGGAACGGATTCTGGATCTGCACGTGCCGGTTCAGTGCCCCGTCCTGCGTGATTATGCCAGGGAACGAGGCTATGAGTTCAAAGGCATTCATGACCGTCAGAACATTCTGACCTTCCCGGAAGGACCGTTTGAAGTAGAATTGCCCGCGGGATTTCGAATCATTGATGGCACAACGGCCCCTGCCTTCTACCTGTCCAATGTCCACGCCTTTTCCTTTCAGTACGGCCTTCCCCACACGGAGACAGGAGAAGCCGCCTTCAACCATTTGAGGCAGATGCCGGACTATCGTCCGGAACTGGAACTGGTGGCACTGGATCCCGAGGGCAAGCCGGCTGGCATGGCGATCATCTGGTACCATGAGGCCATGCCCTACTGTGAGCTGGAACCGCTGGGAGTAGTCTGGTGGCACCGGCGCAAAGGGGTTGCAAAGGCTCTGCTTTGGGAAGCGGCCAATCGGGTGCGCAAGATCGGTCCGGCACGGGGAATGCTGGGCGGTGATCAGCCGTTTTATGAAACCTTGGGCTTTGTTCCGGAGGGGCAGGATGAATTCTGGCAGTGGCGCCGGAAGGTTCGCTGATTTCCTTGAACGGTATCAATCCTTGAGGCATTCGCCCTTTGATTCCATCTCGTCTTGATCCGATCTCCCATTCATTCTTTTGCCCCTGGGTTGGTCCCATTTCAATGCCCCGGCCGATCGCTGTGATCGGCCGGGGCATCAAGTTCTCCCCCCATTCGTCTCACTGGTTTACTGTTCCGGTTCTTCTTTGGGACAGGCCAGAAGCTCGGAGAGCATACCGATGAACCCGCGGCAGGCCGTCACCAGTTCCCGGATCTCGATGGATTCATCCCGGACATGGGCCAGACTCTCCAGCGAAGGTCCGAATCCGATGGTGGGGATCCCGGCTTCCCCGCAATAGTGACTGCCGTTGGTACAGAAGGAAAAGTGGGAAAGGGGTGCGTCAATTCCCACCTGACGCAGGCCTTTTCGGCACTTTTGGACAAGTTCACTGTCCTCCTCCATCAGCCAGGCGGGGAAATACCGCTGAGCCGCAATGGTTTCACCCGTCCAGCATGTGGCCTGACCTTGCTCGAGCCGGACCGTGGCCTTCAGCTCCGGAATCTGCTGCTTGACGGTTTCCAGAATTTTCCGGATCGGGCTTAAGATCGCTTCGGGATCCTCACCGGGGAGCGTCCGTCGGTCAAAGGTGGCCCGGCAGCGGGATGGGACGACAGATGCACCGGGATAAGGGAATGAAATCAGGTCGGTCAGTTCCAATATGCCCTTCCCCAGGATCGGATGGCTTGGCGGTGTGAGACCGCGAAGTGCCTGGATCGCACTGACCATATGATAAGCCGCATTGATGCCTTTTTCCGGGTTGGACGAGTGGCAGCTTTGGCCTTCCGCCTCAACAATGACTTCCGCCCGGCCCCTTTGTCCGATTTTCAGTGTGCCTGAGGTCGCTTCCCCGATGATGACCAGATCCGGACGGAGAACCCGGCTGACCTCCCGGGCCGCCACCCCTTCAAAGCATTCCTCATGGACCGTTCCGGCCACACATACACTGCCGCCAAACGCCCCGCCGGTGGACCGGTTAAACTCAGCGGCAGCGATGATCATGGCCGCCACGCTCCCCTTCATGTCCGAGGCCGCCCTGCCATAAATCCTGTTCTCCTCGATTTCAGCGCCGAAGGGATCATGAAGCCACTCGGCGGCATCGATGACGTCGACGTGGTCGATGTGGCCGTCCAGCAGGACCGTGGGACCGGGATACCGCCCTCTGATCCGGCCGATTACGCTGCCGTACCGGTCGATGACAACCTCATCAAATCCAAGTTCCTTCATCGTCCGTTCGATGGCCAGGGCAGCCTGCTGTTCCTGTCCTGACGGACTGGGAATCCGGATCAGTTCCTGAGCCAGTGAAATAAGGCGTTCTTCCATGGTATGCGTCTCTCCTTAATGAATGAAATTTTCAGAGCTGAGTCTCATTAGCAAATGAAGTTTTCAGAGCTGCTTCTGGTAAAAAATCGTCTGCGAAACAAGGGATCCCGGCGAGTGAAGAAGACTCCCGTTCCCATGGTGTCAGTTTCATTCTACTGGAGTCCGACGACAAATGGAACCTGGATCCGACAGAAGGGAAACGGAACGCCCTCCGAAGGGTTCTTCCAGCCCGGCATTCTGGGGCGAGCTCAAAACTGAGACGGGAAATTCAACTGACTGCCTGGCTGCTTCCGACCATTGGCAAGAACCGGGCGATGTGATTGACAGAGCGTTGGAGTTGGAGTATTTTAAACTTGTATTATTCAAATAAACAAAACAAAACCGAACTAAAATGGACTCAAATCAATGAAACAGGATCGGTTACGTTTTGGTCAATTCAACTGGAGGGATTTCGTATGAAACGTCTTAGCACCCTGTCTTTGCTCCTGGTTCTCGGTTTGTCCCTGACAGCCTGCAGCCCTGCCACTGTGTCAACCACCGGGGGATCGGTCCCGGCAAGCGGTCTGACGAGCACGCCTGCTTCCGGCACACTGCAGATTTCCGCCGCGGCCAGCCTGAGCGATGCCATGGAAGAGCTCAAGCCCCTGTTCCTGGCAAAGCACAGCGGTGCGGACATCAGCTTTAACTTCGGCAGCTCCGGAGCTCTGCAGCAGCAGATTGAACAGGGTGCTCCGGTTGATGTGTTTGTCAGCGCCGGTCAGAAGCAGATGACCGCCCTGTCTGACGCCGGTCTGATGGATCCATCTACGGTGAAGCCGCTTTTAAAGAATGAGGTTGTTTTGATTGCTCCCTGGTCCGCCGCTTCCCTGAAGGAGTTCAAGGATCTTGGCCAGGACAGCGTCAAAAAGATCGGCATCGGCGATCCCGACAGCGTGCCGGCCGGACAGTATGCCCGGGAAGTCCTGGTGAACCTGCAGCTGTTTGAGCCGCTCACACCGAAATTCGTGTTTGCCAAGGATGTCCGGGAAGTGCTTGCCTGGGTCGAAACCGAGGCGGTGGATTATGGCATCGTGTATGAAACAGATGCCAAAATCAGCAGCAAGGTCCAGATTGTCCTGAAAGCACCGGAAGGCAGCCACAAGGCCATCGTTTATCCGGCTGGCGCAGTCAAGGCGGCGAAGCAGCCGGATCTGGCCAAAGCCTTTGTGGATTTCCTGTTCACCGACGAAGCCAAAGCCGTTTTTGTTAAGTATGGCTTCACCCCTCAGTATTGATATAATAATAGAAACGAATTCTTCTCCGGGGCATCGCTTCGGACGCTGGATCAGAACCCGGAGGCTGCTCATGATGGAACTGGATTACTCCCCTTTGCTTATCTCGCTGAAAACCTCGCTGCTGGCGGTCATCATCACGGCCTGCCTCGGGGTGGCTGCCGCGCGCCTGGCCATGCGGTCGGGAAAAAGAGTCCAGTGGCTGCTGGATGTGTTCTTCACCTTTCCCCTGGTCCTGCCGCCGACCGTCATCGGCTTTCTGCTGCTGATCCTGTTTGGCCGGCACTCCTTCCTGGGAAAGATTCTGGCCGCTCTGGGCACAACGGTCATCTTCAGCTGGCCGGCCACCGTCATCGCCTCGGTGGTGGTGTCCTTTCCCCTGATGTATCGTGCCGCCAAAGGAGCCTTTGAACAGGTCGACCCCCACTACATCTGGGCCGCCCGGACTTTGGGACTGACCGAAACCCGGATCTTCTTCCGAATTCTGGTGCCCCTGGCCTGGCCCGGTCTGATCTCGGGCGCCATCCTGGCCTTTGCCCGGGCTCTGGGAGAATTCGGAGCAACCCTGATGATCGCCGGAAATATCCCGAAGGTGACCCAGACCATTCCCCTCGCCATTTATTTTGCCAATGCCGCCGGCAAGGATGAAATTGCCATTCGCTGGACCGGAATCATCCTGATCATCTCTCTGATCGTTCTGGGCATTCTGAACTATTTCAGCGCGCGGGAAAAAGATCGGACCCGGGGGAGGCGCTCATGAGTCTGTCGGCCCATTTCAAAAAAAATCTGGGCGAGTTTCGCCTGACCGTCGACCTGGACGTCGAGGATGAGCGGATCGGATTGCTGGGCATGTCCGGATCCGGCAAAAGCATGACGCTGCACTGCATCGCCGGGATCCTGACGCCGGATGAAGGCCGGATTGTCCTCAACGGAAAAACCCTGTATGATTCAGCTGCGGGAGTCAATCTTCCGACCCAGCAGCGCCGCATCGGCCTGATGTTTCAGAACTATGCGCTGTTCCCCCATCTGACGGTGGCGCAGAACATTACCCTGGGTCTGTCTGACCGCAGGGAAGCCAACCGCCGGGAACTGCTCGACCGCTATCTGGTACTGCTCCGGATCGAAGAACTGCGGGATCGTTACCCCTGGCAGCTCTCGGGCGGGCAGCAGCAGCGGGTGGCTTTGGCCCGGATGCTGGCCCGGGATCCGGAAATTCTGATGCTGGACGAGCCGTTCTCGGCACTGGACAGCCATCTGCGGGATCAGCTGGAACCGGAGTTCCTGACGATTCTGAAGGAGTATCAAGGCACGGTTCTGTATGTCTCCCACAGCATCCGCGAAATCTGGCGCTTCTGCCAGCACACCACCCTGGTGCATCAGGGCACCCTGGTCGAAATCGGTCCAACCCAGGCCATGTTCCGGCACCCCGCCTGGGTTGAAACAGCCCGCCTGACGGGTCATAAAAACATCTCGCCCATCCAGGTTCTGGATTCCCGGACGCTGGAAGCCCCCGCCTGGGGCATCCGGCTGACCACCGCCCGGGACATTCCATCCGGTGCCTGCCATGTCTCTCTGCCGGAACAGGCGCTTCAGCTTCTGGAGGCACCGGTTGAGGTCAACTGCTTCCCGGTCCGGCTGACGGAGAAGGAACCGGACCCCTTCACCGGGTCGATCCAGGTTGCCGCCGGCGATGCCCCGGGCTGTTCCCCCCTGTTCCTCCGACTGCCCCTCACCCCGGCTCAGATGCATCGATTCCGCGCTCCGGACCGGCCCCTGTATGTTCATATTGCACCGGAGCATATCCTGCTGCTGAAGGAAATCAATTCTCAAGGAGAACCGTAACATGATTCAGGATGTCCTCTATACTCCCGAAGAAATCGCCGACCGGCTGAAAATCACCAAATTTACCGTCTATGAAATGATCAAGCGGGGCGAGCTGTCCGCACACCGCCTGGGCCGCCACCTGCGGATCTCCGATGCCCAGTTTCAGCTCTACCTGATGAAGGCCAGAGGATATGACAATCTCTTTGCCGCCGAACTGATCCGGGAGGAAGGCGATTCCCTGGCGCTGGTTCAGGATGTCCGGATCTGGGTAAGCACTCCGCTGACGGGGCCCGGCCGGATTGCCATTTCCCCGGATGATGTCATCCTGAGCCTGAACCCGCTGAAATCAAGTGCCCGCAATGTGCTCCCGGGCATTGTCCGGTCGATTGAGCAGGAGGACGGAGAGGTTCGGATCCTCCTGGATGTCGGCTTCCCGCTGACCGCCCATATCACCCCGCGGTCCCTCCGTGAACTGGGCTTTGCGGTCGGCGATTCCCTGTATGCCGTCTTCAAAGCGCTGTCCGTACGAGTCTTTCGCTGAACCCAACCAGAAAACCCCTGCCCTTTCGGTGGAAAGGCGCAGGGGTTTTCTGGTTAAGTTTTCTGGTTGATTTTTATGGTTGGATTTTCTTCATGAAGTTTCTGAAGGGATTTGACGGTTCGGGGGGATCGGCGCATATCTGATGCTGCTTCACCGGTGGTGCCGGGATCTTAACCGGATTGCGCCTTGCCCCAAGCTAGGGCAGGAACACCTCAATGGCGCGGTCCAGAATGCCGGTGCCGTAGGCGAATACCATGCCGTAATTGGTAATGGGCACGCCGGCTTCGCGGCAGCGGCGCATCCGGTTGAGCATGGTCCGGCGATTGAACATGCACGAACCGCAGTGAACCACCAGGTCATACCGGGCCAGCTCCTCCGGAAAATCATTGCCCATGGCGTAGTCGAACCGGACCTCCCGGCCTAGTTTCTTCCGGATCAGTGCCGGAATCTTCACCCGGCCGATGTCCTCATGGGATACATTGTGGCTGCAGCTTTCCATGATGAGGATGCTGGGCTGTTCGATCTCCGACAGTTCACTCAGGCGCCGGATGCCCTCACGGAGTTCCCGCAGGTCACCCTTTTGCCGGGCCAGGGCGATGGAGAAGCTGGTGAGCTTCTGCTCCGGCGCAACCATGGCTTCCACCTGGTGGAAGACCTGGGAATCGGTTACAATCAGATCCACCGGCCCCAGTTCCGCCAGGGCGGCGGGCAACTCGGTCTCCCGCACCACCGTGGTACGGATGCCATGGTCGAGAAGATCACGCAGCACCTGCACCTGGGGCAGGATCAGCCGACCCTTGGGCGCTTCCGCGTCCAGGGGAATCACCAGGATGCAGCTTCCGCCCCGGGGGATGACGTCCCCCACCAGGGGTTCCTCTCCATCCGCCGGACCCAGGCGGCGACCCAGGGCATGGCGCAGCGTTTCGATGCTTTGGTCATCATGAATGGAGGTTGGTACAACCTCCCAGCCGGACCAGAGTGCCCTGGCAGCCTGCACCGCCGCGGTCAGTTCCGCTTCATCGGCTTCATCCGTTTTATGGATGGCCAGAACGGCCGGAATGTCCCGCCGGGCGATTTCTTCCCGCAGAGAGGCCAGCCGGGCGGGATTTTCCCTGATCTCCATAACGTACAGAATCAGGTCCGCCTGCTCCAGTGCCTGCCTGGTCTTGTGCATGCGCATCTCGCCCAGGCTGCTTTCATCCTCCATGCCGCCGGTATCAACCAGCACCACCGGTCCGTACGGGATCAGCTCCACGGCCTTGGCCACCGGATCGGTGGTGGTTCCGCTCTGAGCGGACACCAGACTGATCTCCTGGCCGATGAGCCGGTTCATCAGGGAAGACTTGCCGGCATTGGTTTTTCCGTATAATACGATATGTTTTCGATTGGCTTTGGGTGTTTCCACTTAGAGGCACCTGCTTTCCATCAGGACCGAAGCTTGCCGGGCTTTGGTCCGTCTTTATTTATTTATTCTTTCGTTTGGCTGTCCCGTGATTCCGCCCCGGGATCATTCGAGGACGGTCGCGGTATCATCCGAGGACGGGGCGCGGTATCATCCGAGAAATGCTCTCGGAATGATTTAAGGAAGGCGTCACGGGCGTCTAGAAGAACAGGTCGCGCTGTCCCTGACGGATTTTATCAAGGTTTTCCACGAGCTTCTCGCGGATCGCCGGGCGGGTCACCCGATCCATTTCCTGTTCTACCAGGGCGTCAACGGCACTGCGGAATTCCGCGTCGCCGTAGTCCAGGGCGTATTCCAGCAGGGTCATCAGCGCATTGGGCTGACAGACATTGTGGATTTCGCCGCTTTTGGCCAGGCTCATGAAGCGGTCCCCGGTCCGGCCGGTGCGGTAGCAGGCGGTGCAGTAGGAAGGGATGTGGCCTTCCAGAATGAGCTCCTTGAGCACATCCATGGGCTTGCGGTCATCGGCCACCTCAAACTGGCTCTCCTCTTTCCGGGCGTCGCTTTCCTTGTAGCCGCCGACGCCGGTACAGGATCCTGCGCTGATCTGGGATACGCCGTACTCGATGACCTCCCGGCGCATGGCATGGCTCTCCCGGGTGGACAGGATGATTCCGGTAAAGGGAACGGCCAGGCGCAGGATGGCGACGATTTTCCGGAACTGGTCATCGCTGACCAGGTGCGGGAACTCGGCCAGATCCATCCCCTTGGCCGGCTTGATTCGAGGCACGGAGATGGTGTGGAAGCCCACGCCATGGGTTTCTTCCAGATAGCTGTTGTGGAGCATCAGAGCCAGCACTTCGAACTTATAGTCATAGAGGCCGAACAGAACTCCCGCGCCCACATCGTCCAGGCCCGCTTCCATCGCTCGGTTGAAGGCGGTCAGGTGATAGTTGTAGTCGCGCTTGGGTCCGCCCAGATGCATGGCTTCGTAGGTGGGCTTGTGATAGGTTTCCTGGAACAGGATATAGGTTCCGATGCCGGCATCCTTGAGGCGGCGGTAGTTCTCCACCGTGGTGGACGCAATGTTGACGTTCACCCGGCGAATCGCGCCGTTATCACTGTGGGTGTCGTAGACTGCCTTGATGGCCTCCACCAGATAGTCCATGTCGCAGTTGACCGGATCCTCACCGGCCTCCAGCGCCAGCCGCTTGTGGCCCATCCGCTCCAGCAGCCGGACCTCTTCCTGTATCTCCGCCCGGGTCAGCTTGCGCCGCGGCATCTGGTTGGTCACCTTGTAGCCGCAGTACCGGCAGTTGTTGACGCAGTAGCTGCTCAAATAGAGCGGGGCAAAGATGACAATGCGGTTGCCGTAGATGTCATGCTTGATCTGGCTGGCAATCCGGAACACTTCAGCCATGACCTGCGGATCTTCCGTCTGCAGGAGCAGGGCGATATCCCGGTGGGTCAGCGTCTGCTTTTTGCCGGCTTTGGCCAGAACCTGGCGAATATCTTCCAACGTCGGATTCTGGGTTGAGTCCAGCAGGTCGTTAATATAGGCTTCATTGATAATCATTTTATTTTCCATGTGGCATGGTCCCCTCTGGAGAGGTCGGTCTGATAACCGGCGTCCTTGATTTTTTGTTCCAGTAACGTTTTTCCTTCGGCAGCCTCACTGCCGAAACTGACTTTTCCGTCATACAGCGAATAGCTGGCCCGAACCCCCGGCGGGGACAGATTGGGCATGATGACGTTGCAGCCGGCCTTGAGTCCCAGTTCCCGCCCGTCGTCAGCCACACTGGCCAGGGCGGTGGTAGCCGGGATGAGCGCCTGCGGCAGCAGCAGCCGGGTCAGTGACAGTAGGAGCAGCGTATCGGCCAGGCTTCCCGCCGGTTCCGCCTTGAATATCGTGTCATGGTGCGGCATAAACGGGCCGATGCCAACCATTTCAGCGTCCAGCTCCTTAACGAACAGCAGATCCTGGGCCAGGTCGGCCCTGGTCTGGCCCGGAATGCCGACCATGAAGCCGGCTCCCACCTGGTAGCCCAGCTCCTTCAGATCCCTCAGGCACTGGGTCCGTTCGTCGAAGTCAGAATTGGGATGGATTTTCTGATACAGATCCCGGTTCCTGGTTTCATGGCGCAGCAGGTATCGGTCAGCTCCGGCTTCACGCAGACGGCGGTAAGACTCGCGGCTGCGCTCTCCCAGCGACAGGGTGACGGCGGCATCCGGGAAATCCCGTCTGAGGGTCCGGATCAGCTCCGTCAGCACTTCGTCGGTAAAAGCGGGGTCTTCTCCCCCCTGCAGGACAAAGGTCCGAAAGCCCATTTCATAGCCGCCACGACAACTGGCCAGGATCTCCTCCTGGCTCAGTCGATAGCGGCGAATGTTGGGGTTAAGCCCATTGATTCCGCAATATTGGCAATGACGGATGCAGAAATTGGAGACTTCCACGAGTCCCCGCAGGAAGACCCGGTCGCCGTAAATCCGGCGACGGGTCGCATCCGCTTTTTGGGTCAGGTAGTCCCGGCTGGTCTCCTCGACATGCTCCAGAAGGTATTGGATTTCTTCCCCCGTCAGGGTATGGGATTCATCCAGACGATCAATCAGTTCAATGCAGCGGTTGATTTTGGTATGCATGGTCAGGTCTCCAGCGCTCGGGCTTAGTGCTTGTGTACGTGAATCAGGTGCTTGTTGTCGGCCAGAAGGTCTTCAAACATCTGAGTGACTTCCGGATTGTTCTCAGAGCTCTTGATCAGGGAGCCGCGGTCAATTTTGTACAGTCCGCTGGCGCGCTGAGCTCTTAAGTCATGATTGACCGGTGAAGGCTGTCCGCCGCCGGCAACGCAGCCGCCGGGGCAGGCCATAACTTCCACGAAGTGGTAGTTCTTTTCACCCGATTTAATCTGGCGGACCAGTTCATCGGCGTGCTTGAGTCCATGGACGACGGCCAGGCGAACTTCCAGTCCGTCCACATTGAAGGTGGCTTCCTTGATGTTTTCCAGACCGCGGACATCCTTGAAGATGACAGGCTTGGCATGCTGATCCGGCTTCTGGCTGAGCAGACGGGTAACCACCGCTTCGGTGACACCGCCGGTGGCGCCGAAGATCATACCGGCTCCGCTGGACAGTCCAAACGGCATATCGAAGGCTTCATCCTCCAGCTCGTCAAAGACGATGCCCATTTCTTTAATGGCGCTGGCCAGTTCCTGAGTGGTGAGAACGACATCGACATCCTTAATGCCTTCGGTCTCGAATTCCGGGCGGGCCGCCTCGGCTTTCTTGGCAGTACAGGGCATGATGGAGACAATGACGGTTTCCCGGCCGTCGGCCTGATCCTTGGCTTTGTAATACTCCTTGACCACAGCGCCGAACATCTGCTGCGGCGATTTGCAGGTGGAGATGTTGGACAAGAGGTCGGGATGCTTGTTTTCGGCAAATTTCACCCAGCCCGGGCAGCAGCTGGTAAAGAGCGGCAGGTTTTCCCCCTTGGTCAGGCGGTCCACAAACTCGGCGCTTTCCTCAATGACCGTCATGTCCGCGGCAAAGGCGGTGTCATAGACTTCGTCGACGCCCATGATCTTTAAGGCCGCGACGATTTTGCCAATGGTGATTTCTCCGCCATCCATTCCGAAACGTTCTCCCAGGGCGACCCGGACAGCCGGAGCGACCTGAGCGACTACGCGCTTCTTCTTATCTTCCAGCAGAGCCCAGAAGTTCTTGCGGTCATCCTTGACGGTAATGGCTCCGGTGGGGCAGACCACGCGGCACTGTCCGCAGTCCACGCAGTTGACCTCTCCAATGCCCTTGTTGAAGGCAGGGGTGATCAGCAGGTTGGATCCGCGATTGGCAAAGCTGATGGCACCGACTCCCTGGACTTCCTCGCAGACCCGGACACAGTCACCGCAGTAGATGCACTTGTTCGGGTTGCGGACGATGCTGTGGCTGGACCGGTCGATGGGCAGATTGCGGTCCAGTTCCTCAAACCGGATTTCTTCCAGGCCAACGCGGCGGGCCAGTTTCTGCAGGTCGCAGCGTCCCGTGATGTTGCAGGAGGTGCAGTCCCGGTCATGGTTGGACAGGAGCAGCTCCAGAATTGTCTTGCGGTACTTGCGCAGTTTCGGGGTCTGGGTATAAATGGTCATGCCCTCTTTGGGCAGGGTGGAGCAGGAGGTGAACACCTTTCCGCGCTCATCTTCCACGATGCACATCCGGCAGGCGCCGTAGATGCTCAGTTCTGAGTGGTAGCAGAAGGTCGGCAGATCAATGCCGGCTTTGCGCACTACTTCCAGCACGTTTTTCTCGCTGCTGAATTCTACTTTTCTGTTATCAATGATCATGCTTCCCATGATTTATACCTCCGCGATGGCACCGAAGCCACAGGTTTCGATGCAGGCGCCACATTTAATACATTTGTCCTGGTCAATGGCATAGGGTTCTCTGATTTTTCCGTGGATCGCTTGCGCCGGACAAATCCGGGAACACTTGCTGCAGCCCTTGCACAGCTGAGGATCAATCTTGATCGTCTTAAGCGCCTGGCAGACGCCGGCCCGGCATTTCTTGTCCACAATATGCTCCACATACTCATCCCGGAAGTACTTCAGGGTGGAGAGAATCGGATTGGCGGCGGTTTTGCCCAGTCCGCACAGGGACGTGTCGGTGACGGTGTGAGCCAGTTCTTCCAGCAGGTCCAGATCATCCAGGGTGGCTTTGCCGGCAACGATCTTTTCCATGATGCTCAGCATCCGCTTGGTGCCTTCCCGACAGGGAACGCACTTGCCGCAGGACTCATTCTGGGTGAAGTTCATGAAGAAGCGGGCAACTTCAACGATGCAGGTGCTTTCATCCATGACAACCATACCGCCGGAGCCGATCATGGCGCCGACACTGGACAGAGAATCAAAGTCCAGGGGAAGATCCATGTGCTCATCGGTGAGACAGCCGCCGGAGGGTCCGCCGATCTGAACCGCCTTGAATTCCTTGCCGTCCTTGATACCGCCGCAGGCGCCGAAAATGATCTCGCGCAGCGGGGTACCCATCGGCACTTCAACAATTCCGGTATTGTTGACATTTCCGGTGACAGAGAACGCCTTGGTTCCCGGGCTGGACTCCGTCCCGTAGGAACGGAACCATTCCGCGCCGTTGGTGATGATATATCGTAAATTGGCATAGGTTTCGACGTTGTTGAGGACGGTCGGCTTCTTGTACAGACCTTCCTCGACGGTCCGCTTGGCCTTGACCCGGGGCATGCCGCGCTCTCCTTCAATGGAGGCAATGAGGGCACTGCCTTCACCGCAGACGAATGCTCCGGCTCCCTGGTTGATGTGGATATCAAAATTCAGGCCGCTTCCCAGGATGTTTTCACCCAGCAAGCCATACTCTCTGGCGTGTTCGATGGCTTTGGTCATGCGCTTGACCGCCTGGGGATATTCCGCCCGGACGTAGATATAACCCTCGGTCGCCTTGGTGGCGAAGGCGGCAATGATCATGCCTTCGAGGATGCTGTGCGGGATTCCTTCCATGATGCACTTGTCCATGAAGGCACCTGGGTCTCCTTCGTCGGCATTGCAGATGACGTACTTCTCACCGGACTCAAAGGACAGAACCTGGGACCATTTGGTACCGGCACTGAATCCGCCGCCCCCTCTGCCCCGCAGCTTGGATCCCAGAACTTCGTCGCAGACCTGCCGGGGGGTCATTTCCTCCAGCGCTTTGGCCAGGGCCATATAGCCGCCCCGGGCAATATATTCTTCAATGGATTCCGGGTCGATCAGACCGCAGTCCTCCAGCACCAGCCGGGTCTGCATCGCATAGAACGGAATGTCTTCTCTGGTGGAGAACACTTCGTCGTCCCGCTGGAACAGCAGCCGGGTGATGGGCTCTTCCTCTTTCATCATTCCGTCGATAATCTCTTCACAGTCCTCTGGCCGGACCTTGGTATAGAGCAGGTTGCCCGGTTCGATCCGAACCAGCGGACCGGCTTCGCAAAGACCGGAACAGCCGCTTTTCTTCAACAAGATTCCGTCCTGCTTTTCCTCGGCTTCGCGAATGACTTCAACTTTGGCCTCCACGTTCTTTTCCCGGATCACCCGCTCAAACTCGGCACAGACCTTCAGCGCGCCGCTGGCGACACAGCCCGTTCCGGTACAGACAACGATCTGCTTGACCGGAGCTTCCAGCGTCCGGCGATACTGCTCGTGGCAGGCTCTTAATTCTTCACTAGTTCTGATTTTCATTCGCTTCGCCCTCACGGATGGATTTGACTAAATCCTGTACTTTAGCAGGGGTCATTCTGGCATGGACATCATCATCCACATTCAGAACCGGTGCAAGACTGCACGCTCCCAGGCAGGAAACCTGCTCAAGCGTCACCAGCATATCTTCCGTTGTCTTACTTTTCCCGGTCAGATTAAGCTCTTTGCGCAGACCATCGAGCACCAGCTGCGATTTGCGAATGTGGCAGGCAGTTCCGTCACATACTTTGATAATGTGCTTTCCCTTGGGCTCGAGTGAAAAGTTTTCGTAGAAAGTGGCTACGCCATAAATCTTGGCTGAGCTGACATCGAGTCGTTCCGACACATAGTTAATCGCTTCTTCCGGCAGATACCGGTATTTCTTCTGGATCCCCTGAAGAATGCTGATGATCGATGACGGGTTAAAATTGTGTTCCAGCAGAATCTGGTCCACGGTTTCCCTGATTTCCTGAGTTTGCATCTTAATCCTCCCCTGTGCACGTTCATTAATTATTGATAGATTCTCAACAGACCGATGTATTTTTGTTAACGATTTGTCGATACTATAATATACTACAGAATTAAACTGGGTCAATTCTATTTATCCGCTTATATATATTTAATGAAACATTCTGAGTTTTGCTTCGAAATCGGAACCGGATTCATGATTCTGTCACTGAAATCGTATGCTTATATTTTCATAATTCTTGCCATATTTCTTTTTATCCCCTGAAATGCTTTGATGGCATCAAATTGTATATCACTGAAAAACAGCCAATAAAGCCAGCTCACGCATCCGATCCCATTTGATCGAAGCGCAGCTGGCTTTGCCTGGCTGATAAATTGATTATTTTCAATGAAAAAGCGACCTTTTCAAGTGATATGTACAAAGATCTAACGATAAGGTTCCATCTGTTCCATTTATATCACAGAACTGTTATAAATTTAATGGACCGCTGCGAAACCGCTCAATCATTTCGCCGGTCAGGCTGATCTTTAGTTCCGGCACCGGAATCTCGCTTCGATCCAGCCAGACCCCCAGCGCCAGCTCCTCTTCCTGCAGGGTGATCGTGTC
This sequence comes from Clostridiaceae bacterium HFYG-1003, assembly GCA_024579835.1. Lineage (NCBI taxonomy): Bacteria > Bacillati > Bacillota > Clostridia > Eubacteriales > Clostridiaceae > Clostridiaceae bacterium HFYG-1003. The sequence continues at coordinate 2,770,967 of CP102060.1, forward strand.
ATCGCCGTCGAGTTCGGCGAAAAATCCCGCCAGAATCGAATCAGAAAACGGCCAGGGCTGGCTTTTGTAGAAGGACAGGTTTTTCACCCGGAGCCCCACTTCTTCCAGGACTTCGCGGTGGACTGCCTCCTCCAGGGTTTCCCCCACTTCGACAAAGCCGGCAATGAGGGCAAAATTGGCGTAGGGCCGCCCCCTGTATTTGGTCAGAAGCAGGCGGCTGTCATGGTGCACCGCAACGATGACGCAGGGCGAAATCTTGGGATAAGCCTGAAACCCGCAGGCCGGACAATACAGCATCCGCTCAGTGTTCGAATGAACCGTCGGCTTGCCGCAGCGGCTGCAGAACGCATGGTCCTGATACCAGCGGTTCAGCTGCCAGCCAATGGCGCCGGCAAAGGAGCGCCAGTACTTGGTTTCCGTCCGAAACCGGCTGGTGGAGGCATAGATCCATCCCGGAACGACATCAAGTTCCTGTTCCTTCACCAGGAAGAATCTGATCTCATCAATCACAAAGAGAAACTGGGCCTCGTCCATCAGATGGGGGCAGGATTCGAAAAAATCCGCAAACGACGGGTACCATAGCTTATCCTTTTCTTCCCGGACCAGCACCTGGTCCCCGGAAAAGGAAAGAAACCGGTCGTCCGGGTTGGGTCTGACATTGTGAAACTGATTTTGAAACACGCGGGGCTCTATATCCTGGATCATAACATTCCTCCTGGAAAAATCATTTCGTCCTGCTGTTTTCTCCGAAAGCTCTGACCAGCTCAGCGGAGGCCTTCGAGGCGACTAAGCTTTTGAGGCAACTAAGCCTTTGAAAGCATTTGTTGGTGCGCTGACTGCGATCGGCGCTGTATTTTATTAAGCAGGTATCTGGATGAATTCTAGCATCATCAAACGGTTATTTCCACATCGATCAGCTCAATGGAGTCCCCCACACCAGTTAATTTCCTTCGCAACTGCTTCCGATGTCCCGCACATCAGGCTCCGGATAACCGGGTCGATTCTACCGCAGGTGCTGGTGGATTGTGACCCTGGTTGTATATACCAGATTGTCAATGACGGGACAGCGTTTCTCAACTTCCGAGGTCCAGCGGCTGAGCTGTTCCGGAGCCGCGTCACTCTCCACATCGACGACGATCCGAATTTCCGAGAATCCCGCCCGTTCATCCTGGGAGATCCCGAAAAAAGCCTCCGAATTAATGGATCCGTCCACTTTGGTATTCAGTTTCGTGATGGTCATTCCCAGCTCTTTGGCCACCTGCATTCCGATCGCCACAATACATCCGGAGACGGCTCCCAATAGATAGGCCACCGGGCTGGGGGCTTTGTTGCAGCCGCCGAAGCTTTCCGGTTCGTCGATGACAAACCGGAACTCCCCGGCCTGAATTATCGTTTCCGTGGTTCCGTTGGAGAAGCCCTCAATGGAGATCACAGATCCCTTGCTCTTTGCTGTATTCATCAGTCTGCCTGCCGTTCGGATGCCAGTCGGTTTTTAACCAGTGCCACAAACAGCTCAACCCCGTAAGCCAACGCCGCCTCGTCCATTTTATAGTTCGGGTTGTGGTGCGGTCGGTCCGCACCTTGTTCCGAATTTCGGGTGCCTAATTCCAGGAACGCGCCGGGACATTCGGCCTGGAACGCAGAAAAATCCTCTCCCGGCATGACCGGATCGATGTAGGTAAAGCTCTCCGGTCCGAAGGTGTCGGCAATGATCTGTTCCACCTGCTCCATGAGACCGGCATCGTTGATGACCGGGGCATAGCCCAGGGAATAAGTAAAGTCATAGCCTGCCCCAAAGCTTTGGGTGATGCCTTTGACGATCTGCTCGATTTTTTCAGGCAGCGCCTGCCGGATCTGCGGTCTGAAGGATCTGGTGGAACCAGTGATCTCCATAGTTTCGGGAATGATATTGTAGGCCTGGCCAGCCGATAACTGGCAGGCTGACAGCACCACCATGTCAATGGCGGCGGTCTGTCGGGATACGATGCTTTGCAGCGCGACAATGACATGGGAGCCGATGACCACGGGATCGACGGTCCCTTCCGGGAAGGCCGAATGTCCCCCTTTGCCCCGGATCGTGATGTCAAACCGGTCGGTCGCCGCAGTGAGGGGTCCGGTCCTGAGGCCGAAGGTACAGGTGTCATAAGCCGAGGATAAATGCAGTCCATAGACTTCATCCACGCCATCCATGACCCCGGCCTTCACCATTTCGACGGCTCCGCCGGGCGGCACTTCCTCGGCATGCTGGAACAAAAGCCGGACTTCCCCGTTCAGCTGGTCTGACAGCGCACTCAACAGCCGGGCCGTGCCCAGCAGAATCGCCGCATGACCGTCATGGCCGCAGGCATGCATGACCCCTTTCCTGATCGAAGCGTACGGCAGCTCGTTGACCTCCTCAATAGGCAGGGCATCAATATCGGCCCGGAGAGCGATGGTCCGGCCCGGCTTTTTCCCGGTGATCACGCCCATCACACTCGTCGGGGTAGGCCGTGATACCACAATGCCGCCAAACCCCCTTAACTTTTCCTCAATATACGCGCTGGTTTCCTCTTCCTGAAAGGACAGCTCCGGGTATTGGTGAAAATGCCGCCTCCATTCGATCAGCTCCGGCTCGATCTGCAATACATCCTGGGATATTTTCCTGGTCATTTGATTACCTCACCTAATAAAAGTATTTTTGTTGGTTATTTGGTTATTTGGTTTACTGGCTTGTCTTTGCCTTCGTTCTCTTCTTTGCCGCTTTGTCTTCTTTCTCTTCTGTGCATTCTTTGCATTCTTTGCATTCTTCGCTGCTTTGCCTTCTTGCCACTTTCCAGCCTGGGGTTCTTCCAGATCCGGGAGAGCATGCGCAGCCAGGAATCATCCGGGTTATTGGAAACAGTGTAAAATTATTAATTTATGCAATCGATTATTCAGGTGGTCTATTTACCATTTTACATCATGAAACCGGGGAAATTTAGCGAACAATAAATTTATTATACCTTTATCAATATAATATTGACTTGAATCCACCTGAACCAATATACTTGATTTGTTAATAAATAATGTACGTTTTGAATAAAAATACAATCCAGAACCTGATAAATGTGTGCGGCTCACCTCCCGGTTGAATCAATCCATGATTTGATTCGCTCGGGCCGAGCGACGATCAGTCCCTGGAGGTCAAAGCGAAGGCTGCAAAGCACCCGGTCCCGCCGCTCACCCGGAGGACCGGGGGTATTTTATAGGAGGAATCATTCATGGAATCAAAAAAAAGGGGACTCTTCTCGGACTGGCGAGTACATGTCATTATGGCTGCCCTCGTCATTGTGGCTGAATTGATCGGAATTCAGAAATTCAAATTCGGAATCATCAGCTTCTCACTTCTGCCAATGCTCTTTGCGCTCGTAATGGGTGTCATTCTCTCTCAGTTCAAGGGACTCATCTCCAAGAAGGACATGGAGACGGCTTCCCCTTATATCGGCATCACCGTCATGGCACTCATCGCCTGGATGGGCGCCTCCGTCGGACCAAACCTGCAGAAGCTGTTTGAAGCCGGCCCGGCTCTGATTCTTCAGGAGATTGGCAACCTGTTCACGGTTTTGTTCGCTCTGCCCGTCGCCGTTCTTTTGTTAAAGATGGACCGGACCGCCGTCGGTTCTTCCTTCTCCATTTCCCGGGAAGGTTCCCTGGCAATTATCGGCGATTTATACGGACTGGATTCCCCGGAAGGCCGTGGGGTCATGGGCTCCTATATCACCGGTACCCTGCTGGGAACCGTGTTCAACAGCATTCTGGCGTCAATCGCCCTGAATATTGCATTCTTCCACCCCGAATCATTGGCCATGGCAGCAGGTACCGGCTCTGCCTCCATGATGACTGCGGCTCTGGCTCCCATCGTTGAAGCCTTCCCGGACAAAGCGCAGGTGCTCTCGGCCTATGCCTCTTCCAGCCAGCTTCTGACCTCCATTGACGGACCCTATATCGGAATTTTCGTCGCCATTCCGTTCACCAACTGGCTTTATAAGAAGCTGAAAGGCAGACAGGGACTGGAAGCGGAAAAAACTAAGAAAGTCATCCTCAAAGAACTCTCCGAAGAAGAAAAGGATGGTATCCTGCTGGAAGAACCGGAAGTGGTTGAGAACGTCTGGTTCACCCGTGTCAAGGTGCTCATTATTTCAGGCATCATGGCCGCGGTGGCAAACTACATCATGACCTCGAAAGCCGGCAAGCCCGTCACACCCGACCAGGCACTCCCCGGACTGGCCATCATGGCCGTCATTATTCTGTTCAGCTACTGGGTTCAGGAAGTGCTGGCCAAACACACCCGCATCAATCTCCCGGCCATCATCTATGTATCCCTCATCACTTCGGTTCTTTGTGTTCCCCAGCTCTTCGGGGAAACATCAAAATTCATCGTGGCAAAGATCATGACCGTTGGTCTGCTGCCGCTGTGCACTCCGATCCTGGCCTACGCCGGTATTGCCACCGGCAAGGACATGGCTGCCTTCAAGCAGCAGGGCTTCAAGATCATCCTGGTCTCCCTGCTGACGTTCATGGGAACCTTTGTGGGATCCGCGCTGATCGCGGAAGTGGTCATGCGCCTCTCCGGTGCATTCTAGAAGCATTCGCCGCATCGGCAGCAGATGAATAGCAGGAAATGAAAAAAATATGCAAATGAGATGGCAGGTTGAATGCGCTTCAACCTGCCATTTCTCTGTGGTTTATTCCTGTTGATGGTTCGGAACTAATTCAGAACGAAGCCGTACTTGACGGGGTCGGTTTCGTCGATGACGAACTGATTGAACCCGGTAATCCAGGCCGAACCGGTGATCTGTGGAATGAATGCGTCAAACTCGCCCACGGTTGTCGTTTCCACGAGCTTGCCACGGAAGATGGTTCCGGTGATGGACTCATAGACAAACTCTTCGCCCAGTTTCAGTTCGCCCTTGGCGCCCAGGGCGGCCATTTTCGCACTGGTTCCGGTGCCGCAGGGTGAGCGGTCAATCTGGCGTTCCCCGAAAATAACCACATTTTTGTAATTGGCTTCCGGATGAGTCGGTGCGCCATAGATTTCCACCAGGTCCACCGTATTGATGTGCGGCAGCGTCGGGTGCTGCACCCGGATTTCGCGGTTGATGACATCGCGCAGCTCCGTGGCCATTTTCAGAAGCCGTTCGCTGTTTTCCGGTTCGATGGTGCAGCCGAAGTACTCATCGCGGATCAGGGCAAAGAACGATCCGCCAAACGCGATGTCAAAGGTCACTTCCCCCAGCAGCGGAGTGACCAGACGGACATCCCGGCGATACAGGAAGGACGGGACATTGGTTACTGTTACGGATCGGGCCTTGCTGCCCTCGACCCGGACCTGAGCCCGGACCAAACCGGCCGGCGCGTCCAGCGTCACATGGGTTACCGGCTCCACCATGGGGACAATGCCGGTCTCGACCGCGGCCGTCGCCGCGCCGATGGTGCCGTGTCCGCACATGTTGAGATAGCCCTTGCCATCCATAAATATAATTCCGAAGTCCGCTTCCTCACTGACGGGTGAGGTCAGGACTGAGCCGAACATGTTGGCATGACCCCTGGGCTCCAGCATGACGGCCCGGCGCAGCCAGTCCAGATTCTGTTCCAGATATTCCCGTTTTTCGGCCATGGTCTGGCCCGGGATATTCGGGACGCCTCCCGTGATAATCCGGGTTGGCTCCCCGGCGGTATGAGAATCGATTGCTTGTAACATCCTGGTGATAACCACGATTTCCCCTCCTGATGGTTTATAAACCTGTCTATGTTTTTTCTCGTTCGCTCAGCGGGTTGTCTTTGGTTTGATCCTGCCGGAAGCTGCCTGGGGCTAGACCCGAGCCATATATTCAAAGGGCAGCGGGACAATCATGCCGGCCGAAGAAATCTGGAACAGCTGCTCCAGGGTGGCCTTTAAAATGGCAGTCTGCATTTCAATGTTGTTCGGTTCACCGGCATTCGCCCCCATGGGTACCCGGGGGGCAACCGCTCTGGGCGTGCCGCTCTGCCGGACAACCGGCGGAAGTGCTGCGATGATGATGGTAGGAATCCCCGATTCCTCGATCGCCCGCTGTACAATGACAGCGGAACGATGACAGGTGCCTCAGCCAGCTGTCAGGACAACGGCATCCACCGCTTCTTCCTTCAGTTTTTTCGCGATGGCCGGACCGGTTTCATGCTGAAACTTGTCCTGGTCGCCGCCGCCGCCCATAAAGCCGTAATGCACCGGGGCAACTTCCTTGATGAAGCCCTCCCGGGCCAGCTCCTGCAGCCGGATAATGGGAAACATCGCGTTGATGTCCTTGTTGACATCGCCGTTGTCATAGCCGCCGTGCGAGACCATGAGGTCCTGGGCCCGGACATCGCCCGGGATCTCCCGGAATGAAAAGTCACCGGCCAGATTGAACCGCTCGTCAGTTTTCAGATGCACCCCCGCTGCTGAAGCGATGGCGATGCGCATATTCTTGAGTTCCCCGGTCACCTCGGTCCAGACCGGCGTAGGCGTTACGGGAACATAGATCTCAGACTGCAGACCCTTGATTATCGTCAAATCCATTGGTTTCCTCCTGATGTTTTCTGATGCTGTTCTGCTGATAGGTTTCATCGATCTCTCCGGAGAGCACTTCCGGATAGCTCATGACGAAGCCGACTTCCATTCCGACCTGGAGCGGCCAGTCCGTGATGATCATGCGCCGGGGCAGCCGGACATGACCCAGGCGGCCCTTCAGATCCAGGGCAACGCCGCCGTCGGTCACTTCGACAATGATGCCTTCCTGATAGTGTTCCGTCGAAAGATATTTCAGCTTTTCCATTATTCTTCCTTCTCGTAGATCTCGGCCCTCTTTCTGGATTTTTCCAGAACCTGCTCGTTGTCCTCGAGCCGGATGGTCCGGCCGGTGGCTTCCTCGATCACCTTGATGTTGTTCAGCTTCACCTGGCTGGTCCATTTGCGCTCCGCTTCCTTCACCGGTTCCCCGGCCATGACGGCTTTGATCATGGCAATGGCGCGGACGGCATCTTCCGGGGCCAGACAGTTGTTTTCCAGGATTTCGTTCTCGATTCCCTGTTTCGACTTGTTGTTGTCCACCATGTGCTTCATGTAGTCATTGCCCACGACCAGAGCGCCCTGAACGGCGCTGAAGGTCATGCCCACCACCGGGTAGCCCCGGCGGCCTACTTCTTCGTGATGCGCGGCAAAGTCAATGTGGTTGTTGCCGAAACCTTCGGTGGTAATGATGACGCCGTCGGGATCAATGGCTTCCACCGTCATGCCCAGACGGCGGGAGACGTAGAATTTTTCTGAGTTGATCTGGGGGGAGCCGACGAACAGAACGCCGCACAGGTCAATTTCCGGATCGGCCATGGCTTCCAGCACCAGAGGCTCCCGGAAATAATGGCGGGAGGTTTCCTTGGAAGCGGGTCCGATGCAGGTCAGGGCGTGAATTCCCCCGTCCAGAACCTCCAGCGGCGAGAGCATGACCGGCAGATTGCCCAGGTCGACATTGGCCTTGGCGCCAAAGGTTCCCACCGGTTCCAGCGGCAGGATCAGATTGTCATGCATTGCGCCCTGTCCCATGATCTCCTTAACGATGAGGAGCTTTTTGCGGCCCCGCCGTCTGACCTGGCGGAAGTCCTCATCCCGCACCATCACGCAGTCCTGCGCTTCCTTCAGCGCACTCCTGATTTCTTCGGTGATGAAGTCGGAGGCCTTGTGGGCCGCCAGCGGGCCGGGCCGTTCCATGTTGGTTCCGGCCTTGATCGTGACCTGCGTCTTGATGAAGAGATCGCCATGGTCCGGTGAACCGGGCCGGCCCCACATAATGTTGCGGTCCATCGGTCCCTCGGAGGAACCGAATTCACCGATCTGAACGCCGTTTTCATCGGTTCCGGTCACCACCAGCACCGCGCCGTCAATGACCCGGGTCACGCCAACGCCGAGCTCGCCTTCGACTTTCACCGCCACGGGCTGAACATCCATGATGGTCTCGGAATACTTGCTGTAGTCAGCCGGCGTGATGATTTCCAGTTTCAGGTCCGTCACCAGTTCCTGGGAAGCCACGGCATCGTGCTCAATTCCTTCCCGAATAAAGAGGGTTGTCCCCTGAATCTTTGTCTCGGGGCCGCGCCGGATCTCCTCAATTCGGATATAGCTGCGCTTCAGGCTGCGCAGCACCTGTTCGGAGTATTCCGGCTCACTGGGAGCTGCCGGTGCTGCCATCCCTTGAGACAGTCCCATCCCTACGGGAATTTTCAGGTCGATGTCGCGGCCTTCCCCGATATGAATATGAATGTACTGGGTTCCCTGGGCGGATCCCTCCACCTGAGGGGCGACTGACGCCGCGGGCTGAACCGGGACCGGTGCCTGAGAAGTCAGGGCGCTGACCGCAGGCAGCTCCACCACCGCCGGGGTCAGCGGGGTCAGCGCGTCCAATGTGGCCTTCAGCTTCCCGCCGAGGACTTCCCCGATGCTCAGGGCATCCGTCGGGAACTCCAGCAGTCCGGTTTCCAGAAGGTCCGGGAAAATGGCCGGATCCTCCAGGATTGACGCTTCAATGACCGAGCCGGCTTCAAACCGGCAGCAGGTGACTGCCTTGTCCCCGGCATGGGCCAGGGCTGTTTCCTTCGTAATCGACATGTATGTTCCTCCTCTGATCGAAGGTCCGCCGGGGACCTTTCGTGAAATCATCTATTTTGCAGTATGGTTCGGGAACCGGCAGTCCAGGGTTTCCCCTTCGTGCCTGGTTTCATGCGGAATGGATTAAAGCTGGGTTTCGTCGAAGGTGCGCAGCACCGGCTGGCCCATGGTGAGCAGCACATGGTCGGTGATATGTCGCACTTCCAGGCCCAGTTTGGGGGCCGACCCCATGACGGTGTTGGTGCAGTCGGAACAGTGTCCGATGAGGATCGTCTGTGCTCCCAGTTTTTTCAGAGCCAGAACTTTCTCAGCCTGTCCAGGGCAGTTTCCCGGGTTCATGCACTTATAAGTGCCGCGGCTTTCGACGGCGTTCTTGCAGACCTCGTGGCCGACAATCTCGCCGCCCATGGAGCGGGCAACCTGTTCCAGCCTCGGATAAAGCGGACCGCAGGCGCACTGGATAATGCCGACGCGGGAGGCTTCCAGCTGTTCAAAGGGCTGGGTCACGAGGATGCCGCCCAGGGTTTTTCCAACAGTATCTTCGCTGCTGCCTCGCCGTCCGGTGTAGGGACCGCCCAGCAGGATTTCGCCGGTCTCGCCGACGAATCCGCCGAAGGCTTCCAGCAGTTCGGCAACGGATTGCCCCAGGGGAACCCGCAGCACTATGGTCTCGCCCGGATCCAGATCCTTCAGCCGGCCGGCCACTGTCAGGTATTTATCCATGAGGGGCTTGCCCTCATCCACCGCATCGCGGATGGCGTAAAGGGTCTCGACGTTGAAAACCACCGCATTGGCCGCTGACGGCAGCTGAGTCGTTTCCAGGAGCTGGTTCAGGGTATCGCGGATCAGCGCCCGCTCCTCGCCCACCGGATAGACATTGCGCAGCGGGAGCACGCGGATGTTCTGAATCCCCTGGGCTTTGATGGCCGAAGTCAGCAGCTTGATTTCCGTGCGGTGCTTCAGTTTCATGCCGATGATGCCCTTGCCGGCGCCGGTGGCTTCCATGGCAATGGCAACAGCGCGCAGCAGTCCCTCGGGATCCTGCCGGATCTGATGCATGTTGTGCTCCAGCACCGGTTCGCATTCGGCCGCGTTGCACAGGACATAGCCGGACGGATCCAGGCGGGTGCCCAGTTTGACGTAGCTGGGGAAACCGGCACCGCCCAGGCCGATGATGCCTGCCCGCCGAACCGTGTCGGCGACTGACAAGCCCGGCTCCAGGCGGACATAATCAAATTCGGTCTGATCCGGCGGTGCCTCAATCACGATATAGCCGTCGGCGGCTGATGTCACGATTCCATTGGCGGGACTGTGCAAATCCACTCCCAGGGTGGTTTCATCGCAGCGGGCAATGACCTGGCCGCGCCGTACGTGTTCTCCGGCTCTGACCACAGCCTGGGGCGGCACCCCAATACCCTGCTTCAGAGCAATCTTCAGTTGGTGTGTCATGTTGGCTCCTTTGTTAAACGGGACCGCTGTTAAAATAATAAAATAATCCGGGTGATCCCTGTCAATTCGCAACGCTCTACCAATTATTGTTGCGAGTTTTTCAAAAATGAAAACGATATCTTGAGACACAATAAAAAACGAAGTTTCGTTGACGCCGAAAATTCGCTGCCTGTGGTTTATTTTGCTACATACATTCTATCTCATTCGAACGATTTGTTAAAGAAAAAACTAATATTCTGTCGCCCGCAGGCGAACAAAAAATTCTGCCTGTCAGATCAACGCTTTCATTTTAGCATAACTTTTGCCCTTCCCTGTTCTAATTTTGTGTTCCTGTTTTCCTTCCCGCAGAAACTGTATCTATTTTTCTTCTCATTACCGATCGGCTTCCAGACCAGCATCTGATTTTTGCGGGCAAAGGCCTGATCCAGAATCGGATCCAATCCGCAGCCGCCCGCTCAGCCCGTTTTGGAATTTGCTATACTTAAAGAACACACCCGGTTGCAAACCCGGGAATAAAAAAAAGAAGTGAGGCAGCAGCATGGAACTGGATCCGAACGAACTGAACTGGCATAAGAGACTGGCGGCTGAGACCTTCAACAGCGTCTGGGATCTCATGGAAAAACCGGACCGGAGCGATTATGAAACGCTGCGCATGATCCATACGGCGCATGCCTCGGTGGTCCATTGGAGCTATGTCGGGGAAGCCATCCACATGGCCCGGGGTGAGTGGCAGGTGTCCCGGGTCTACACCCTGGCCGGCATGCCGGAAAGCGCCCTGTACCACGGAAAGCGGTCCCTTGAAATCTGTCTCAATAACAACATCGGCGATTTTGATCTGGCGTTTGGCTATGAGGCAGTAGCCCGGGCCCTGAAACTGGGAGGACGGACCGAAGAATCCGAGGAGTACCTGCAGTCCGCCCGCAAGGCGGCCCAGGACATCGCGGAGGAGGGGGACCTCGCTTATTTCCTCAGTCAGCTGAGTGACTTATGATGGACCGGTCTGAATCAGCCGGCTGTCGGATCTGTCAGCTGGAATCCATCGCCCCTCCCATCTCAGGTGACTATCCGGAAGTGATCTATCGAACGGTCGGTGGCTGCGGTGCTGCCCAGTGGAGCTGGGTACGCTTTACCGCCAGCGACAGGGAGCTGTGGTGCGGTCAGTTTCAGGGAAAATTCCTGGGAGCCGCGCTCTCACCGGTACGGAGCGAAGCCCTGATCCTGACGGACCTGTTTCTCTACCGGCTGGACGGGAAAACCGGACAACTGCTCGAATGGATGGAAGGAATCAACTGGTCTCAGGTCACCGCTACTCCGGCCGGGGATTTTCTGATCGCTGACGATTATTCCATCTGCCGGATTGAATCCGGCTTAAGCGATCTGACCGATCTCCCCCTGCCGGTATCCCTGGAAGGCATTGAATTTGGCGCCTGGCAGAACGAGTTCCTGACCATCCGGGGCACTTTGTTTCTAAGCGGCGGAAAACAGGTGGAGCTGATCCTGGACTCAGGAGATGATTCCATCAACCTGAAAAATCCACTGGATATTCCACCGCCAATTGACGCAAGACCCATCCCGTCACCGATACGCCGGATGATGCCGCTGTTCCTTGTCCTCAGCCTGTTCCTGCTGATTGCTCTCCTCATTTGGTTGTTGCCAGACAGCTAGAAGGGTCCGTGAATGGAACGACTGACGAAAAATGCAAATCACTAATTTATCCATCTGATCAAACCGACTGACTGAAAACCGACTGATGTATCTCTCAGCAGGAAATCCCCCCAAAGAAGACAGACCGCGATGGTCTGTCTTCTTTGGCTGAAGTCGAATTCTTTTGCACCCATCACCTGATCTGGTAACTTTGAACTGGTTCGAAACCCATCAACTGGTTCGGAACCCATCAACTGGCCCAGTTTCCGGCAACAGTCAGGATTGCTCGATTTCCCGGGGCAGATCGCAGACTCCAGCAGTGCAATGATACAGGAAGACTCGGTCCGAACTGTCCAGGCTGCCCAAAAAGTCAACCGCGGCGCGGAGCGGACTGTCCGGTGTGACCAGCTGGATCCGTCCAGGCAGATTCAACGAACGAGCCAGTCGGGTCAGGGCCTCGAAATCCGGTCCGGTCAGGATATGCAGTTCCTGATCTCCGGATATTCGCTGCCAGGCATCCACCAGGGTGACCACGGCATCCGGGTTGTCCGTCATCTGGCCGGAAAAGCGCTGAAACATCTGATCCAGAATCCGCCGGTACCTGGGCTCGTGGGCGATCAGGCTAAGCTCGGCCAGGACCAGCGCCATGATTCCGTTTCCCGATGGAATCGCGGAATCGTAGGCATCCACCGGGTTCAGAATCAGGTCGGACCGACCGACTCCCGCCAGCTGAAAGGCTTGTTCCGCCTCGGAGTAAAATTCCTGCAGGGTCTGCTCCGTGAGTCGGATGGCCTGAAGAAGCCACTTTGGCCGCTGACTGGCCTGAGCCAGTGCCAGCAGCGCGTGAATCCCAAAGGCATAATCGTCCAGGATGCCTTCGGGTCCCATCCGGCTGCCCCGGCGGGAGGTATGAAGCCTGCCGTCCACGGTCATTGATCCCAGCAGCCGGTCCATCGTCGCTTCGGCCAGGGTCAGCAGGGACGGATCGGCAAAAGCCTGGGAGCCGACGGCCAGGGCCCGGACGACCATGGCGTTCCAGGAAAACAGGATTTTATCATCCCGCAGGGGCCGGATCCGCTGATCCCGCCAGGCTTTCAGCTGATTGAGCAGCGGCCGCCAGACCTGTTCTTCGGAATCCCGCACCGACAACTCGGCAGCAATCAGATTCAGGATGTTCCCGCCTTCAAAGTTTCCCTTTGCCGTCACCCCGAAGACAGCTTTGAAAGGCTCTGCCGCATCGCCCGCGATCTGATCGATCTCAGCTTCGCAAAAGACATAGAATTTGCCTTCCACCCCTTCTGAATCGGCATCCTCGGCGGCGCAAAAGAGTCCGTCTTCCGACTGGAGATCACTCATTATATACTCCAGGGTCCGGTCATAGATCGTTCGAAACAGGGGCAACGGCTGCCTCTGCCAGGCTCTGGCCGCCACTTCCATCAGAAAGGCATTGTCATAGAGCATCTTCTCAAAATGTGGCACCAGCCAGGCCTCATCCACACTGTAGCGGCTGATGCCGCCTCCGACATGATCATAGATTCCGCCGCGGTACATGCTTTCCAGGGTGGCAAACGCCATTTCCAGGGGTCCTGGTTCGTCAGAGGGATCCGCCTGATCTGCCCCGGTCTGGACATCCGGCTGATTCAAAAGGAACAGCAGGTTGTGTGGGGCAGGAAACTTGGGTTTGGTGCCAAAGCCAGGATGAACCGGATCATAGCGCAGGCGCAGGGTCTCCACCAGCTGTTCGGCCAGGTCGGGGTCCAGGCTGCGGCGGTCCTCCCGCTGCCGGCTCCGGATGGTTTGAACCTGGGTGAGCACCTGCTCCGTAATCTGTTCCACAGCGGCAGGATTCCCGTGATAGACCTCCTGAATCCCGGTCAGTATCTGAGGGAATCCGGGGGACCAGACCGTGGCCTGCGGCGGGATGTAGGTAGCGGCATAAAACGGCGCCAGCCCGGGCGTCAGAAAGACGTTCATCGGCCAGCCGCCCTGCCCGGTCAAGGCCTGGGTAAAGCTCATGTACAGGTGATCCAGATCCGGGCGCTCCTCCCGGTCCACTTTGACGGCAATGAAGTGCTCGTTCAACAGTCGGGCAATTTCCTCGTTTTCAAAGGATTCCCGCTCCATGACGTGACACCAGTGGCAGGTGGAATAACCTACCGACAGAAAAATTGGCTTATTCTCCCGCCGGGCCCGCCCGAGCGCTTCCTCGCCCCAGGGGTACCAGTCCACGTGATTGTGGGCATGCTGCAATAGATACGGCGAGGCTTCGCCGATCAGTCGGTTGGTATGCTGTTGAGTCATGGCTTCCTCCTTATCAGTCGAAATGATAGTACCATTGTAAGGAGCAGATGTTACCGCCGAATGAACTGAATCCCAGGTCCCCTGGCTCCCCTTCGCCAGCACCACCCCTTCAATCCTGTACCGCCCGGCCTTGCCGTGCAGGAATCGGACCGAATTGGCGGCAGTCCGTACTGACAGCGGAACTTAAAAAAGCCAGGAGACTCTGCCCTGCAGGGTCTCCTGGCGTGTCGCTCGGTGGGGTAACTACTGATTTCCTTTGAAATAATGCAGATCCAGGGCCTGGGACAGGTATTCCAGGGTCTTGATGCCGCACAGACTGTTGCCCTTCTCATCCAGGGCGGGACTGTAGACCCCCAGGCCGGCCTTGCCCTGTACCAGGGCGAGAATGCCTCCGCCCACGCCGCTTTTGGCCGGCATGCCGACTTTAATGGCAAATTCCCCGGAACTGTCATACATGCCACAGGTGACCATGAGTGTTTTGACCAGAGTGGCATAATAAGCGCTGAGAATCGGCTCTCCGGTGAGCGGATCCTGCCCGTCATTGGCCAGGATCATGCCAAACCGGGCCAGATCCCTGGTATTGACCAGGATGGAGCACATCCGGAAGTAGGCATCCAGGGTCGCTTCCACATCGCCCTGAATGACCTGGTCGGATTTCATGAAATAGGCCAGAGACCGGTTCAGGTCACCGGTTTCCTTTTCCGACCGGTACACCGTCTCATCAATGGTCAGGGGGCGGCGGGCCAGGCCTTCGAGGAATTCCATGAACTGGACGAAGGTTCTGCCCTCCTCCAGGATCAGCCCCATCGTCGCGATGGCGCCGGCATTGATGAAGGGATTCAGAGGATGGTGCCCCTTGGTTTCCAGCTTGACGATGGAGTTGAAGGAATCGCCGGTCGGTTCCACGCCAACCCGGGAGAAGACTTTCTCATGACCCAATTCAAGCAGGGCGTAGATCAGGAGCAGGGCCTTGGAAATGCTCTGCATGGTGAACATCTGATCCCAGTGGCCGCGGCAGTGGAACTCCCCATCCCGGGTGAGAACGCAGATGCCCAAATGGTCAGCGGGGGCTCCAGCCAGGGCCGGGATATAATCAGCCACTTTGCCCTGTCCCAGATAACCGGATCCATAGGCAAGCGCGTCGGTCAGTCCCTGATCCATCGCTTGGGTCAGATCGAATGTTTTTTTGAGTTCTTCCATAGCATTTCCTCCGTCCTGAATACAATCCCTTCTATCTTACCGAGGGGCATTCAAAAAGACAAACCGTGAGCTCACCCCCGCGGTTCGTGAAACATCATATTTACAACAAAAACCGGCGGGCTTTAATACATTTTTGGTTTGAGTCCGCCTTCGTTTTGTTTTTTTGAAATTACCTGTTATTTTTTTGACTGGCCGGTGGTTTCGGTCCGGCTGGTTTCGGTCCGGCTGGTTTCGTCCCGGCGGGTTCCGCTCCGGCTGCTTCCTCCTGGCGGGAGAGCACCCAGTCCCGCAACACCAGGGCATGGTTATATTCCCGGGACTTGGCGGCATAGAGAAACACCACGGGCCCATCCGCCAGATAAATTGCCATCTGCTCCAGAAAGTCCGCCGCCGCAGGGTTTGCGTTCAACTCCTCCAGGTAGGCTTCCCGGAACCGGGGAAAGGTCTCGGGATCATGGGCAAAGGTCCGGCGCAGTTCCGTGGATGGCGCCACTGCTTTGGCCCAGTCGGTCAGCTCAAGATCCTCCTTGCGTTTCCCTCTGGGCCAGAGCCGGTCTACCAGAATCCGCCTGCCCGCTGCAATCTCCTCATACACCCGGCTTACCTCAATGACTGCCATGCCTGGTCTCCTCCCTGTTCCCTTTGATTAACTACATTGTAACCCTTTTCTCCCGGAAAAAGCGTAAGAATAAAGTACGGGATCCCAAGGGATCCAATAGAAAAACCGTACAGGGAGGAACCTGACATGATAAAAAAAGCCGCCCCTTTCGTCCTGAGTCTGTCAATTCTGGCCGGCTGTGCTCCGGCTGCCCCGGCTTCGGCCTTTTTGAAGAAAGTTGCGGTCAGTCCAACGGCCACCACTGTCCAGGTCCCGTCGGACATCCACGCCAGCATCTTTGCGCTGGCCAAGGAGATTACCCCGGCGTACTTCAGCGAATCCAAGAAGCAGAACCAGATCTTTTCCCCACTGTCCCTGTGGACGGCGCTGGGTGTTCTGCGGGAAGGCGCAGCCGGTGAAACGCGGACGGAGCTGGACCAACTGATGAAGCTGTCCGCGGACTTTGACTCTTCCAAGGTGATCCCGGACTTGTCCAAAAGCCTCAATTTCATGACGGCTTCGAAACTGCCCAAGGCCAAACCGGATGATTCCAAGTACGGCGTCCTTTTAACGAATGGGATTTTCTTTGACCAACGCTTTGCCAAAAACATCCGCTCCAGTTTTTTTGAGACGGCAGCCTCGGTCTGGGGTACGGAAACGGCCCATGTTGACTTTACCAAAGAAACCGAAACCAAATCGCTTATCCGCCAGTGGGTCAGTGACAAGACCGAGCAGTTCATCGCGGATTATGACGCCACCTTCGCCACGGATGGTTCCGCCATCCTCAATATCTACAATGTCCTGTTCCTGAAGGACCTGTGGCTGGAGCCTTTCCAGAAACTGGAGAATCAGACCTTCCACGCTCCGACCGGCGATGTTTCGGTGCCGTTCATGGGCCGTCTTGCCGAAGGCGCTCACTATGTCGATCATTCCAAAGCCCAGGCTGTCGCTTTCCCCGGAGAACAGGGCATTCGCGTCTGGTTCATGCTGCCGAAGAACGAATTGCAGCCGGTGGACCTGGTGGCTGACCTGGATGGCATTCTGGCCGGCGGAGCGCCGACCTATGTCAACTTCAAGGCACCGGTCCTGGATCTGGACGGAGAGAATCTGTCGCTGAAGGACCTGCTGGAAGCCAAGGGCTATACCAAAATGTTCCATTCGGCGGATCTGTCCCGCATGCTGGACGGAGTCAACGCGGAGGTCTCCGAGATCAAGCAGAAGACGAAACTGCAGATGGACGAAAAGGGCTTCAAGGCTGCGGCCGTCACCGAAATTGGCATTCTGGAGACCTCCGGACCGGCCGATCCCCCGGTTGAATTCATCGCTGACCGGCCCTATCTTATCGTCATTGAGTACCAGGGCCTGCCTCTGTTCATTGCTCAGATCAAACAGCCGTCAGAAAAATAACGGCAACCGCCTCGCCTGAAACGGAGGAATTCTTATGAAGCGACCGATCATCCCACTGATTCTCGGACTGTCGCTGCTGGCGGGCTGCGCGCCGCAGAGCCCGGCTTCGGCCTTTTTGAAAAAAGTCCCGGTCAATGATTCCGCCCCGACCGTTCAGGTCCCAGCGGAGATTCACGCCAGCATCTTTGCCCTGACCAGGGAAATTACCCCAGCCTATTTCAGGGAATCCGCGAAGCAGAATCAGATCTTTTCCCCGTTGTCCCTGTGGACCGCCCTGGGGGTTCTGCGGGAAGGCGCAGCCGGAGAAACCCTGGCGGAGCTCGACCGTCTGATGAAGCTGTCGGCGGCCTTTGACTCCTCGAAAGTGATCCCGGATTTGTCCAAAAGCTTAAATTTCATGACAGCTTCGAAATTGCCCAAAGACAAGCCGGATGATTCCCGGTACGGCATCCTTCTGACCAACGGCATTTTCTTCGACCAGCGCTATGCCGCCAAGATCCGCTCCGCCTACCTGGAAACGGCTGCCTCGGTCTGGGGCACGGAAACGGCCCGAGTTGACTTTACCAAAGCGGCCGAAACCAAGGAAATCATCCGGCAGTGGGTCAGTGACAAGACCCAGGAGTTCATCCCGAACTACGAAGCGAGCTTTGCCACCGACGGATCCGCCATCCTCAATATCTACAATGTGCTGTTTCTCAAGGACTTATGGCTGATGCCCTTCCAGAAGCTCCAGAATCAGACCTTCCATGCGCCTTCCGGCGATGTGTCGGTGCCGTTCATGGGACGCCTGGCCGAGGATGCCCACTACGTCGATCACGCCAGAGCTCAGGCTGTCGCCTTCCGCGGCGAGCAGGGCATCCGGGTCTGGTTCCTGCTGCCGAAGAACGGGCTGCCACCGGTGGATCTGGTGGCCGACCTGGATGAAATTCTGGCGGGCGGAGAGCAGACTTACCTCCACTTCAAGGCTCCGCTCCTGGATCTGGACGGGGAGAACCTGTCCCTGAAAGACCTGCTCCAGGCCAAAGGCTATACCAAAATGTTCCAAGAAGCGGATCTGTCCCGCATGCTGGACGGTATCTATGGCGAAGTATCGGATATCAAGCAGAAGACCCGGCTGCAGATGGATGAAAAAGGCTTCAAGGCCGCTGCGGTCACCCAGATCAGCATTGATACCTCGGCACCGCCGGATCCGCCCCTGGAAATCACCGTCGACCGGCCCTATCTCATCGTCATTGAATACCAGGGCCTGCCTCTGTTTGTCGCTCAGATCAAACAGCCGTCAGAACCATAGCCTCACTCACCACGTTTGAAAACGGAGGAATCCAGATGAAACGATCCACCATTCCATTGATTCTGGGGCTGTCCCTGCTGGCCGGCTGTGCGCCGGTCACGCCGGCTTCGGTGTTCTTAAAGCAGGTTCCGGTGAATTCAGCCCGAACTGCGGTTGAGGTCCCTTCCGAGATCCGCTCCAGTCTGTATGAGCTGGCGGAGGAAATTACCCCGGCCTATTTCGCGGTCTCGGAGAAGAAAAATCAGATCTTTTCCCCGCTGTCCCTGTGGACGGCCTTGGGTGTTCTGCGGGAAGGCGCGGCCGGGGAAACGCTGGCGGAACTGAACCGCCTGATGAAGCTGCCGGCTGGTTTTGATTCCTCGAAGGTCATTCCGGACCTGAGCAGAAGTCTCAATTTCATGACGGCATCGAAATTGCTCCGGGACAAGCCGGATGATTCCAAGTACGGCATACGCCTGACCAACGGAATCTTTTTCGATTCACGCTATGCTGCCAACATCAAATCCCAGTATTTCGAAACCGCCGCCTCCGTCTGGAGCGCGGAAACCGCTCAGGTCGACTTCACCAAAGAAGAAGAAACCAAGGAAATCATCCGGCAATGGGTCAGTGACAAGACGGACCGGTTCATGGAGGATTATGAAGCGACCTTTGAGACCGATGGCTCTGCCATTCTCAATATCTATAACGTGCTCTACCTGACCGATCTGTGGCTGGTTCCTTTCCAGAAGCTTCAAAATCAGACCTTCCACGCTCCCTCCGGTGACGTCCAGGTTCCCTTTGTGGGCCGACTGGCCGATGGGACGGACTATGTGGATCATGCCAAAGCCCAGGCGGTCGCCTTCCCCGGCGAACAGGGCATCCGGGTCTGGTTCCTCCTGCCCAGGGGAGAAGCCGAACCGCTGGATCTGATTCCAGAGCTGGCCTCGATTCTGTCCGAAGGGTCCCCGGCCCTGGTGGATTTCAAGGCTCCCGCCCTGGATATCAATGGCGAGAACCTGTCCCTGAAGAAACTCCTGATCGACAAAGGCTACACCAACATGTTCCTGTCCGCGGACCTGTCGAACATGCTCAGCGGCGTGACGGCTTCCGTCACCGAAATCAAGCAGAAAACCAAACTGCAGCTGGATGAAAAAGGCTTCAAGGCCGCTGCCGTCACTGAAATCGGCGTCGGCAAAACCTCCCTCCCCGGGGACAATAAGATTGAGTTCACCCTGGATCGCCCCTACCTCCTGGTCATCGAGTACCAGGGACTCCCCCTGTTCATATCCCGAATCCAGGATCCGTCAGAAAAGTAGCCCATCACTTCACCACTCAGTATCCACGGTACCCTTCACCCAGGACGTACTGACGAAGAGAACCTGCAATGAAAACGACCTGTTCCGGACTGACATGGACCGGAACAGGTCGTTTTTTTGTCTGAACTATGTTATGACTCAAGTTCTGGCGTAAGTTCTGGCTTAAGATCTGAAATCATGGAACACATCAGGGTGAGAGGGAACCGGACGGAGTGTTTACCACAGGTCCTCCTGCCCGTCAGACTGCGGCGGGGTCTGAGTTTCCAGTGGCTTGCCCTGGTCGTTGGTTTCGGCTGCCGGGTGGGTCTGGGTGATTTCTTTTCGGATCTCATTCAGGGTTTTGAGGTAGATTCCCGCGATCAGAGTCATGGCGGCTCCGATCAGGAGAGAGGTTCTGCGCTCGGATTTTGACATGGGACATCCTCCCTTGTGCAGTGTGGTTCGGGTGCTGGTCTTCCGGCTCAAAGTCTTGTCTTCTATACCCCTACTATACATCGAATCCGGCGCATATGGTATTCTTGAAGCAGGAACATCCCGCTTAATTTCGCACCCTTCCCTCAGATAGCGGCGTTGGCCGGACCGCTTGGTTCAACAGCTCCGGCGTTCGCCCGGAAGTAACGGGCCGGACTGCTGTTCCAGTTTGCTCAAAAAAGGAAGACTTTCATGAATTATAAATTGCCTCTCAACATTCTTCACGTTGCCGATCTGCATCTGCTGTCCGCCCGTCTCCATGACAAAGGCGATGCCCTGCATCGCGTCAGTCTGCAGGGTGACGGCAAAGTTCTGCCCTATTCAGCGGAAATCGTGGAGGCGTTCACCTGGTATGTGCTTCGCCAGAAACCGGATCTATTGGTCATCAGCGGCGATCTGACTTTCAACGGGGAATTGGAGAGCCATCTGGATGTGGTGGAACAGCTGCACCGGATTCAGTCCGGGGGAATTCCGGTAGCGCTGATTCCCGGGAATCACGATATCGCCATCGCTTCGGCGGCCGCATTCCTGAAGGGAAGCATCCGGTCGGCGCCGTCCATCAGTGAGCCAGAATTCCTGGAACTGTACCGGGCCTTCGGCTATGACCGTGCCCGCTGGCGGGATCCGGCTTCCTTCAGCTGTATCCTGGAACTGAATGACGGGCTGCGGCTGGCTTTGATTGATACCAACACCCGCCTGGCACCGGGCAGGATTTCTCCGGCAACGCTGGAATGGCTGGACCGGTCCCTGGGGGAAGCTTCCGCTCAGGGCGAAACCATTCTGACGGCGACCCATCAAAATATTCTGGTCCATAATGAAAAGTTCACCAGGGGATTCATCATCGACAACCATCTGGAGCTGATGCAGGTTCTCGATAAGTATCGGATCCGGCTGAATCTGTCCGGTCATATCCATCTGCAGCACCTGGCTCTGACTCCGGAGGGTCTCAACGAAACTGCCACCGGGGCGTTGTCGGCGTTTCCTCATTTGATGGCTCATGTGACCATTGATGAGGAACTGGTCCTGCAGTACCGGACCGAATCGCTGAACGTGTCCGGCTGGGCCGCCGGCCAGAGAGTGAATGACCCTAATCTGATGGATTTTGAGGCTTTCTCCAGTCAGTACTTTTACGGGATTTCAGCGCTGAAGACCGGTGCTGATCTGCTCCAGGATCCTTCCCTCAGCGAACCGGAGGTGATTCGAATGGCTGAATTCGCGGCGGAAGTGACCCGGGCCTATTTCTCCGGAACCCTGCATCTGCTGCTGCAGGATCCGCAGCGTCACCAGGGCTATCGCCTGTGGGAAGAAAAAGGGCGTCACCTGCGGTTCTGGCATTATCTCAATTCCTTCCTGATTGCTCCGCTCAAGAATGAGAATGAGCTGCGGCTGTCGCTGCGGCCGAAGCCCTGAATGGCGCCTGCTCGGTCTGATAGACCCGGCAGGCCGCCAGAAACCGGCTCACCGCTTCCGGATTATCGGACCAAAGCAGGTGCGGGTAACCCGCCAGGGTTTGCCTGGTCTGGCGGAAGGCCGGATAGGATCTGCCGCTGCCGGCTTTAACGGCGGTGAAGCAGTCGCCGGGATCGTCACTGACGGAGTGATGGAAGCTGTGCGCCGGGATGACGGCTCCCCGGGGCAGGAGCAGATTGTCTGCGTTGGCGGTCAGCCTGGCATATCCGAAATCCTGGAGCGAATCGGTCATCCGGGTGATTCCGGGGAAAACGCCCGCCATCGGGTACTCCTCTCCCGATGGTGTCCGGATGGCTTTGTGCAGCACCATAAAGCCGCCGCACTCGGCATAGATTGGCAGCCCCGACTGTGAGCCTGTCCGGAGGGCTTGGAGCATCCCCTGATTTTCGGACAGAGTCCGGGCATGCAGTTCCGGATAGCCGCCCCACAGGATCAGGCCATCCAGATGGTCCGGCAGAGCCGGTTCGTGCAGCGGGGAGAAAAACACCAGCTGGGCTCCCATGGTTTCAAGGAGGTCCAGGTTGTCCTGATAGTAGAAGCAGAAGGCTTCATCCCTGGAAATGCCGATCCGCAGCGGTCGGTCCCCCTCAGCGGATACTGGATCGTCTCCGGCCGCATTCGTGGTGCCGGATCCGACTCCGCTTCGATCCCTTCCCTCCGGCAGGATCGGCTCCGTTTCAGGCGGTGAGTCCAGGGGGTCTAAGCGGTCCGCTCCGGCGGCAATCGCAAAGAAAAGATCCCAGTTGACTCCCTGTAAGGCCGCCTGCCCCAGGCGGTCCAGCTTCTGGCGGAGATCGCTGATCTCCGCCGCTGTGATCAGGCCCAAGTGACGGGATCCGATCTCCGCTTCCGGAATGGCGGGCAGCGCGCCCACCACCGGCAGCTCCAGACGCTCCTGGATCATCGACCGGTAATACGCCACCAGGCCATCCGGGCAGTGGTTGAGCAGAATGCCCTGCACCCGGTTGGGCATGAACTTCAGAAAGCCAAAGATTTCGGCACAGACGGACAAACCTTTTCCATGGACATTGACCACCAGGAGCACCGGCGTGCCCGTGACCAGGGACACGGCATTGGCAGAAGCTGTTCCCTCATCATCAATGCCGTCATAGAGCCCCATCACCCCCTCAATCAATGACAGATCAAAGGACTGACCGTGATTATGCAAGGTGGATCGGACCGTGGCTTCCTTCATCAGAAACAGATCCAGATTGCGGCAGGGAATCCCCGTGACCTCCCGGTGAAACATGGGATCGATGAAATCGGGACCGCACTTGAAGGCAATGGGTGATTTGCCCAGCAGCTTCAGGGCAGACAGAATGGCTGAGGTCATCGTCGTTTTTCCGCTCCCGCTGCCGGTTCCGGCAATGAGGAGGCGTGGTCTGATTTGATTCATAATGGTTCCTTTCCTTCGGGGAGCGAAGCCAGCGTCAGCGGGATGCTTCCCCCTGATGACCTGAAATATTGTCATCAGGACATCCTGAAATCTCGGCATTCACTGACATCTGCTTCAACCATCGCTCTGAACCGAAGTATCGCCTGGTTTGTTCTCTGAAATTGTACCAAATTTTCAGCCTGCGTGATGCTGTATCCCGGGGGAAGTACTATTTTTGATCACCAACCGGTGCGCTTCCTTTCCGGTTCATATCCTGCCCTCCGCCTGAATCCGTTCATGACAAAACTCCCTGTCGGGCAATCCGAGCTGTTCGCTCTGCCTGGCAGGGAGTTTCTGATCTCTGTTGTTATTGACCAGTCAGACTCGCATCTGACGGATGTTTCATTCAGTGAATCTTTGGTGGTTAAAGTCTGTTGCTTGATCGGACTATGCCAGATCGACATCCTCATCGACGATAACGGGTTCTTCCTGATTGCCGAGGCTCAGCAGGAGGTTGAGGAGAATTCCGACGATGGCGGCGGTGGCAATGGCCGGGAAACGCACGCCGAAGAATGGAATCATGGATTCCGGGAAGTAGAAGCTGCCGCCCAGGCCAATGATGAGGATCACGGAGATGATCGCAAGATTCTTGGAGCTGAACATATCCACCTGCTTCTCAATGATGATGGCGATTCCCTGAGCGGCAATGACACCGAACAGGTAGATGGACAGTCCGCCGATGACGGCTGCCGGAATGGAATAGACCGCGTTGACCAGGGGGGTGAAGCTGGAGATCACCATGGTCAGGATTGCCGCCGTAATCAGCACGTTGACTGAGAAGTTCTTGGAAATGGCCATGGCGGAAATGTTTTCGCCATAGTTGGTGCCGGCCGGTCCGCCGATGGCTGCGGAAACGATGTCGCCGATTCCGTCACCGATGAGGTTGTCGCCCAGGCGGTTCTCCAGGTCGTAGACCTTGGTGGAACCCTTCTTCTTTGCCAGATTGTTGACATAGATGTGCAGCTGGAAGATGTGGGCCGTCGATTCCGGGATGGTGGCCAGCGCGATGGGCATAATAGCAGCCACTGCAACAAAGGTCGGCTTGGGCAGCGTGATGACCGGCAGCTGAAGCATGGCTCCCTGAATGGTATCAAAGCTGATGAACGGAATTTTCGTAACCATCTGAACGATGATGGCAACGCCATAGCCGGTCAGGAGTCCGAACAGGATCGGCAGCTGGCTGAATCGTCCCTTCAGATAAACTGAGTAAAGGATGGTGGAGAGCAGGGTCGCGATGGCGATCACCCAGGCCCAGTTCATTCCCCAGGCGGGATCCACGGAGGCCGGCACAGCGGTGGCGTTGGACATAGCCGAACCAGCCAGGGACAGACCGATGATGATGGCAATGGGTCCGGTGACGCTGGCGGGCAGCAGGCGATCAATGAGCTTACGGCCGTACCGGCGGATGATGAAACCGGCAATGATCGACACGAATCCGGACATCATGATACCGAACTGAGCAATGGAGATTCTTTCATTCATGGGCAGATGGGCATAGGTTGATCCCATGGTAATGGAGGTAATGGCCGCGATGTAGGAGAAGCTGGAACCGTAGTAGAGCGGAATCTTGCGTCCGGTCACCAGGATAAAGCAAAGCGTTGCCAGCCCTGAGGCGAAGATGGTGGTGGATACGTTGAATCCGGTCAGCAGAGCGACCAGAACCGTCGCGGGGAACATGACGATGATTTGTTGGAGTGCAAAGAATAATAATTCCAGGGGCCTTGGCGTCTCATCCGGCAGATAGCCGTGTACCTTGTTGGTCATGAATAATACCTCCAATTTTTTGCAATAAAAAAATCCTGCTCGCCGCAAGATCGCACAGTTATCCCATTTGTTATCTTACGGTTTCTCGAGAACCTTTTTAAAGATTTATCATTACGATGATATCACTTTCTGCTTCAAATAGAAAGAAGGAAATCAAACCCGGGGTTTATTTCACGTTTTATCACCATTCATCGGTGCTCGGCGATGAAATGCTCAAAAATTGCCGTTCGATTTGACGAAACCAATTGGATCAAAGCAAAAGACCGCCGAAGCGGTCTTTTCGCTGCCTGATTCATCCAGTCCAGTGATCGGTCAGAGGCTGTTCTTCCTGGAATGAGTGCCGGGTGACTTACTGGTTTCCTGAATCTCCGGGCTGCGTTTTTTTCTCCCAGGCGTGCGTCACCTGCAGAATCGCCAGAAGCGCCAGCGCGAAGGCAATGGGCGCGTAAACAAACAGGGAGCGGAAGCTGCCGGACAGGTCCCGGACCAGTCCGAACAGGATGGGGCTGGCAATGGATGCAGAGAAGGAAAAGAAATAGTAGTAACCGGTGAATGTTCCCAGTTCATTCTCTCCCGCCATCTCCAGCACCATGGGCAGGGAATTGATGTTAATGCCGGCCCAGAACATACCGCCCAGAAGCAGCAGCGCCCGGATGCCCCATAATGATTCCACAAACAGAAGCGGAATGAACACCGCCACTAGGCCGACCAGGCCCAGGAGGATGGTTCGGCGCCGGCCGATCCGGTCGGCAATGATCCCCGAGGGTACGGCGAAAATGACAAAGGAAACGGAGAAAAATGCCAGCAGCATGGCTGCCTGTCCCTCACTCTGTCCCAGGACCGTCGTGGCATAGCTGGTGAAGAAGGTTTCCACCGCGTTGTAGGCACAAAACCAGAAAAAAATCGCCAGAAGCAGAAAGAACAGGCTGCGCCGGGAATCGGACGACAGCTTGCGGAAGCCCCCCAGTCCAAAGAATGACTGATCACCAGATTCCTCCTGGGTATCCGGCGGAGTCATCAGTCTGGGATTGAGCCGGTTTTCCTTGATCAGGACAAAGAGCAGGCCAACGGCCAGCAGCATGATGACGGACCCCATAAGGAAAGTGGCGCCGCGGCCGTAGCTGTGGGCGATGCGTCCCCCCACCAGAAAGGCGATGATGGAGGCAGCGCCGCCCATCAGATTAATCAGTCCGTTGGCCTTGCTGCGCAGGGGGTCCGGTGTCAAATCCGGCATCAATGCAATCATGGGAGCCCGCCAGATGGACATGATGAAATTAAAGATAATAATAACCAGCATCAGAAGCCATAGCACTTTCATCTGAGGAATGAAGGCGAACAGCACGGCGCAGATCGGTGCGCCAATCAGGATATAGGGCATGCGCCGGCCGAACCGGGTGCGGGTTTTGTCGCTTCTGGCACCGAAATACGGCTGAAAAATCACCCCGAAGACGTTGTCGATGGTCATGATCAGACCGACGGTGGCGGTGGAGGCAATGAAGTCCTGAAGAATCAAGGGTACGAAACTGTTGTACAGGCTCCATAACAATGAGCTGGCAAAAAATCCCAATCCGATCAGCAGGGTCTGGCGAACGTTCAGCTTCAGCTTGTCCTGTGGCATATGACCATCTCCTCACAGCGTTGTTATGATAAATTCTTTTTACTTCTTTGACAGATGCTTCATCCATGACAGATGCTTCATCCATGAATGGTTCTGATCCTCTGTGTATTATCAGCTTTCTCGGTTTGTTTCGGGCTGGTCCGGTCCGTTTAGTGCACTCGGTCTGTCTCTGGCTGTTTCGGTCTGTATCAACCCAATGCAGTCTGCCAGTCTGTTGATCTGTCTGTTTTGTCACTTCTGGGCAGAGGTCTGTTATGCTCTTTGGTTCTGTCTGGTCCGATCTTATTATCGGAGGAGCGCTCTTCTGAGCTGGTTTGTGGTAACTGGTGTTTGACCGGATTCAGCCTGGATCAGATTCTGATTCTACGGAACAGGACTACTCAACGGTCTTGGTGGCGACAATGTTAATGCCCTGGTTGAGTACATTGAGGCAGATCACGTCGCCCCGGCGGACGGGCTTTCCAACATAAATGCGGGAGAGGACCCGGGAAATCGGCAGGAACATTTCCATCTCCACTGGTTGGGTGCTTTTCACCGGCACCACTTCAATTCGTCCGGAGTCCTTGCAGCGAATGAGGGATGTAAAATAGGCTTTCATGACCAGACCTCCTATATGCTTTCGAATTCTTTGATTCGGGCAGTCAGAATGCGCGATTCCTTGGAGTCATTGAGAATTTCCTCGGGCTTTTTGTCCAGTTCTTTGGCCAGAATTTTCAGGATCCGGTTCATGCAGTAAGATCCCTGGCAACTGCCGAAGGAAATGCCGGTGCGGCGCTTGACCCCTTCCACAGTTCGGGCTCCCAGCGGTCGCCGGATGGAGTTGACGATTTCCCCTTCCGTCACCTGGGAACAGGTGCAGATCATATGGCCAAAGCGGGGATCAAAGGCAATGGCTTCATTGCGTTCCTTGTCCGACAGATCGCGGAACCGGAAATAATCCCGCCGTTTGAATACATAGTCCGGATTCTCAGCTGTCTTGAAATTGCTGACCACCAGGTCCGACACAATCTGTGTGACCCGGGGCAGCAGAGCAGGCAGTTGATGGTTCTTAACCTCCAGGTTAATGTAGCCTTTTTCTTCCAGCAGATCACTGATAACGATGGGCACATCATAGTAATTATTGACGGTTAACAGGTCCACACGCTCGGAGGGAAACGGTCCGATGAGCTCTTCCACCCGGTGCTTGACGCCCTTGTAATCCATGCGTTGGGAGGCTTCAATGGCAGCCACTGCCTTTCCTGAAAAAGTCGGCATGATGGAGGAAGCATGGCCGTCAGCATGAAATACGTTCAGCATGAGCCCGATATCCTGTTGGTAATTTTTCTCCAGCAGCATCGTCTGCAGCGGGACATCCCGCGTGGCCCGGCGGTATTCCCCGCCGCCCAGGTACAGATCGTTGAACGCCGTGATGACCACTACCCGGCAGGTATATTTGGATTTATTCGTGGTAACCCGAACCTCGTCATGGGCGATTCGTTCGATGGCGGTTACTTCTTCTTCGAGGCGAATGCGGACTCCATTTTCTGAGGCGATCTCTCCCAGAGCGGTGGCCATGTCATAGGGAGAAATAATACCGGTGTTCTCATGGCGGATGATCCATTGATAGCTGTCTTTGATTTGCGGTGTCCAGGCAGCGGCCTCTTCCCGGCTGACCGGGCGGGCTCCCTGGATGCCCCGGCGGTGGATCCTCTCCAGGGCGGCCTCAAAGTCCTTCTTCTCGTCATAAATCGACAGGGATGGCTCTTTCTCGTAGTAGAAATTGCCTTTCCGGCTGTACTCCAGCAGTGGAATATGGGAATCCCGGAGCAGTTCATAGACCGAATCATCCATGACATCCGTCCCATCGGTTACAAAGGTTGTAATGAACTGGGCTACATCTTCCGCAATGTCGAAATTGCGCTCGATGACAGCAATATTCAGATTATAGCGGGCAAGTGCCGCGGCAACACTGCAGCCGGCGAGACCGCCGCCCAGAATGACTACATCATAATCCATCTTTCGTCCCTCTCTTGGTTCATCGTGCTGGTTAGTTCATTTCATCGGCCTGACAGAATAATCGGAAAAGGTCGCGTTCCCTCGCTTCGTACCGCCGCTCAAACAATTCGGGATCATGATGAAAGCGGATCAGGTCGTACAGAAACGGATCGGACGCAAAGCTGTCCCAGGCAGTCACCATGGCATAGCCGTATTCGGGGTGATGCTGATAGATGTCCCAAGCTTTCCAATGACCGGCCACCGCCGGAACGCGGCGAATAATGCCTGCCAGGAGAACCACCAGTGTTTTCTGGATCGGCCCGGCGCCGTAGCGGATTTTGCCGACATCATGCAGGAGGGCGGCGCGGAGCAGCTGTCGTTTCCGCTCTCCGATGACATCGACGGGGAGCAGCTGTTCCAGCGTCTGTGCCGTTGCAATGGTGTGCAACAGCTCGGCTCGACGCAGTTGTCCAACGGCCTGCCGTTCCGGTTCTATCAGGTATTGCTTCAAATAAACTTCGTTCAGCGGTCGAACCGGCGCTGCCAGATCCATGAAAAACTGCCTGACTCTGGACATAATATCTCCTTTTCCCGTTTCTTTCATTTTACCACAGCCGCAGCCGGACAAACGTTCCACAATTCTGACCCCTGGCCTGTGGATAACTTTGTTCAAAAAAGTGGCCTCTAACGATTTCATAAAAGGTTATGAACAATTATCTCCTCTTATCCACAAAAACTGTGGATAAACTTGTTAGATAGAAATTTCAGACAATTGTCCGGTACTATGTCAACCACTCCCATGAACCGTTGAAAACACTGGATTCACGCTTTGAATTTGGGCTAAAATAATGAAAATTAACCCTGATACAGAAAGGAAAACGGCTATAACAGGCCTGTATCCCAGCTTAGCGATCTTTTATCCACATACTGGGAATGGTCATGCAAATAGTAACAAAACGGTTAAAACCCTTGCAATACGTTATTCTTTGAAGAAAATCATTATAAAACTAGAAATCCTTAAAACGACGTTTTTTACTCTATTTTTTGATTTTCGAATTTACGTTCTATCATCCAAAATGGGCTAAAAATATTAAGATGAATTGTTATCAATTATGAAACAGTCATTTTATTAATTGACATTAACATAATACTGCTTTTAGTATAGTATTGAAGCGATAATGAGGAGGAGTATATGATGTTTAACAAAAGAGCACAGGAAATCATATTGAAAACGGCTCTTGTTTGTTCCGTCTCCGGTGCAGGGTACCTGGTCGGCGCACAGATCGAACCGCAAAAGAGCATCGTTTACGCGCAGACGGTCTATAAAACCACCGTGACCACGAGCATGCGCCGCGGTATGCGCAATGATGAGACGCTGATTGTCAAAATACCCTCCCGTCAGGCCGTCGATATCCTGGGCGTCTATCAGAATGGCGCCTGGGCAAAAGTGCGTTGGAACAACCGGACCGGCTATATCCGCACGATGTATCTGACCAAGGCCCAAAGTTCAGGATCTTCCGCCGCTGCCTCACCGAAATCCGGTTCTTCTGTCCGCTCGGACGGATACCACATGTTTACGGCGGAGTCCGTGACCCTTCGAACATCAGCTTCCTCTTCCTCGGAAAAACTGACGGTGCTGAAACCGGGAACCGATTTCCTTCTTATCGACCGAAAAGGCTCCTACTATAAGATCTACGTCAACAAACGCTATGGCTGGATCCCAGTCAGTTCAGCCCGGGACTACAGCAAGACTGGAAACAAATCCGAAACCAGTCAGTCCGCGAAGGAATCCACTTCGAAAAAAACTTCTAGTTCCGCCCAGTCTGTGAAGAGTGACGGCTACCATATGGTCACGCCAGGAACAGTCAATTTCCGGTCAGAGGCTTCCGCTGACAGCCGGAGGCTGGGTAGTCTCCCCGGCGGGAGCGATGTTCTCATCATTTCCCGGAAGGGCGACTGGCTGAAAGTATATGTCAACAAACGCTATGGCTATGTCCATAAAAAAAACCTGGCGGATTACGGAACGTCAGCCGCTGACAAGGCGCTGGCAGCAAACCGATCCGATCAGAAGGACTCCTCATCGGAGAAGAAACCCTCAACCGGTGCAGGCCAGTCTGATTCGGGCAAAGGCCAGTCCATCCAGTCCGATGGCTACCATATGTACGCCAAACGCCAGACAGTACTGAAGCAGGGAGCCGGTTCCTCATACAAGACCCGGACCACCGTGTCCGAGGGAACCGATTTTCTGATCATCGATCTGAAGGACGGCTGGTATAAAGTCCGCTACAACAAATCCTACAGCTGGGTGAAAAAATCAGATCTGACCGATTATACCAAAAGCAGTTCCTCAACCTCCGGCAGCGGTTCCTCCCAAGGATCCGGCTCTTCGCAGGACAGCTACCGCGGCGTCCATATCATGTCCACCAAACAGTCGGTGAAGCTGCTGGCAGGTCCCAACACGGACTTCAAGTCGAAGGCGACCCTGCCCAAAGGAACGGAAGTCACGGTCCTGAACGACTGGGGCTACTTCGTCAAGGTAAGCTACCAGGGCAAGGACGGCTATATCCACATGAAGCACCTCAAAAAAGCCCCAGGGTATACTTCTCCCGGCAGCAGCGGTTCCGGTTCAGGTTCCGGCGGCTCCGGCTCCGTCACCCCCAATGTCCAGACCCTGGGCGGCACCCGGTCCGACCAGGTGAAAATCAGCCACAACAAAAACTACAAGGATACTGACATCAAAATCAGCGGTTCCGTGAAGAATACCAGCGCGACCAAAGTCAGCGTATTCC